>JAJEHK010000212.1 GCA_022823765.1 Alphaproteobacteria bacterium | reverse complement strand
CACACGGAGCCGCAGCTGCCGGGCGGATGTATCGGGTACGATAGTGAGTTTGGACAGCTACTGCCGAGATCGGAGGGAAGGTCAATGAGGCGAGCAGTCGCGAGCATCGTGTGCATCGGCTTCATGATCATGACGGGCAATACAACGGCGTTCACCGAGCCGCCGCCGCATGACGCGCAAGAGGAAGACGGGCTACGCGAGCGAACAGGACCGCCCGGACGTTCTTGAGCGCCGGCAAGCTTGGCGCGAGAGCCAGACCGCGCTCGATCCGGCCCGCCTGGTCTTCATCGACGAGACCTGGGCCAAGACCAACATGGCCCGCACCCATGGCCGCGCCCTCAAGGGGCGGCACCTCAGCATGGGCCAGCCGAACAGTCACTGGAAGACCTCGACCTTCGTCGCCGGACTCACGCTGGGAGGCATGATCGCTCCCTTCGTGCTCGACGGACCGATCAACCGCCTGGCCTTCGAGCCCTATGTCGAGAGGGTGTTGCTCCCCGAGCTGCGCCCGGGCGACATCATCATCATGGACAACCTGTCCAGCCACAGGGGACAAGAGGTACGAGACAGGATCGAAGCGGCCGGCGCCGAACTCCTCTTCCTCCCGCCCTACAGCCCTGACTTCAACCCAATCGAGATGGCCTTCTCCAAACTCAAGGCGAACCTACGCAAGGCCGCCGAGCGCACCGTGGAAGGCCTATGGAAGACCATCGCCCGCATCCTCGAAACCATCCAGCCCCAGGAATGCCGAAACTACTTCACCGCCGCCGGATATGATCCAACCTGATCGGATACCGCACTAGCGGTCTGGTGATCGAGGGCCAACCGCAACTTCACCAGCATCACGGGTTTTCCGACCTCTCAATCAGACAGGACGGTGATGATGTGGTGATCAGTCGCACCGTAGTTCAGGGCGGAGGCACAATCAGACTCGAGGACTTCTCCGTTGATGACCTTGACGCCACAGACTTTGCGTTCAACGACCCGGTGACGTCCACGAGTACGTCTGTCGACTGAATCTAGCGGTTTCTTGATCGCGGATGTTCGGCGTACCCGACTTCATTCGGGCAATGATTGCATGACTTCACGCTGATCTCACGGCGAGGAAGGGCCATGCGGCGCGCGCCCTATCGGTTCAGTCGATCGGGGCGCCGGTCAACATGTCGCCGTCTGGCGACCCCGCCATCTTCACGAAACGCCTTCCTGGGGATCGTCCGTCACGGATACCTCCACATGTTCGGACGCATCTTTGGTCAGGATGACGACATTGCAGCCGCCGCGGCGCTGATACTCCACACTGTCCATCATCCGGTTGACGAGCAGGATCCCGAGCCCGCCGAGTTCCCGGTCCTCGGGCGACATCGTGACATCGGCCTCCTTCACTTTCGTCGGGTCGAAGGTCTTGCCATCATCAACGATCATGACCGCCAGCGTCGTCTCTTCAAGCCGCACGATGACTTCGATCCGGTGCGTCTCGTCATCCTCGTAGCCGTGACTGATGGTATTGCTCAGCATCTCCTCGATCGCGAGATTGACCGCATAGGCTATTTCCGGAGCCAACTCCCTGCTGGCACAAAAGTCGTCGATGTGTGCGGCGACACCTGCCAGTTCACGAATGTCGTTGGTGAGCGCGACCTCGGTCGTGGCGTCAGCGGGCGTGTCCATGGTCACGGGATCAATCTTCACGCAGCGCGCGGTGGAAGAAGTCCGTCACCGGCTTGACCAGATAACTGATAACGGACCGCTCGGCTGTCTGGATATGCACTTCCACCGGCATGCCGGGCGTCACCGCGAGGTGACCGAGTTGACGCGCATCGCTGCCTTCCGCCTCGCCGGAGGTGTCGGGGACTTCGATGGAAAGGTCCACGTCATACCAGTACAACCCGGTGGACTCGTCCGAAACGGCGTCTGCCGACACCCGGACCAAGCGACCGTCAAATTCCGGGGTTTCACGCGCCGGGAATGCCGAGAAGCGAAGCACGGCCGGCTGGCCCGGGTACACCTGGTCCACATCGACAGGATTGATGCGCGCCACCACGACGAGGCGGGCATCAAGCGGCACGATCTGCAGGATCGTCTCACCCGGTCGAACCACTTCCTGGGGCGCGAACACGATCATGTCGAACACGTCTCCCGCAACCGGTGCTCTGACCTCCATGCCCTGCAGTCGTCGACGCACCGAAACAAGTCGTTCCTCGACCTCGTGTTCCTGTGCACTGACGGCCCGTGCAAGTTCCTCGGCATCCTCGATCCGGCGCGTGTCAATCTGCAGTATGGCGATCTCCAGTTCCGCAATGCGGCCCCGGATGCGGGCGATCGCGGCCATCGTCGCTCCGGACTGCCCTTCCAGGTTCTGCGCCGCACGCTCAAGAGCAAGCACACGGGACAACAGCGATAGTCCCTCGTCAAACAGCGACTTCTGTGCCTCGAGTTCGTCCGAGATCAACACGCGCTGATTGTCGAGAGAGGCAGCCTGGTGCTCGAGTCCGGCGATTTCGTCATGGGCCTGTCCGATCTGCTCCCTGAGACGCGCAACTTCGCCGGTGCGGGCCGCCCAACGCGCCCGAAACAGACGCTCCTGCCCATCAAGAGTATCCCGGACATCCGGGTCGTCTTCGGCGAGTTCGACGAGGTCCTGATCCCATGAGATGGCGTCATGGCCCCCGAACTCGGCTTCAAGCCGGTTCCGCCGCGCCACAAGTTCGGCATACTGGGCGACAAGAATTGTTTCTTCCAGCCGCAGGTGCGCATCGTCAAGGCGCAAGAGCAGATCGCCGGACGCCACGCGGTCACCGTCGCGAACCAGAACCTCGTTGACGGTACCCCCATCGATGTGCTCGACGGCCTGGTTACGGTTTTCGACGCCGACCACGCCCGACGCCACCACCGCTCCGGAGATCGAGGCCAGCACGCTCCACGCAGCGAATCCACCTACCAGGACAACGGTTCCGCCAAAGCCGAGCACCAGGCCGCGCCGCGCCGAGAAGCCCCGGTGGTGCGCGAGTGCTGTCACGATACGTCGTCGCTGGAAACACGACGCACAACCTCGACACCGTCACCGTCAATCGCGCCGTCTCTCCTGTCCGGGTCGTCGTCGTGCGACGACAGACGCGCACGGGTGACGCGGGCAATGGCGTCGGCGATCTGTTGCTCCCGAGAGGGGAGAACCGGACGCATTCCTCTGGAGGGCAGGACGGTGACGCCTGACTCGTCCACCGGACGAGGTTTTCCGGGGCGGGCGCTTCGCGCACGGGACGCCTCGGGCATCGGCCGGTCTCCGGCACCCGACTGCAGTTGTCTCACCGGCGTCTTGCGACGTCCGGTCGTCGCCGGGACGGGTCGTCCCGCTTCCATCACGTAGACGGTGTCGCATTGCGCGAATGCTCCGTGGCGGTGCGCCACGATCAATGCCGCACCACCGCGCTTCTTGTGCCCTTGGACCGCGCGTGTCAGCGCCCGCGTTCCCTCGGCATCAAGATTCGAGTCCGGCTCATCCATCACGACCACCACGGGCGCACCATAGAACGCCCGGGCCAGTCCGATTCGCTGGCGCTGCCCGCCCGACAGTGCAGCACCACCCGCCGATACCTGGAAATCGTAACCGTCGGGCAATCTCAGAATCATCTCGTGTGCCCCTGTTTGCTTCGCGGCATCCACAATGTCCTCATCCCGGGCATCAGCGGACATCCGGGCGATGTTCTGGGCAACACTTCCCTCGAACAGAATCACTTCCTGTGGCAGATAACCCACGTGCTGGCCCAGTGCCGGGCCGTACTGATCGAGTTCCGCACCATCGAGGCGTACCGAGCCTCCCGCTGGCCTCCACACCCCCACCAGGGCCCGGGCCAGCGTGGACTTGCCCGATGCCGACGGTCCCGCAATTCCTGCTGCTTTCCCAGGCTCGAGGCGAAAGGACGCGCCCCTCACCGATGGCACTTTCGCTCCCGGCGCGATAACGGTGAGGTTCTGTATGTCGAGGACGGCACGCGGAACGGGCAACGTGGTCCTAATCCTCTCGGGAGGCGTTTCCTCCAGGAGTTTTGTCAAGGAGCGGCGGGCTACCAGCACCCGTTGCAGGAGGGGCCATTGTCCAACCGCCTGGTCGATCGGGGCAAGCGCACGGCCAAGCAGGATTGATGCGGCGATGATGACACCAAAGCTCACCAGCCCCTGAATTGCGAGCCATGCGCCAAGACCGAGCATCATCGACTGGAGGAATAGCCGGAGCGTTTTCGCGGTTACACCGAAGAAACCGCTTCGATCCGAGACCGCCAGAGTGTGACCGAGCAGTTCGCGCCGCAGGGTACCCGACCGCGCGACCACCGTGTCCTGCATTCCGAGTCCCTGAACGGTCTCGCTGCCTGCACGCATCTGTTCGACGAAGTGCCCGGACCGGGCGGTGGCTTCGCCGAGTTCCTGCTGCAGACGCCCTGTTCGTGCCTGGTTGAGAAGGGCAAGGACAAGGAGCAGGAATCCTGAGAACACCGCCAGGATTCCCAGCATCCAGTGGAACATGAACAACACGGCGAGAAACACCGGAGTCCAAGGCGCATCGAAGAACGCAAACGGTCCGGTACCCGAGGCGAATCGCTGGATTGCTTCCAGATCCCTCAACCCTGTCGCCGGACGCGCCCGCTCCGCCGGAGCAACGGCGCGGGTCAGGATCGCCTTCAGCACGCGCGAATCGAGCCGGTCCTGCAATCGAACACCGGCGCGCGCCAACACCCGACCCCGTGCGTAATCGAGAATCCCCATCATCAGAAACAGGAACGCGGTGATCACCACCAGGGTTACGAGCGTTGCCTCGGAGCGCGATGTCAGGACCCGATCATAGACCTGCAGCATGAAGAGCGGTCCGGTCAGCATCAGCAGGTTGACGAACACGCTGAAGAGACCCACGGACACGAAGAGTCGTCGACTCTCCGCCAACGCCATCCGGATTTCCATGCCGCCCGGCCGGATGTCCGTCATCACCTTTCGTCCTGCTGCCCCGAAGTCGCCCAGGCAATCCCGTCTCCGGAACACTCCCAAGGCCTGTCCACTGAGATCAAGCGTAGAACTCCCCCCGACGTGGCGTACTGCGGGCAGTCTGCCCGGAAAGCTGCGGTGACTTTAGGGAAAGTCGCCCGATATGTCATCGCCGTGCCACAGCGAAACGGCTGGCTTCGTGTCGGCAATAGCGAGTATGGACGTCTCCTTCCTCTCGGATTCATCCTGGAAACACCATCTTCCGACGGCCCAAGCCGACGTATCGACAGCCATCGTGCCCGTCCATACTGCAAATTGAGTCACCTCCGTCGGGTGTACGCCTCGCTCGTGAGAGTCAGTCCATGGCGGCTGCACGGATCTCCCATCGCGCGGAAGAGTGCAAGCCGGACCCGCGAAGACCGGGTCCGGAAGGCAACGGGCGCAGCCGGGATGACTGGAAACTCTCCACCCGTTGCTCAGGCATCAGGTATTGAAGCGGACAAATTACGTGATTATTTTCAGTAGGTGGTGATCCGCAACGATGGAGATCTGAGCATGGCCGACAACACGAACAATCCCACACCCGTCACAATTCATGTCGGTGGTGAAGCCGATGAAAGCACGGCCGGCACGGACGGGATCGATGTTGTAGATTTCGCCGGGGGCGACGATTACGGGGGCGCCGGCGGGCGCCATTTCAACATCATCCTCGGTGGCAGCGGCGGCGACAAGCTGTGGAGCTGGGGCATCTACGACGATGTGTTCGGCGGTAGCGGCAACGATACGATCACCCTGGCGGGTCACGGCGGATGGGCCTTCGGCGGCACCGGTGACGACACCATCATCGGCTCGGACAACCCGTATCTTGTCGAGCGTCTCGACGGCGGAGCAGGCAACGACACGATCGACGGCGGGGGCGGTAGCGACATCATCATCGGCGGGGCCGGCGACGATGACCTGACCGGAGGCAGCGGCGCCGATCTTTTCGTGTTTTCTGAAGGTCACGGCACCGACACGATCCAGGACTTCAACGCCGCCGAAGGTGACAGGATCTATCTGCGCGGCTTCGACCAGACGATCACCTGGGACCAGTTGAGTTCGAAGGTCACCACGGTCACGGACGACAACAACGTCGTTACCGGGGTGCAGATCGATCTCAGCGAGTGGGGCGGCGGCACGATCATCCTGAATGGCGTGACGAACGTCAGCGACGTGACCTCCAACATGTTCTACCTCGATCTCCTGGTCGGAGACGGGGGCGACAACGCCATTTCCGGTGGCGCCGATGACGACACCATGACGGGAGGCGCCGGCGCCGACACCTTCTATTTCTCCGAAGGACACGGCTCCGACACGATTACCGATTTCGACACGTCCAACGACAGGATTGATCTCTCGGGCTTCAATGTCGCCATCACCTGGGATGCGTTGCAGGCGGCGATGTCACAGATCGAGGACGACGCGAACACGCCGGGCGTGGACGAAACGGCGACCGTGATTGATCTGAGCGCCTGGGGTGGCGGCACGATCACGCTCCAGGGTGTGACCGCGACGGATCTGACCGCCAACATGTTCGCCCTGCCTGACGGCAGCGGCGCCAACGGCGCCTACTACTATGGCAGTGATGGCGCCGACATCATTGAGGGCAGCGTCGGCAACGACATCATCTACGGCATGGAAGGCGGCGACACGTTGAAGGGCGGCCTCGGCCATGACTGGCTGTTCGGACAGGAAGGCGATGACACCCTGGAAGGCGGTGAAGGCAGTGACGTCCTGATGGGTGGGGAAGGCGACGACACTCTGTCCGGCGGGGCGGGTGACGATCTGATGATCGGCGGCGCGGGTAACGACACCATGACCGGTGGAACAGGAGCCGACACCTTCGTTTTCTACGATGGCCACGGCAACGACACCATCACCGACTTCGATGGTGCCAACGACAAGATCAACCTTACCGCCCTCTACCACGCGCTGACCTGGGAGCAGTTGAGCGCGACCTTCTCGACGGTCACGGACGAAGACAACAACGTGACAGGCGTGCTGATCGACCTGACAGCGTACGGCGGCGGCACGATCACGCTGGAAGGTGTGACCGACACCAGTTCCCTGACGGAAGACATGTTCGAACTCTATACGCTCACCGGCGGGGAGGGTGACGACTCGATCCAGGGCGGCACCAGCGATGATACGCTGACGGGCAACGCTGGCGCCGACACGTTCGTGTTCGCACACAACAACGGCGATGACACGGTCACGGATTTCACCGACGGCGAGGACCTGATCGATCTGAGCGCCTTCACCGGCATCACCGGTTTCAGCGATCTGGCCGTCACGCAGGACAACAACAACGTCGTGATCGACCTTTCGGCGCACAACGGCGGTACGATCACGCTGGAGAACGTCAATCTTGCCGACCTCGATGCTGCGGACTTCACCTTCTATGAGGCCCCCGCCGAGACAGACGGGTTGTGACCGCAGACAAGGTTGCGGTCTGGCGGTGAGGCCGATGAGCCGCCAGAACTGAAGGGTGGCGCAAAGCAGGCGAGGTCGCCTGATTCGTGGTCAGGGCAACGCCCTGTGTTTCGGTGGTGGCCGATTTCCCGGCATGTGTCGGATTGATGAAACGGAGTCCATATGAGCCGGCGCCCGGAAGCGACGAAATGGGTAGCCGGCACAACGGTGCTGCCTGTCCGGCTATAGGGTCGATCAGGTCACCTTCAGTGGCAACGGACCACAGGCACGATCATTCGTCACCCGGCACACGTCGCGGGCTCCGAGACGGTCGTGGTGCTCCGCTGACCTGGGACGGTGGCGGAGGAGACCCCGATCCGATCGCACCGAGGCAAGCGCCTTGGCATGGGCCAGGCTGGCGGCCTGCCGGTTCCTGATGCACCGGGTAGCACGGGAGTTAAGCGCATGATTCATAAACACAAAAAAACAATGAGTTATGATTCAAACTCTGAGGCACGGGCCTGTGATGGGCTGAGACTCCCATGCGGGGCTGTCCGCCATTCCGGGTCGCTTCACCCGGGTAGCGGGGGCATAGTCATCAATTCTCGAACCTGTCGAACACAAGCATATATTGCGCGTGAGCGATCAGCACTCCGCAGGCTCGGACCACGTGCTGTGTATCGGGTGCCTGAGTGGGTGCAGATTCTGGCGACACTTGACCGTGATTCTGGTGACACTTGACGGCGATTCTAGCGACATTTGACCGTGGTTCTGGCGGCACGTCTGCCGTGAGCGATGACGGGACCGACCCGCACCGGGTTCGCCATCGCTGCGCGACGACATGGCGACGATGCCGACGGAGTTGCCGCTCGTGCCGATGTCGGCCGTGACAGGGCGAGCGCACCGGCCGCTGTCCGCGTTGCCGCCACCTCCGATGACGGACCAGCCGCGGGCGCCGGCAGGGGCGTCGCCGTCGTGATCGGCGCGACGTACCCTGATCGGCGATCAAAGATTTTCCGAGCGCAGATTTTCGAGCATGTTGAGGTGCTTGCTGCGGCGGTCGGCCTGCGAGGAGTTCACCCATCTGGTGATGTTTTCGGGGTTCGCGGCAACCGGGGCCGGTTTCGCCGGCCACGCGGTGCGAATCGGGCGTGGCGGCGTTGCCATCCGGCGGCACGACACCGCCGATGACGGCGGCGGCTGCGATCCGGCGACCGGGGACATGGCGCGGCGTCTTCCGCTCCAGGGGCGCAAGGGGCGAGAGCGCATGACGCCTGTGGTGTGGAAGCACCCGGTTGCGTCGTGTAGACAGTGCGTTGGCCACTCACCGCCCCGAGCGGGGCAACACAACCGGAGTGCCGCGCCATGGTCGTGTCGACACGCTCTCCTGTCAACTTCGAGGGTCTCACCCGGTCCGCTTCGGTGACCTCGCGCGGCGGCCTGGTTCTCTACCTTGAGCTTCTTCTGAAGACGCGCCTTCTTGCGGACCTTCCCGCCGGGCGTTCGCAGGGCTGGCACGATGGCCAGATGATGCTGGCGCTGGTGCTTCTCAACGTGGCCGGTCTCGACAGTGTCTCGGACATCGAGCGTCTTGAGGAGGACCGGGGTCTGGTCCGCCTGGTGCGGTCGCACGAGGGCCGCCTTCTCGGGGTGTCGAAGCGGGCGCTTGCGGCGCGGTTCCGTGGTGGCCGCGAGCGCTGCTTTCCCTCGCCGCGCTCGCTGCGGGACTGGCTTGACCGGTTTCACGATCCGGCGAGCTGCGCGCATCGCGGCGAGGCATGGGTTCCGTCGAAGCCGGCCTGTCACGGAGTGATCGACGAGGTGTTCCGGCGCCTTGTTGCCCGCGGCGTGGCGCAGGCGTCGATCGGCGAGGTGACGATCGATCTTGATGCGGCGGTGATTGCCTCGGGCAAGCGGGACTGTCTTGCGACGTACCGGGCGGCGACGGGGAAGGTTCCCGGGGAACGCGGCTACCAGCCCCTGGTGGCGTTCGTTCCCGAGATCGGGATGGCGCCGTGGGTGGAGATGCGCGACGGCAACGTGCCGGCGTCGTGGGACAACGACGGGGGTGTTCTCGAGACCCTGGAACGGCTGCCTTCGGCGGTCGAGAGGGTATGGCTGAGAACCGATGGCGCGGGCTACCAGGAGGCCCCGGTGCGTCTCGCCAACGATCCCTCCTCGCGTCCCGGGAGCCTTGCCCGCTTCGGGGTGATCGCCTTCGTGTGCGGCGCTCAGCGCTCGCCGGCCCTGATGGCACAGGTGGACCGTCTCGGGGAGAGGGCGTGGCAGGAACAGGCGGACGGAACGGCCTGTGCCGAACTGCCGTTCGTCTCGAAGATGGCGGTCGCGGCGAAGCGCCATCACCGGTTCCGCTACCTGGTGAGCCGGCGGCCTCTGGAGGGGACGCTCGGGGTTCTGGACGATCAGATCCCGGCCCGCCAGGGACAGCCGGCCTTCGAGGTCCATGCCCTGCTCACGAACATCCCGTCGCCCGACGACGCGGAGCCCGACGACGCTCTGGCGCCGATGACCGCGGGCGAGATCGTCGCCTGGGCCCATGACCGCTGTGGCCGCGGCGAGGAGGTCCACGCGGTCCTCAAGAACGACATGGCCGCCGGCCTCCTGCCCTCGGGGCGGATCGGCGCCAACGGCGTCTGGCTGGAGATGGCCGCCCTGGCGCTCAACCTGACCGCGCTGCTGCGCCGCGCGGCGCTCGGCGAGGGATGGCTGTGGCGGCGCATTAGGAGCCTGCGGGCCGCTCTCCTTATGACCTGCGCGCGGGTCTCCCGCCATGCCGGGCGCATCCGGGTGCGGGTCCATACCCCGCTGATCCTCCAGGCCCAGGCACGGCTCGCCGCCATCCCGCCACCGGCCTGAACGCGCCACCCGCTCACGCTCCATGCGCCGAACCACGGTGCAACACGACAACTGCGTCCGCAATCCGACAGCACAACCGTCAGGGCCCGATGGGACACGGCCGAACCGCATTCCGGCGCCGTCATCCCCTCATCCGGCACGTCCGACCGCTCCCCAAAATGTCACCGCACGCCACGACAACCCGACCCGCGTCGAAAATCTCCCGCAATGCCGTGATCGTGACGAAACCTGCAGTCAGCTCTCCGATCAGGGACGTACACCCGAGTTTGCCTTCGCGTTTCGCGTTTGGTACTAGGCGGCTCGAACTGGGAGATGCGCCCTCTCCTGAGGCGCAGAACCCGGTGTTTTTTTGTATGCGGTCCGGGGGGATGACCATGGGTTCAGTGCGAGGAGCGTGGACGGCGATTGCGGTTGCCCTGGACGAGGTTCGAAGTCGGAGGTGTTCGCGGCACTTGACAAACCCGGACGGTGCGGCTGTTACAATAAGCCGGGAAGCCGGGAAGCCGGGAAGCCGGGAAGCCGGGAAGCCGGGAAGCCGGGAAGCCGGGAAGCCGGGAAGCCGGGAAGCCGGGAAGCCGGGAAGCCGGGAAGC
>JAJEHK010000197.1 GCA_022823765.1 Alphaproteobacteria bacterium | reverse complement strand
CACACGGCGATCAGGACGCCCGGAAGGCAAAATACGGCGAAATCACACGGCTCTCGCAGGGGAGTATGAGACAAGGCGGCTAGGTGTTCGGTTGTGATTCGCACTGCCAGCCGGGATGGCGTCCGGCAGCCCGGGTGAGATCCAAGGGCCTTCTCCCGGGAGGCGTGAGCCGCATGATGACCCGCTTCCGGATTCAGCCGATTCTCGCTGTCCAACTCCGCAGCGTCCTGAGATGGGCATCGATACGTTCCGTCACCTGTTTTCGCTGCGGCAGGTTGTTCTTCTCCCGTTGCCAGACGTCGTGGAAACGCTCCACCGTGCGCCTGGCGGTGTTGAGCACCGGTGTTTCAGCGAGGCCGGCCTTTCCCGCAAGGTAGGAGAGTTCATCGGGCGTGTACCCGTCAAAGCGCCTTGTTCTTGCGAACTTGAGCGCGGCTTCCTCATCCTCGATGTAGGGAATGGTCGAGACCAGGTCGTAGGCGGGTGCGAGAGCAGGCGTCCGCCTGTCCGGATAGATCAACGACCAGTTCTTCAGATGCATGTCGGCGTTGCCGGTCAAGGTGCAGAAGGTCAGGCGCCTGATGAACTCTTCGACATCGGTTTCGTCGGCTTCTGCTCCAAGCACAGTCGCGATGTTGCGGTAGCTCGCCCTTCGGTACTTCTCCTCGGGGTAGACACCGAAGACCTGCGCGAAGTCCTCTGTGTGAACCTGGAGGTTCGCTGTGCGGTCAAAACGCCTGATCGCCAGCGCCGGTCCCGGGAGGCCGCCAACCCCTTCCGGAAGGTTTGCGATCGAATCGATGTCGATGAGCTGAATCTCCGGGACATCGATTCCGACCAGTCGCGCCAGGGTCATGAGCGCATACTCATTCTCGGGCATACCTTCAAATCGCTGGGAGGGCAGTTTGACGATCCATGAACCGCCGACACCGGATGCCGGTATGGTCAGGCCATTGCCAGCCTTGTCGCCGTGGGCTGCCGAGAACTTCAGCTGGATGCCGGCGAGTGAGAAGCGCAGTGCCTTCCTGAGTTCCCCGGCTTCGGGGGCGCCCTTGCGCTCGGTGGCAGGCGGCCATTCTTCGCCGTTTGCAGGCTCGACAGTGATGGCGCCCGGGAGGTCCTGGCCCAGGGCCCAGAGCAGATGGAACTCGCGCTCCTGATTGACCCCGGCACGGCGGGCGAGGTACGCCCGCAGGATGCCTTCGGGCAGCAGATTCGAAAAGAAGGGCAACAGGCGCTTCTGTGTGACTGCAAACCCGGTTATCAGCTGTCCGTACTCATCGCGGAACCGCAACCCGAAAGTAGGTCGGTTCTCGTCGGCGATGTACTCGTCCGTGAAACTGAAGAGCGTACGATCGCCGCCGACGTGCGTCAGGGTTCCGATCGTTTTGCCATGGAGATTGACATTGAGGACGAAGACGTCAGCCATCCTCGTCATCGTCCAGTCGATAGGCCGGCCTCGGCAGCGACGGCAACGGCGGGGCGGCATCCAGAAGCTTGTTGCGCAGGTCCTGCAAGGCGCGCGCCGCCCCTCGAAGCGCGTGACGTTGTTCTGACGGAATCCCTGCTGCGTTGCGGACTGCCTCTGTCTGTTCAGCATCGCCCCGCCCTGTTCCGGCCAGTTTCCTGCAGGACCGTTGCAGCTTGCGGATGAGCCTGCCTGTATTCCTCAGTGCTTCCGCTTCCCTGTCGACGTTGCGCAGAGTCTTCAGGACCTGGAAGCTCTCCTGGATTTCCTTCAGTTCGCCCAGATCGGGATAAGCGATGCGGAGGTCCCTGACGACATCCAGAATACGGTTGAGATCCCTGACGACCGGTGTTGCCGCGATACTCGGGGTCATGCTGCGCATGACGCCGTCGACCGCAGGCACGGCCCTGCGCGGGATTAGCCTCAGGTCGAGATCGAGCGCGCGTGCCAGTTCGATCAGACTCGACAGGCGGATGTCGGCACCGCCGTTCTCGATCTTGGAGACGTGGCTCTGCGGTACGCCCGTGCGCCTGCTCAGGGCCCGCTGACTGAGCCCGTTGGCGACTCGTGCACCCTTGAGCGTGTCGATGATGTTCTGCGTTGCGTACATTATTGAGATGTTTTTCTATATCATATCATAGAAAGATATAGTATAACATATCGAGATATCAAGACTGGATCGCTAACCACCATGGATGATCATATCTGCGTCGTCCCCGCTGCGCTCAGCACCATCAAGAATGACGTCCACCGGCATGCAGAAGTCGGATAATCACCTTGATGGGTGAAAGACAGTGATCCGGTAAAGAATCAAGCCGGTGACAGTTCGGCCGTCCGCTTGGTCCGGACAGGTCAACGACCGGTTCTTCAGATGCATGTCGGCGTTGTCGGTCAAGGTGCGGAAAGTCAGACTCCTGTTGAACTCATGAGATCTTGTCCTCACCGCCCTCGCTCCTGGCATGGTCGCGCAGGAAGTGACAATCGTCGCCACGATGACGGTCGAACCAAGGTGTTCGCGTCACTCCGTTTCGGGGTGACCAGTGATTCCGTGGTGGTCCCGCGACAGAGCGCTTGAACCTTCCGGCGTCGGCCGATTGCGTTCCACGCAGCGCATCGGCAATCATGAGAGATCGCGGGATACCGAAATCGGCGAGGATGTGCATGGGACCGAACGGGTTGCGCCAGAGTCGTCTCGCTGCCGGTGCCGTTCTGCTGACACTCGCGTTCGCGGCCTCGCCGTCCGGGGCAGCCGACTGCGAGGACTGGAACACGGTGGAATTCTTCAGGTTGGCCGCGGTGTCCGACGTGCGCGCGTGTCTGGTCGCCGGGGCCGATCCCATGGCGCGGGGAGATGAAGGCGTCACACCCCTCCATTACGCAGCGATGCTGACGGACGGCAGTCGCATCGTCGAGGCATTGCTGGATGCCGGCGCAGACCCCGTGGCGCGGACAGACTCCGGTCTCACGCCCCTGCATATGGCGGTGGCGTCTCTGGGCGACCCCGTTGGCATGGCAATGCTGCTCGAGGCGGGCGCTGATCCGAGTGCAAGGGATGTTGACGGCTTCACACCACTTCATTTCATCGGGCTGGGAGCGGAAGCGGCCTCCCTGATCCCTGGGACGGTGTGGGACTGGTTTCCAGACTGGATGGCGGACCGCCTGTCCGCTTGGATGGTGCCGGACTCGCGCGCTGCGGCGATCGTGACGTTGTTGGTGGAGGAGGGCGCGGACCCGAATGCGTGGGACGACGGGTTCGAGACAACGCCACTCCACCACGTGTCTCTCTTGTCGTCTGATCCCAAGCTCGTCGAGGTGCTGGTGGAAGCCGGGGCAGACCCGTCGATGCGTTCCATGGAAGGCATCGTGCCGCTCCATCGGGCGACATTTGCGCGGAATCTCCCGATGATCAAGGCGTTGCTGGAGGCGGGAGCTGATCCGAGGGCTCGCAGCAAGGACAGCGAGAGTTCGCTCCACCTGGCCTTGACCAGCTATCCCGACGTCATGGCTCCAGATGCTGCAATGGCGCAGCTTGTCGAGAAGCTCGAGGAAAGATCGAAGGTCGCCGACAATCCCGAGATCGTGGAGATCCTGCTCGCGGCCGGAGCCGATCTGTCGGCAAGGGACGCGGAAGGATGGACGCCGCTTCATTTGGCCGCAACGTACGCAACTGATCCCGCTATCGCTGTGATGCTTCTGGAGGCCGGATCGGACAGTGAGGCGCGCGATTACGAGGACCGGACGCCGCTCCACGTGGCGGCGTTCTACAACCCCAATCCTGCCATCATCGATGTGTTGATTGTCGCCGAGGCCGATGTGGACGCACGCACGGTGGACGGGTGGACGGCACTGCACCTGGCAGCATCCAACAGCGTCAACCCTGCCATCATCGACGTGCTGAATGCCGCCGGAGCCGATGTGGCCGCGCGCGGGGCGCACGAGTTCACGGCATTGCACATTGCGGCATCCAACAACGACAACCCTGCCATCATCGACGCGCTGATTGCGGTCGGGGCCGACGTGGCCTCGCGCGCGACGGGCGAATTGACAGTGCTGCACATGGCAGCAGCCAAGAGCGACAACCCCGCCATCATCGACACGCTGATTGCCGCCGGGGCCGATGTGGCCGCGCGCACGGTGGACGGGTGGACAGCACTGCATGCTGCAGCAAGCCGGACCAAGACTCCTGCCATTGTCGAGGCACTGATTGCCGCCGGGTCCGATCCCATGGCGCTCAACGACAAGGGAGAGAGCGCCTGGGACTTGGCCCAAGGGAACGATGCGCTTTCGGGAACGGCGATTTACGAGCGCCTTCGTGCGCTGGTTGGGGAGTGATCCGCGAAATTGCCCCTTGGCGGCGGTCGCAATCGTATGCGTCGTTTGCGCTGAGTTGAGGCGGTGAATGAAACGACGAGCCGTTGGCAGGACTGACGGTTTGGTCTGGCGAGGAGGCGCCGGTCCCCAGAAGGTACTGTAGCGGGCCGCACGGCGTCGAGGTGATGCCGACGGGTTCGATCAGGATCCATGTCCATGATCCGAGGGAGAAGGAGAGGCGGTAGACGGGACTGGTGTCAGGAACGGACAGGACCGTGGAGAACAAGCCATGGACCCGGGTCGACCGAAAGCGCGTTTGCGAACTCATGCCGTTGTTCCGGGCGGCCTTCTGACACTAGGCAGAGGAGACGGTGACCTTGGTCGGACCAAACCTTCGAGCGTCTGGCGCTCTCTGGAATTCTTCCGGCTCGGATGCCCTTGTTCTCGCAAGGCAATTCCCTGAAATGTCCAATCGCCTCAGGTGCCACATTCGCCTTCAGTTTCGCTGCTTGCTGTTCATCTGCATTTCTCCGCTACGCAGTGGAGCACACCATATCGACCTGATCGGCTCTTCGAGCCCACCTCGGACTTGGGAAGGCAGGAGTCGGGGCCGCCTTGAGAAAGCGTAGTGGCGACCAGTGCGTCTTCCCCGAGGCCTGTAATCCTCTCTTCTTGACTCTTGAGGAAAAATCGTTACCTATCGGGTAACGATCATGAGTCATGGCCATGGACATCGCATTCAGGGGCCGAAAGCTCGAAAAGGTCTTCAACAGAGCGGATGCCCTGCAGAAGGCCTACGGTGCGAGGATGGCAAGGGTCATCATGACGCGTATGGCGGTGCTTCGTGCGGCACGCAGTCTTGTGCTGGTGCCGACCACGCCACCTGAGAGACGACACCAGCTCGTCGGGGACCGGGATGAACAGTTCGCTGTCGATCTCGTTCACCCGCACCGGCTCGTCTTCGAGGCCAATCACGAGCCGGTGCCGCGCAAGGACGATGGAGGCATCAACACGGAGCAGGTGACGGCGATCACGATTCTCGACGTGGTCGACTATCACTGACGAAGGAGGAAAGGATGGCCACAGAGACCAACCGGTTCAGCCCGGATTATGCGGTCCCGCCCGGCTGGGTCCTCGGGGAGCGTCTCGAGACAGAAGGGGTTTCGCATGCCGAGTTCGCACGCCGCTGCGGTCGCTCTCCCAAGCTGATCAGCGAAATCATCTCGGGCAAGGCGCCTCTCGAGCCGGGAACTGCGCTCCAGTTCGAGAAAGTGCTTGGCGTGGATGCCAGCATCTGGCTCGGGATTGAGTCGGAATACCGGCTTCACCGGGCGCGGGAGGCCGAGGCCAGGAGTGCCGCAGCCATGGCAGAATGGGCCAAGGCCTTTCCCGTCCGGGATCTGGTCAGGCGAGGTTGCTTCGAGCGTCCTCGGTCGGATGTCGACGCCGTTTCGAAGTTGCTTGCGTTCTTTCGAGTGGGTTCAGTCGATGCCTGGACCGCTCGCTACGGCCTGGCCGACATGGCGTATCGCCGCCCTCCAACATTCATTGGTGGTGAGGCTGCACTGGCCACCTGGCTCCGGCTCGGTGAGATGGAGGCCGAGGGTCAGGCGTGTGCGGAGTACAACGAGAGCAGGTTCAAGCACGCGATTCGGACCATCCGCGGCCTGACACGCGAGCCGGTCGACGAGGCCTTGCGGCGGTCGGCAACGCTGTGCAATGAGGCCGGAGTTGCATTGGCGTTGGTGCAGCCATTGCCAAAGGCGGCACTTGGTGGTGCGGCGTGGTGGTTGTCTCCTCGCAAGGCTGTGATCCAACTGTCCGTCCACAACAAGACCGACGACCAGCTATGGTTCGGCTTCTTCCGTGAAACGGCGCACATTCTGCTTCACAGCAAGAAGGGCATCTTCGTGGAAGGGGCCAACACAATTGGCGCCGAACTGGAAGCAGAGGCCGATGAGTGGGCGTCTGGCACCCTCATCTCCAGGAACGCGTG
>JAJEHK010000321.1 GCA_022823765.1 Alphaproteobacteria bacterium | reverse complement strand
AATGATGTCATACCCGGCGATGCGGTACCGTATGCTGCCGAACCTTGTCAAACCCGACTTCCAGGGGAGACACGATCACTCTGCATCAGTTCGGGACCTGACAATCATTATGCGAGGAGCGCGGTCTTGCCAGTCGTGAATGTTCAACAGGCCAGGAACTGTCTGTCGCGATTGTTGGCACAAGTCGAGGCGGGCGAGGAGGTCATCATTGCCAGGCGAGGCGAGCCGGTCGCTCGCCTCGTTCCCTTCAATCCTCCGGGCCAGCGGAAGTTTGGTGCCATGAGGGACAGAATCGTTGTTGACGAGGGTTTCCATGAACCCTTGCCGGAGGACGAGTTGAAAGCTTGGGAAGGCTGCTGATGTCATGACATCATCAGACAGCTCGAAGGGCGGTGCCCGTGGGACAACGGTACGGACTTAGGCAGCTGACACCATGACCGACCGAAGCACGAGTTCCTTGATTGCAGTTGCCCTTGTGTTCCTGCTGGTCGCCGGTGCGGCCGCCGCTTCTGACGGGGAAGAAGGGGCGGTTCCGGTTCTCGTCATGGGCAACGAGGATGCTGTCAATCCCCACCTGATTCGCCGCGACTCCCGGTTATTCCGCGAGACCGTATTCGTGCATCTAGAACACGCCCTGGCGCAGGGCGGCTTCCGCGCGATGGGTGAGGAAGTGTTCGAGGGCACGTTCGACCTGAACCACGGTGGGGAAGGCCCTCTGGGCCGGTGGCTGGACGAGGATTTTCTTGCCGGGGCAATGCACCTCTCCGCGGAGAGGACCGGCGCCTGCATCCCCTTCCTTGTCACCGTGAGGGTCTACGTGAGGATATGGCACGACCGGCCGGAATTCCTCCGGGTCGACCCGGACATCAGCATCTACGATGTCGGTTCAGGTAAGACCATTGGCGGAACCGCACCGATAGTCGAGGTCCCCCTTCCAGATCAATGCCCGCCGAGCGGATGTCTCGAAGGCGTGTTTCGCGCATCAGCCTCCAACATATTTCGCCCCCTTGGTGAAGACGCCGCACAGCAGCTGTCGGAGTACCGGAGACGCGATGTGGCGGATACGGCAGCACGGCATTGCACGTAGTCAGGCTCGTGCCGGCGTGCTCAATCTGCCTGAACGTCATGCGACATGGTGGCTTCCGGACCAGACATCTCTGGTGGGTCTATACCCCGGGATCGGTCAGCTCGCGCAGCCGTCGTGCCGCCTGGATGGCGAAGGCGAGGGTCTGGGCCTTGCGGAGCGCGGCGTTGAGCGGTGATTCGGATGCCGGACGCAGGATCGCGGCGCCGTAGCGGTCAGCGATGATGAGACCGTGTTCTTGCGGCAGGATATGGGCCGGGAAATCCTCCGGCACACCGAAGTAGTAGAAGTCGCAGTAGTCGAGATAGTCGGTCCACTTGGCATCGGACTGAAAGTCCGCGACGGACGTCTTGACCTCGACGATGGTGAAACGCCCCTTGCCGTCGAGCGCCAGGACATCGGCTCTCCTGCCGTTCCTGACCGTGAACTCCGTCACGCTCGCCTGATTCATGGAGGTGAACATGCGGCCTATGCCGCGGGCCAGATCAAGGGCGCGCTGCCGGTTGCCGGTCACGGATCATCCCGTCTGCCGCTGACACCCGCCTCGTCGAAGGTGGCCATGCCGTCATGGAGTGAGACGGCTGCCCTGACGATGAGGGCCGCGCAGGCAGCGCCGGATCCCTCGCCGAGGCGCATGCCGAGATCCAGCAACGGCCTCTTTCCCAGGTGATCAAGAAAGCGCCCGGCCGCGGGTTCGGCGCTGACATGCCCGGCCAAGCAGTGATCGAGGGCCCCCGCCTCGAGGCAGTGGAGAACGCTGGCCGCCGCACAGTTGACGAACCCGTCCAGAATCACAGGCGTCCTCTTCAGCCGGCAGGCAAGAATGGCGCCCGCCATGGCGGCGATCTCCCGTCCGCCCAGTGACGCAAGTGTCTCAAGGGGGTCTGCCGAAGACCGGCGATGACGTTCCAGCGCCCGGTCGATCACGGCAGCCTTGTGGTCCACGCCTTCCCGGTCGAGACCGGTCCCAGGACCCGCCCAGTCGGCGCCGTCACCACCAAAGAGGGCAGCGCCAAGGGCCGCCGCCACGGTCGTGTTGCCGATCCCCATGTCACCGATCAGCGCGATATCCGCCCCTTGCACCGTTTCGAAACCCGTCCTGAAGGCATCGCAGGTCTCGGCTTCAGTCATCGCTGGTTCCCTGGAGATGTCTCCGGTGGGCCGCTCGAGTGACAACGGCACCACATCGAGACGGGCACCGAGCGATCGGGCCAGCTGGTTGATGCCTGCGCCCCCGGCAGCGAAGTTGGCCACCATTTGCTCAGTGACGTCAGCGGGAAAAGCTGACACACCCTGCACTGTCACGCCGTGGTTGCCGGCAAACACCATGCAGGCGACATCGCTGGCCCGCGGTGGATGACGCCCCTGCCAGGAAGCCATCCAGACAGCCAGTTCTTCCAGCCTGCCGAGTGATCCCGGGGGCTTTGTCAGCCGGTCATTCCGCGCCGCCGCTTCGGCGGCAGCGTCTGCGTCAGGGGGCGGGAGGTCCCGCAACAGGTTCCTGATATCGGCAAGGGCGGAGATCATGGTGGATCCGGAGACCGTCGGCAGTTCGCGTCCTTCTTACCCTTGACCTCATCTGCCAACAATCGGATAAGCACCACCATGCCGGACCATCAGGAAAGACCCGGGCTCGCCGCCAGCCTGGCGGCTGCCACTGAGTTCCTGACCCTGATTCCTGCAGGCGACGGACATGATCGACCGCTCGCCCGATGTGTCGCCATGTTTCCCGTGGTCGGAGCGGCCATCGGTCTTGTCGGCGCGCTCTTCTACATCGTCGCCGGCTGGCTCGGTCTCGGCCCGGTCCTGGCGGCAATCGTCTGCGTCGTTGCCATGCTGGTGCTCACCCGGGGTCTCCACGAAGACGGTCTGGCGGACCTGGCGGACGGTCTTGGCGCACATGAGGACCGGGAGAGACGGCTCGCAGTCATGCGAGACAGTCGTATTGGCGCTTTCGGCGTCATGGCCCTCATCATCGTCATCGGCGCCCGCGTTGCCGCCGTGGCGGACCTTCAGGACGCCATGGACGTCCTGGCGGCACTCGTCGTCGCCGCCGCCCTCTCCCGGGCCTTCATGGTTGTGGCGATGCGCATGTTGCCGGATGCCCGGGACGAGGGAATGGCGGCCGGAGCGGGTGAACCGGAATTCGATCAGGTGCTGATCGCCCTCATCGTCGGCGCCATTCTTGCCCTGGTGCTCCTCTTTCCCTGGGCTTGGATCGCGGCGCTGGCCGCAGGCGGCATCGCCGCATGCCTGGTGGGATGGCTTGCGATGACGGTCCTGGGGGGCAAGACCGGTGACGTTCTGGGTTCCATCCAGCAGGTTTCGGAAATCGGCATCCTTGCCGGCGCCGTGGCGGTGACATGACCGAGACTCGCTGGTGGTGGGTACGTCATGCGCCGGTCACCGAGACCGACGGGCGAATCTACGGCGCCACCGATCCCAACGCGGATACCGACGACCTCGAGAGTTTTCTTGCGCTTTCGGCCCTGCTTCCGCAGGAGGCGCGCTGGGTCACGAGCCACCTCCGGCGCACTCGGCAGACAGCCCGGAGCATCGCCGTCGCAGGCGAGAGAACGATCAGTCCCGAGGTCGAATCCGGTCTTGGCGAACAGGACTTCGGTGACTGGCACGGCAAGAGGTACGACGAATTCGCCTCATCGGCGCCTGCCCATCGCTTCTGGCTTGCTCCGGCCACCACCACCCCGCCCAATGGCGAGAGCTTTGCCGATCTCTGTGATCGCGTCACCCCGGTGATCCATCGGCTGACGGAGGAATGGGCCGGTGAGGACATCATTGCCGTCGCCCACGGCGGCACCATTCGCGCAGCCCTGGGGCTGGCTCTGGGCCTTGATCCCGAAAGGTCGCTGAGGTTCGCAACCGAGAACCTCTCCGTGACCCGCATCGATCACTACACGACGACACCCAATCACGAGGCCACATGGCGCGTCGTCTACATGAACCTGGTGCCCGGGCTGACGTAACCGGCGACCATCTTGCCGGCATGGCAGAGCCGACCCGGCATCGGGCGCTCAAGCTCCCAGACGATCTTCATCGGCCGCGATGACTCGTGGCGTCTGCAGTCAATGCCTGCGTTGACGACCGGGGAATGCTGTGACAGCGTCCCCTGCAACAACATCATCTGCGGGGAGACCGAAGACAATGCGTACATCAGGACTGTTTGCCTCTGCCTTGCTGGCCGCCGCGGTGGCAGCCCAGCCGCTGGCCGCCGGGGAAGTGAGGGTGCTGAACTGGCAGGGATACGGGACCGACGAAGCCTGGGGCGTCGAGGCCTTCGAGGCGGCGACGGGCCACACGGTGGTGCACGACTATTTCAATTCCGAACAGGAAATGCTGACCAAGCTGCGCACCAGTCCCGGTGCCTACGACGTCGTGCTGATCAACTCTGCCTTCACCATCCAGGCCGCCGAGGAAGGCCTCATCCAGCCGATCGACAGTGCGGCCATCTCCAACTTCGGCGACCTCTCGCCGGGCTTGCGGGATGCCGCTGAGTTCAGGCTCGACGGAGACCTCTACGGTGTCGCATGGACCTGGGGCCTGACCTCGATCGCCTATGACACCGAGGAAGTCGACCCCGGCAACTCCATCGATATCCTGTGGGATCCGGCCCATGCCGGTAACGTGGCCGTGCGCGACGATTCCGTCGAGAACGTCTACCTCGCCGCACTCGCCACGGGTCAGAACATGAACGCGCCGGATGATCTTGACGCGATCCGCCAGAAACTGCGCGATCTCAAGCCGCAGATCCGCACGTTCTGGTCATCGGAGGACGAGTGGAACAAGGAGTTCGCTGCCGATGCCTTCGACGTGGCCGTCTACTGGTCGGGTTCGGCATCGCGCAGTGCCAAGGCGTACGGACTGCCGGTCGGCTATCTCATTCCCGAGGAAGGCGCCATCGCCTGGCTCGATGGTCTCTCCCTTGCCGCCGGATCGGCCAATCCGGAGGGAGCGCTCCAGTTCATCGACTACATGGTCAGTCCGGATCACTTCGTGCGCTGGGATACCGAAGTCGGGGCGCCCGCTTCGGCCAATGGCGTGGCCATGAACCAGCTGCCCGAAGACGCCTTCAACCGGCAGGTGCTCGGCGATCCTGCCGCCACGGCCAATCTCCAGTTCATGGCTCCGCTCTCCGACGAGACGCGGGAGACCTTCCTGGAGATCTGGGAGGAAACGAAGGCCTGGTACGCCGAATAGTTCCTCTTTGGGTTTCGCCTGACAGTCCGGTTCTCCGGCCGGGCTGTCAGGCACCCCGGCGGCTCCGCTGACCATGCGCATCGAGACCCGGCGGCGCTGGGCGATCGCATGGTTGACGGGACCTGCCTATCTCTGGCTGGCGGTGACGATCTTCCTGCCGCTGTCAGCGATGCTCTACTTCAGTTTCCAGAAGAAGGGTCCCTTCGGCAGGCATGCCAGCGAGTTCTCGCTGAAGCACTACGAGGCCTTCTTCACCAAGGGCTATCTCCAGGACCTCATGTGGCGGTCGCTGGAAATGGGCTTCCACGTCACCGGACTGTGCATCCTCATCGGCTTCCCGGCCGCCTACTGGCTGGCCCGACGCATCCACGGGCGCTGGCGCGAGGCCCTGTTCCTGCTGATCGTCCTGCCATTCTGGTCAAACGCGCTTGTCCGCGTCTTTTCCTGGACGATCGTGCTCCGGCCCGACGGTGTCCTGGATCGCGCCGTGCACCTGGTGATCCCCGGACTGCCGACCATTGATCTGACCGACTCCTATGCCGCCATCATCATCGGGCTCGTTCATTCCTACCTTCCCTACATGATTCTCACGTGCTTTCTCTCCCTGCAGGCAATCGACGAGTCGCTTCTCGAGGCGGCACGCAGCCTCGGTGCAAGATCATGGACGATCCTGGGGAGAATCATCCTGCCGCTTGCCGTGCCCGGTCTTGCTGCAGGATCCATCCTGATCTTCGTTCCGGTGATCGGCTCCTTCTTCGAGCCGCGTCTGCTGGGCGGGCCGAAGGGAACGGTGATCGGTACGGTGATCGAGGAACAGTTCACCGTCGTCTCCAACTGGCCGCTGGGTGGCGCCCTCTCGTTCATTCTGCTGGCCATCGTCCTCCTCATCCTCGCAGTGTCGGCACCGGTTCTGAAGAACCACATGAGGACGACATGAACCAGGCGCGCTGGGTGGTGCTGATGAGCGAGGGAGCGGGACGACTCTGGCTCTTTCTGGTCCTGCTCTTCCTCTACCTTCCCATTCTCGTGCTGGCAGTCATGGGGCTGAACGATTCGGTGCACTACACCCTCCCGTTCGCGTTCACGACGCGCTGGTACGAGGATCTGGCAGGCAACGAACGGCTTCTTCAGGCCAGCTTCAACAGCGTCGCGGTGGCGCTGGCCAACACGCTCATCGCCACCACTCTGGGAACCATGGCGGCCCTGGCCTTCGCCCGGTACCGGTTTCGTGGACGCACGGCGCTGCAACTGCTTCTGTTTCCTCCCATCACCATTCCCTGGCTCATCATCGGCACCTCGATGCTGGTGCTGTTCTTCTGGACGGGCATCGGCCGGGGACTTCACGCCATGCTCCTGGGGCACGTGGCTCTTTCCCTGCCCTATGTCATCATCGTCGTGGGTGCCCGCCTGGCGAGCATCGGACCGGATCTCGAGGAGGCAGCAGCCAGCCTTGGCGCCACGCCGTTCCAGTCCCTGGTGCGCGTTCAGCTTCCCGTCATGGCGCCCGGTATTGTTGCCGCCGCCCTCTTCGCGTTTGCCGTGTCGTTCGACCAGTTCGTCATCTCCTATTTCCTGGCGCCACCCGGCGTCTCGGTGCTGCCCGTCGAGATCTTTTCCGCCATCCGCAAGGGATTCACGCCCGAGGTCAACGCCATCTCCACCATCATGATCGTGGTCTCCATGACGGTTCTCCTCCTGTTTGCCCGCCTCTCGAAGTTCGGTGGCGAGCGATGAGCGCCGTTGACGTCCGCAATGTGACGAAGCGCTACGGTGCCACGACGGCGCTGGACCGGGTCTCGCTTGCCTTTCCGAACGGATCCTTCTTCGCCCTTCTGGGCCCCTCGGGGAGTGGCAAGACAACCCTGCTGCGGGCCCTTGCCGGATTCGTGGAACCCGATGAAGGCATGATTCTCATCGACGATCAGGACGTGGCGCACATTCCCTCGTTTCGCCGCAACATCGGCATGGTCTTCCAGAACTATGCGCTGTTTCCGCACATGTCGGTGTTCGACAATGTCGCATTCGGATTGACCGTGCGCCGCATCCCGCGCATCCAGGTGCGACAGCGGGTCGGGAAGATCCTCGAGCTGGTGCGCCTCGACGGGCTCGATCACCGCAAGCCGCGCCAGCTCTCGGGCGGACAGCAACAGCGCGTCGCCCTGGCGCGCGCGCTCGTCACCGAACCTCGGGTTCTGCTTCTCGATGAACCCCTGGGCGCGCTCGACAAGAAACTGCGACAGGACATGCAGGGCGAACTGAAACGCATCCAGCGCACGGTGGGAATCACGACAATCTTCGTCACCCACGACCAGGAAGAGGCCCTGACACTCTCCGATCACATCGCCATCATAGACGAGGGCCGGCTCATCCAGGTGGGTGAACCAGGCGAAGTCTATGACCGACCATACACCAGGTTCGCGGCAAACTTCCTGGGCGATGCCAACTTTCTTTCGGGACCGGTTCAGGATTCCGGAATCATGGTCGATCGCGTCGGACACGTCGCCACGACGTCGCCGCTGCCGGCCGGCGAGGCGACCCTTGCCGTCAGACCCGAGAGAATCCGTCTCGTGGCACCCGACACGCCGGCTCAAGGCAACCGCATCGAGGGCCATGTCGCCGAGCGCGTCTTTTCCGGCGCCAGCCTCACCTACACCGTCCAGACCGACGCCGGACCGTTGCGTGTTCTGCGGCAGAATGCCGATGGTGATGTCATCGACACCGGTGAGCGGGTCGCTCTCGTCTGGTCGGCGGACCATTCGGTCGTGGTCGAGGACTGATGCAGGACGTCCGCCCGATTGGCCAGGATGCAGTCCATGTCGTCGTCGACATGCAGGATCTCTTTGCGGCTCAGACCGTGTGGCACACGCCATCCATACCCGCCATCACCCCTACCATCCGTCGACTCGTGACCCACCGCAGCGACCGCACCGTGTTCACCCGTTTCATGACGCCCTTGACGGCTGATGAGGCCGGCGGCGCCTGGCGGACCTACTACCGGCGCTGGACGCCTGTCACCACGTCGCAGATGGATCCCGCCATGCTTGACGTCATGAACGAATTCCGGTCCTTCATTCCACCGGCCCACGTCATCGACAAGACCACCTATTCGGCCTTCGAAAGCGACACCTTCGTCAATCTTCTCGACGCCATGGCCTGCCAGACCCTCATTGTCACCGGCGTCGAGACGGACGTCTGCGTCCTCGCCACCGTGATGACCGGCGTGGACCGCGGATATCGCGTGATCATTGCCGAAGACGCCGTCACGAGTTCCGATGAGGACGCCCACAGGGCGATGCTCGATTTCGTCTACCGCAGGTTCGAGGACCAGATCGAGATCGGCAGCACCGCAGAGATCATCGCATCCTGGCAGTCCTGATGACGTGAGGGCACGGGTATCGTTCCCGACGGGGTCACGTGCTATGATTTCGGGGTGCTGACACGGGAGGCCGCACGTCATGGCCGAGGTTCTTCAGGTCGAGTTTGCCCGCCCACTCGGGCCCGACTCTCGCCGCTCCTACACGTTGCCCTCGCGCTACTACACGGATCCTGCAATCTTTGAACTGGAACGCGAAAAGATCTTCTACCGTTCGTGGATGTACCTCTGCCATGCCAGCGAAGTGGCCCGTCCCGGCGACTACCTTGCCGGCAGCATTCTCGATCAGGACGTCTTCGTGGTACGCGATCGCTCGGGCCAGCTCCGAGCCTACTACAACGTCTGCCAGCACCGGGCGCATCGTCTCGTGGAGGGCTCCGGCACGATCAAGGCAGCCATCACCTGTCCCTACCACGCATGGGCCTATGGTCTCGACGGCCAGCTCCGCACCGCCCGCAACAGCGATGGCGTGGAGGGCTTCGACAAGTCCCAGTTCTCCCTCAAGCCCGTCCGCGTCGAGGTCCTGTGCAACCTTGTCTTCGTCAACCTCGATGACGAAGCGATTCCCCTTGCCCGCCAGGCGCCCAATCTCGAGGCCGACATCTGCCGGGAACTTCCCTTCTGGAACGATCTCACCCTCACGGAAACCTATGATTTTGGCGGCCGGGCCATGGAAGCCGGCTGGAAGGTGGTCATCGACAACTATGTCGAATGCTATCACTGCGAAGTGGCGCACCCGCAGTTCTGCGACATCATCTCCATGCCCACCTACGAGAACACCATCGATGGCATCACGGCGCGTCAGAAGGGCTGGGACGTCCGCCATGACAACAGCGCCTATCGCCTTGCCAGGGATGCCCGCATGCCCCATTCGCTCTTCTGGTACGTATGGCCGACAACGACCATCAACGTCCTGCCCGGGGATGGGGATCTCCTGATCGTCACCGCGGTACCGGTCAATCACCTCGCCACGCGGTTCATCAGTTACCGGTTCTCCCCCGACGGCAAGCCTGACAGCGAGGATCGACGCAACTATCTGGAGAACGTGCTCGGAACGGAAGACATGCTGCTGTGTGAATCGGTGCAGCGGGGACTGTTCTCGCGCGGTTACGATCAGGGACGGTTCATCGTCGACAGTGAGGACAGCGGCGTGGGCGAACACGTCGTCCACCACTTCCACAGGATGGTACGCGAAGCTCTCGACGATCAGGGAAGTGAGCCGAACCGCTCCCTGTAGAACTGCAGAATGGCCGCGGCGGTTTCCTCGATGGATCGCCGTGTCACGTCGATCACGGGCCAACCCCTTTCCTCGTAGAGCCTGCGGGCCTCCGCCATCTCGCGCCGGACCGCATCAGGTTCGACGTAGTCGCTCTCCTCGTCCTGGTGAAGGAGCTTCATGCGGTTGCGCCGGACCTGGACCAGACGTTCCATGTTCTGACTGAGAGCCACGATGAGCGGCCTGGTGGCCTCGAGAAGCTCTGCCGGTGGCGCCACGCCCGGAACGATGGGCACGTTTGCCGCCTTGACGCCCCGGTTGGCAAGGTAGAAGCAGGTCGGCGTCTTGGAGGTGCGCGACACGCCGACGACAATGACATCGGCATCATCAAGATCGTGTGGTGACTGGCCATCGTCGTGGCGGACGACGAACTGGATGGCTTCGACCCTGTCGAAATAGTCGGCATTGAGAGCATGCTGGCCTCCGGGCTGTCCCTTGACCGGCTGGTCGAGAACACCCGACAGCGCTGCAAGGACAGGATCGAGAAGCGGTACCGAGACGATCCCGAGACTCTGGCATCCCCTGACCAGCTGGTCGCGGCGTTCCGGATTGACCAGCGTGAAGATGACAATTCCAGGACTGGATTCGAGAGTCTTCAGGATCCTGTCAATCTGCCGCGACGTCCGGACCAGCGTCCACACATGCTCGACCACATCGACGTTCTCGAACTGGGCAACCGCAGCACGACCCACCGCAAGGACCGTTTCGCCCGTTGCGTCGGAGATGAGATGCACATGAAACCTGGTCATGGATATGGGGAAGAATGGCTGATCGCCCTGTGAACGATCAGCTCCCGAGAAGGCCGGCGCAGAATATCACACTCCTGCCCGACATGTGTGCGACCGTTCTCACCCGGGGACAAGCGGAACCGGATCGTGGTGGATATCGTGCACACAAGGCAGTGGTCCACATTCATCCGGCCACCACTCCACATCGTCCGCACCAGGCATACCGGCGATACGCCGCGATTCGTTTCCAATCGTACACAGGCACCCCGACAGATGTTCCCTGGACGGCCGGACTGTTGACAGACGTCATGACAGACTTGCATCCACACGATGCACAAGGCCTGTCATTACCACTTACCTTTTATGAATGATTCTTTGATGTGGCATTGCGATGCCAATTCATCGGATCATGCCGGCCATGTCCCATGTCGCTGTCGAGAAACCCCTGGTTGCCGTCCTCCAAGGATCCGCGCAAAGCCCGCCGCCGGTTTGGTTTCTGCGCCAGGCCGGACGATATCTGCCGGAGTACAGGAAGCTGCGCCGCAAGAGCCCCGACTTCCTTTCGCTGTGCAACACCCCGGAACTCGCCGCGAGGATCACGCTGCAACCGGTCAACCGCTTTTCCGTGGATGCGGCCATCGTCTTTTCCGACATCCTCATCGTTCCCCATGGCATGGGCCGCGCGGTGCGCTTTCTTGAAGGCGAGGGTCCTTGTCTCACGCCCCTTCGATGCCAGGAAGACATCGATGCCCTTGATCCGGACGGAGCTGTCGAGAAGAACCTCCCTCTCATGGAAACCCTGCGCCTCGTCCGTCGGGAACTCGACGAGGAGACCGCTCTCATCGGCTTTGCCGGCGGTCCGATCACGATCGCCGCCTACATGATCGACGGTTCAGGCGGTGAGTTTCACGCGACGAGGCGATTGATGAGTGAGGATCCGGGTCTGGTTGACCGTCTCGTCTCCCAGCTTGCCGATGCCGTCACCGGACTGTTGCTGGCCCAGATCGATGCCGGCGCCGATGCCGTCCAGATCTTCGACAGCTGGGCCGGCCTTCTGGACGACAGCGTCAGCTTTGCCCGGTGGTGCATTGGCCCGACACGACGCATTGTCGCCCGCGTGAGTGAGGTTCATCCCCGGATTCCCGTGATCGGCTTTCCACGAGGAGCAGGAGGACGCTACGCGGAATTTGCCCGCGAGACGGGCATCCATGCCCTGCAGGTCGATCAGGACGTGTCTCTTGACGTGATGCGTGACCTGCAGTCGATCTGTCCTGTTCAGGGAAATCTCGATCCCGAGATCCTCCTGGGCGGCGGTGACATGATGAAGCACCGGGCACGTTCCATCGTGACGGGCCTTGAAGGAGGCAGTCACATCTTCAATCTCGGTCACGGCATCATCAAGGACACACCGCCGCTCCACGTTGCGGATCTGGTGGATACCGTGCGCTCCTGCGGGACGTGAGGTCATGGAGAGAACAGCGGTCGTGCTCTTCAACCTGGGCGGTCCCGATTCTCCGGCGGCGATACAGCCCTTCCTCAACAATCTGTTCAATGATCCGGCGATCATCTCCATTCCCTGGCCGTTGCGTCCCCTTCTTGCTTCGGTGATATCGCATCGCCGCCAGGGTGAAGCGAAGAAGATCTATGAAGAGATCGGCGGACATTCTCCCCTCCTCGAGAACACGCGCCGGCAGGCCCGTGCTCTCGAGGCGGCCCTGGGCGACGAGGCGATCAGGGTGTTCATTGCCATGCGCTACTGGCATCCGATGAGCGAGGATGCGGCAATGGAGGTGGCCGGGTTCGAGCCGCAGAGGATCGTTCTGCTGCCGCTCTATCCCCAGTTCTCGACGACGACGACGGCATCGTCGATGAAGGAGTGGATCCGCTCCTGGAAGCGTCATGGACGCGACGTGACCATCAGGGCCGTGTGTTGCTGGCCACGTTCTTCCGGTCTTGTCGGCAGTTACGCGGCGGCTGTGAGGAGCGCCCTCGATGATACCGCGGGACAGCCGTCAAGGGTCCTGTTTTCCGCTCACGGACTGCCGGAGAAGATCATCCGACGTGGAGACCCCTACCAGTGGCAGGTCGAGCAGACAGCCGAGGCCATCGTCGATGACATCGCACGCAGCGATCTCGACTGGACGGTGTGCTATCAGTCGCGCGTCGGCCCGCTTGACTGGATCGGTCCGTCTACGGAGGAGGAAATCGACCGGGCCGGCAGGACCGGAACCGGTGTCATTGTCGTGCCCGTCGCCTTTGTCAGTGAGCACAGCGAGACGCTTGTCGAACTCGACATCGAGTATCGTCGGCGAGCCCGGGATGCGGGATGCCCGTTCTACAGGCGCATGGCAACCGTTTCATGCGACGACACCTTTATCGACGGTCTGGCGGCACTCGTCAGGTCCGCTCTGGACGACAAGAGGCCGCAAGTTGCGTCCGGACATGGCGGCAGGATATGCCCGGCGTCGTTCACCAGGTGCCCCTTGAGGACAGCGTGACATGGACGGGTTCCTCGGTGCCTGGCATGACGTCATCAGGGCGTTTCACCTTCTTGCGGTGATCGCCTGGATGGCCGGGATGCTCTATCTCCCCAGGCTCTTCGTCTATCATGTCGACTGCGAGCCCGGTTCACGCCAGTCCGAGACCTTCAAGGTCATGGAACGCCGCCTCCTCAAGGGGATCATCAATCCGGCGATGGTGGCCGCCTTCGCCTTCGGCATCCTGCTGATACTCGATGCAGGCTGGACGCTGTGGAGCGAGGGCTGGTGGCTCGTGAAGGCTGTGGCCTTCATCGCCATGTCCGCCGTTCACGGATGGTTCGTAACGTTGTGGCGCGCCTTCGCCGAGGATCGCAACCGCCATACCAGCCGCTTCTTTCGCCTGATCAACGAGGTGCCGACAGCGTTGCTGGTCATCATCATCATCATGGTCGTGGTCAGGCCGTTCTAGTCCGAATTCCGTGCGCCTGCGAAACGGGTTTGACAGGCCCGGATGACCTGCTCTAGGGTCCCTTTCGTTCCTGGCCGTTCACCGGTCCTGTCGAAACACCCGCTTTTCCGGGACGCAGTTCGACACCTTTCCAGACGTGACAGCAGAAGCGTCGTTTCGTTCCTTCCCATCGCTATTCAGCAGGTTCATCATGACCTTGACGGGCAATGAAAATGTGCAGACCGGGTTTGCAGCCATGAGTCATGGCGCACTCAATCTGCAGGAGTTGAAGAATCGCAAACCCGAGGAGCTTCTCGCCTACGGCGAGGAACTCGGCATCGAGGGAGCGAGCGTTCTCAGAAAACAGGATCTCATGTTCGCCATTCTCAAGGAGATGGCGGAACAGGATGTGCCGATCAGCGGCCAGGGAGTGCTCGAGGTGCTGCCTGACGGATTCGGTTTCCTGCGCAGCCCCGAGGCCAACTACCTGCCGGGTCCCGACGACATCTATGTCAGTCCCGGACAGATCAGGCGGTTTTCCCTCAAGACCGGCGACACGGTAGAAGGAACGATACGGAGTCCGCGGGAGAACGAACGCTATTTCGCACTCGTCAAGCTCAGCCACATCAACTTCCAGGAACCCGAGACAACGCGCCACAGGGTGCCGTTCGACAATCTCACGCCCCTCTATCCGGAGGAAAAGCTGAGCCTCGAGGTCCAGGATCCCACCAGGAAGGATCTGTCGACCCGGGTGATCGAGCTGATCTCTCCGCTCGGCAAGGGGCAGCGGGCCCTTCTGACGTCACCGCCACGCGCCGGCAAGACCGTTCTCATGCAGAACATCGCCCATGCCATCGAAAGCAATCATCCGGAGGTCTACCTTCTCGTCCTGCTCATCGACGAGCGTCCCGAAGAGGTGACCGACATGCAGCGCCAGGTCAGGGGCGAGGTCATTGCCTCGACCTTCGATGAGCCGGCCAGCCGTCATGTCGCCGTCTCCGAGATGGTGATCGAGAAGGCCAAGCGTCTCGTCGAACAGAAACGCGACGTGGTGATCCTGCTGGATTCGATCACCCGCCTGGCACGGGCCTTCAACACGGTCGTGCCATCCTCGGGCAAGGTGCTCACCGGTGGTGTCGACGCCAATGCCCTGCAGCGCCCGAAGCGGTTCTTCGGAGCGGCGCGCAACATCGAGGGCGGGGGCAGCCTGACCATCATCGCCACGGCGCTCATCGAGACCGGTAGCAGGATGGATGAGGTCATCTTCGAAGAGTTCAAGGGTACCGGCAATTCCGAGATCGTCATGGATCGCAAGATTGCCGACAAGCGCATCTTCCCGGCCATCGATATCGGCAAGTCGGGCACCCGCAAGGAGGAACTCCTGGTTGGCCGGGCCGAGCTGGCCAAGATGTGGGTTCTGCGTCGCATTCTCATGCCCATGGGTTCCGTGGACGCCATGGAGTTCCTTATCGACAAGCTCAAGAGCACGAAGAACAACAACGATTTCTTCGACTCCATGAACACTTGATCCCTGAATGACCGTCAGGCGAGCGCTTCTCTCCGTCACAGACAAGTCCGGTCTCGTTGATCTAGCCCGATTTCTCGATTCCCGGGGCGTTGAACTGATATCAACGGGCGGCACCGCCGCGGCCCTCGCCGCCCAGGGTTTGCCCGTCACCACCGTCAGCCAGGTCACGGGGTTTCCCGAGATTCTGGATGGCCGCGTGAAGACACTCCATCCGGCCATTCACGGTGGGATCCTCGGATGTCGCGATGCCGCGAGTCACGTCCGCGAGATGTCCGAACACGGCATCAGTGGCATCGATCTCGTGGTGGTCAATCTCTATGCCTTCGAGGACGTGGTCGCCAGGGGCGCCGACTGGACGGGGACGATCGAGGCCATCGACATCGGCGGAGTGGCGCTTGTCCGGGCAGCGGCCAAGAACCATGCCTTCGTCACCGTGATGACCGATCCCGAAGACTACCCCGCCCTCATTGACGAGATGGAGCAGCACGAGGGCGCCACCTCCAGCGCCTTTCGTCTGCGGATGGCCGGCATCGCCTACCAGATGACGGCTGCCTACGATGCCGCCGTGGCGACACGGTTTCTGGGAGAGTCCAAGGAGACCTTTCCCCGCCGGCTCACCGTCTCGGGCAGGCTCGACCGCCGCTTGCGCTACGGAGAAAACCCTCATCAATCCGGCGCGTTCTACCATGTCGGGAGCGGAGAGCCGGGCGTGGCGACGGTAAGCCAGGATGGTGCCAAGGGTCTTTCCTACAACAATCTCAATGACGCCGACGCGGCCCTCGAGGCCGTCGCGGAGTTTGACCATGAGAGACCTGCTGTCGTCATCGTCAAGCACACCAATCCCTGCGGCGCGGCCCTCGGGGACTCTCTCATCGATGCCTACCGCAAGGCGCTAGCCTGTGACCGGCTGAGCGCATTCGGCGGCGTGGTCGCGACCAACCAGCCCCTTGATCGCGAGACGGCGGAGGCCATCACCGGAATCTTCACGGAAGTGGTCATCGCGCCTGATGCCAGCCCCTCGGCGCGCGACATCCTGGAAGGGAGAAAGAGCCCGAGACTTCTTCTCGCCGGCGGTCCGTCACCAGGAAGGGGCTCCCTGATGATCCGGTCTGCAGGATCAGGGCTTCTGGCACAGACTCCCGACCGGTACTGCCTGACAAGTGGTGACATGAGGGTCGTGACCAGGCGCCAGCCGGATCCCGACGAACTCGACGACATGCTGTTTGCCTTCCGTGTCGTCAAGCACGTGCGCTCCAATGCCATCGTCTATGCCCGGAACGGACAGACCCTCGGGATCGGGGCGGGACAGATGAGTCGTGTCGACAGCGCCATGATCGCCCGACAGAAGGCCGGCCGGTCCGGTCTTGCGATCACCGGGTCGGTGGTCGCTTCGGATGCCTTCTTTCCCTTTGCCGATGGTCTGCTCGAAGCCGCTGAAGGCGGGGCGACGGCCGTCATTCAGCCAGGCGGCAGTGTGCGCGACGAGGAGGTGATCGCCGCTGCGGACGCACATGACATGGCCATGGTGATGACCGGCGTCCGTCACTTCCGCCACTGATCACGTCTGCCAGCGACCGGCCGTGGCGGAGGTCTGGTTGAAGAGAATGTCGCGCTCCTCCTTCGACGGCGCGGCGGAACGCCGGAACTCCTTGCCGAGATCGACGGCCCGCTGCACCGCCGGGCGTTCCTTGATCCGCTGCCGCCAGTCCCGCACGTTGGGGACGTCATCGAGACTTGCCGTGAGCGGCCTTGCAATCAGAACCCATGGCCAGCAGATCATGTCGGCGATGGAATAGGAGTCCCCGACCAGCCATGTGCGCCCGACAAGGCGACGTTCGAGAACGCCCAGGCAGCGATCGTATTCCCGCGCGTAGCGCTCGCGGGCATAGGGCTGGTCATCGGGCGCGTAGTTGACGAAGTGCGAGAGCTGTCCTGCCATGGGCCCCTGGTTGCCGACCTGCCAGAACAGCCACTCGAGGGTTTCCTTTTCGCCGACGGGATCGCTGGCGATGAAGCGCCGGTGCCTGCGGGCGAGATGGAGCATGATGGCGCCCGATTCAAAGACGGGCAGCGGCCCTCCGGGATGATCGTGGTCGACGATGGCGGGAATGCGGTTGTTCGGGCTCGTCTCAAGGAAGTCGGGCGCAAACTGTTAGCCCCTTGAAATGTCGACAGGGATCAGCGTGTAGTCCACACCGAGTTCCTCGAGGAGAATGGCGACCTTCCAGCCGTTGGGTGTCGGCCAATAGTAAAAGTCGATCATCGTTCAGTTCCCGAAAACCCCGGCGCGGCGCAGTGTGGCGATGGTCCCTGGGTCGTAGCCGGCCTCCTTCAGGATCTCGTCCGTGTTTTCTCCGAGCTGCGCACCGGACTCGCGCAACTCGAAATCGGTCTTCGAGAACCGTGCAGCGGGGCGCGCCTGGCGGATTCTGCCAACGAGGGGATGATCATGTTCGGTGACGATACCGTTGGCGGCGATCTGCGGGTGACGGATCATGTCGTTGCGGTTGAGCACGGGGGCACAGGGGACATCCTCGGCCTCGAGCCGTTCAAGCCATTCGGCGCTGGTAGCCGTTCGGAGAACCTCCTGGGTCAGCTCGAGCCTTGCGTCGATGTGACGCTGGCGACCGGCCGGCGTGCGAAAGCGCTCGTCGTGGAGCCACTCGGGCCTCTTCAGGGCGCGCGTGAGAGCCTCCCATTCCTTGTCTTGCTGGACTGCCACCGAAATGTAGCCGTCGCTCGTCTCGTAGATGAGATCGATGAAGCTCTGGGCATGCTGCTGGCGAATCCCGTGATCGACCATGGTCTGGGCTTCCATGTCCGATCCCCACAGGAAGGCGATGACCGAATCGAGCATGGAGACGTGGATCGCCTGGCCCTCACCGGTTCTTTCCCGGTTGAAGAGCGCCGCCGCGACCGCCTGGGCGGCAACGATGCCGGTGAGCTTGTCAGGGATGATGGTTCTCACGAGGCGCGGCCGCGCCTCGTCTGATCCAGCCTGCACGGTCGTCAGCCCGGAAAGGGCCTGTACGAGGGGGTCATAGACCGGCTTCGCCGCAAAGGGTCCGGTCGGGCCGAATCCCGATATCGACACGTGAATGATGGCCGGCGCGTGCTTCCGCACGGCGTCTTCGCCAACCCCGATGCGTTCCGCAACGCCGGGCCGGAAGTTCTGGACCAGGACATCGCTGTTCGCGACAAGGCGCATCAGCACCTCGATGCCGCGGGCGTGCTTGAGGTCGATGGCGATGGAACGCTTGTTGCGGTTGTTGTTGAGATAGGACGATGCGAGACCGTGTTCATTGGCCGAGACGCCGCGCGTGGTGTCTCCACCGCGGGCGGGGCTCTCGACCTTGATGACATCAGCGCCCTGATCGGCCAGCAGCATGGTAGCGGAAGGCCCCGACACCATGCGGGTCAGATCAATGATGCGCACCCCGTGCAATGGACCCGGCATTGTTCCCCGTACCTCTGTCTCGCAAGGGACATGCCATGGAGTGCGTCAACAGGACAAGCCCGGGATTTCGTCTCTATCGTCTTGCAATTGTTCCGGAGGATCACGACGCTGTCGGCGGAGAGCGCAACGAGGATGACGTCCCATGAGCAACACCGGTTACCCGGACTGGGAGACCTTCATGGCGACAAGTTTCGCCGGAAGGAGAGAGTTCCCGCTTGTCGCGCCGGAGACGCCCTCGTTCATGTCGCGTCCCGTCGCGAGGACACCGGATGATCTTGAGGGTGCGGATGTGGTCATCATCGGTGCGCCCTATGTCGCTGCCGAGGATGGCAAGTACGCCGGTGTCGCCATGGAGGAGTGGATCGAGGCGCCCAAGCGGGTCCGACAGCAGTCGGCGCGCTACCCGGGTGGCTACATCCAGGATTTCGACCTGGAGCTCTTCGATCACATCACCATGGTCGACTACGGTGATGCGGACATTCCTCC
>JAJEHK010000276.1 GCA_022823765.1 Alphaproteobacteria bacterium | reverse complement strand
GGAGGACACGATGGTGCCCGCGATTCCCATGGGCGAGCTTGGCATGCCGGAAGACATCGCCTATGCGGCGCTTTACCTCGCCAGCGACGAAGCACGTTACGTGACCGGCCAGACCATCATCGTCGACGGCGGCCAGATTCTTCCCGAAAGCCAGGCCGGCGTGCTCTAGACGTGGAGGGCGGTCATGCGGGCAGATGTCCTCAGGCATGTCAGGGCGGAGCGCGGACACCGGTTGCGCTGCAAGGGATGGAAGCAGGAATCGCTGCTGCGCATGCTGGAAAACAACCTCGAGAACGCGGAAGACCCGTCGCGCCTCATCGTCTATGGCGGAATCGCAAAGGCGGCGCGGAACTGGGAGAGCTATCATGCGATCGTCGAGGCCCTGAAGCACCTTGAGGATGACGAGACTCTCGCCATCCAGGCGGGCATGCCGGTGGCGGTGTTCCGGACGCACAGGCTGGCGCCGCGTGTCGTCATGGCGCTTTCCAATGTCATCCAGGCGGACTGGTCGAAGTTCTACGACCTCATGGACCGCAACCTGACGACCTTCTCGTCCTATACCGCCGGTCCCTGGGAATACATCGGAAGCCAGGGTGTGGTGGAAGGGACCTTCGAGACCCTTGCCTCGATCGCTGACAACCGATGGAACGGCGATCTTCGCGGCCGCATCTTCTTCACCGCGGGGCTCGGCGGCATGGGCCGTTCCCAGCCCAGGGCCATGACCATGCACGGCGGCATCTCGGTCATCGTCGAGGTCAGAGAGGACGTCGTGAAGCAACGGCTGCAGGACGGCTGGGTCGATGTCGAGGCCGACGACCTTGCCTCGGCAATCGAACTTGCCAGCAGGGCGGCCGCGGCAGAAGAACCCCTTTCGATCGTCATCTGCGGCAACATGGTGGACGTCTGTGAAGAGGCCATTTCGATGGGCTGGTTTCCCGACATCGTGACGGAGATGTGCCCGTTTCACGATCCCTTCGCCGTCATTCCCTCCGGTCTCTCGCCGGAACGCGCAGCAGGCATTCGCGCGCAATCCCGCACCATCTACCTGGAATACGCCCGGGACTCGATCAAGCGCATCGTGACATCAATGAACCGCTTCCGCGATCGCGGGTGCGAAGTCTTCGAGTTCGGCACCTTTGCCCGAAAGGAAGCCTTCGATGCCGGCATGGACCAGGACGAGGCCTTTGGTTACCCGGGATTTGTCTCCGCATACTGGCGCCCCCGGTACTTCGAACTCGGCAGGGGCCCTTTTCGCTGGACCTGCATATCGGGATCGACGGCAGATCGTGACCGGCTCGATGACCTGGCGCTGGAAATGTTCCCCGAGTGTCCCGTCACGCAACGGTGGATACCGCTTGCACGCAAGCATCTTCCCGTCGAGGGACTTCCGGCGCGAGTCTGTTTCATGGGTTTCGGGCAGAGGAAGGACTTCGCCCTGGCCGTCAACAGGCTCGTTGGCAGTGGAGACGTCGAGGGACCGATCGCCTTCTCCAGGGACAATCTCGATGCGGGGTCCATCGCCAATCCGGCCATGGAGACCGAGACCATGAAGGACGGCTCCGACAGCATTTCGGACTGGCCGTTTCTCAACGCCCTGCTCAACACCGCGGCCATGGCCGATCTCGTCTCCATACAGGCCAATGGCACGATGGGCGTCTCCCATCATACCGGTGTCACCATCATTGCCGACGGCGCGGAAGAGAGCGCCATGCGCATCGAGGCGGCCATGACCACCGACAGCGGTATCGGAATCGTCCGCTATGCCCAGTCGGGATACGACACCGCGCGCCAGGTTGCTGAAGGAAAGGGACCGCTCACGTCAGATACCATCGAGGTCCCGTTGTGGTGGTCGGAGAACGCGACATTCGGTCCCGAAGGCTGAACGGCAATGGGGCGTCATCAGCTGCCGCCGGGGTGATCCCGCCACGACCGAAGAGATCCTGCGAGATACCGGGTTTCCCTGCCATGTGAAGAACCGGCGCCCGGCTCTCTCTCGTGTCTCGACTCGATTGCCGGACCTGTGGCACAAGAGAGTGTAGCCATCAGGGGAGTCCCCATCATGACCGATGTCGTGATTGTTGCCGCAGCGAGAACACCCGTCGGCTCCTTCAACGGCGCCCTTGCCAGCCAGGATGCCCACGATCTGGGCCGGGTCGCGATCACGGGCGCTCTGGAGCGTTCCGGTGTGGAACCGGGCGACGTCGACGAGGTCATCATGGGCCAGATCCTGCAGGCCGGCGAGGGCCAGAACCCCGCGAGGCAAGCATCGATCGGCGCCGGCATTCCGGTCGAGAGCCCGGCATGGAGTCTGAACCAGCTGTGCGGCTCTGGCCTGCGAGCGGTGGCCGTCGGCGCCCAGCAGATTGCCGGGGGCGATGCGAGCGTCGTCGTTGCCGGCGGCCAGGAAAGCATGAGCCGGGCTCCCCACTGCATCCACTTGCGCAACGGCACCAAGATGGGCGATGCCGGGATGATCGACACCATGATCAAGGACGGGTTGTGGGACGCCTTCAACGGCTACCACATGGGTGTGACCGCAGAAAACGTCGCCCGGCGCTGGCAGATCACCCGGGAAGACCAGGACGAGTTCGCCGTCACGAGCCAGAATCGCGCCGAGGCAGCCCAGAAGGCAGGCCGGTTCGCCGATGAAATCGTCCCGGTCACCATCACCACGCGCAAGGGGGAGACCGTCGTTGCCGAGGACGAGTACATCCGTCACGGAGTCGAGATCAGCCACCTCGCCAAGCTGCGCCCCGCCTTCGAGAAGGAGGGCACGGTGACAGCCGGCAATGCGAGCGGCATCAACGATGGTGCTGCCGCCGTTGTCCTGATGAGCGCCGCGGAGGCTGAAAGGCGCGGGCTGCGTCCCCTGGCAACCATCCGTTCCTGGGCCCATGCCGGTGTCGATCCCGCCATCATGGGCAGTGGCCCCATACCGGCCAGCCGCAAGGCGCTCGACAGGGCCGGGTGGGAGACCGCCGATCTCGATCTCGTGGAGGCCAACGAGGCCTTTGCGGCCCAGGCCTGTGCCGTCAACAAGGACCTCGGCCTCGATCCGGAGAAGGTCAACGTCAATGGCGGCGCCATCGCCATCGGCCATCCCATCGGGGCATCGGGAGGACGCGTGCTCACCACCCTGCTGCACGAAATGCAACGGCGCGATGCCAGGAAGGGGCTCGCCACACTGTGCATCGGCGGCGGCATGGGAATTGCCATGTGTGTGGAGCGCTGAAGCGCGACAGATCAGGAGGTGATGCCATCATGAGCAGGAACGCTCTCGTCACCGGCGGCACCCGCGGCATCGGCGCCGCCATCGCGGAAGCCCTCGCCGCCGCCAGCCACTCGGTCGCCGTGAGCTATTCCGGCAACGCCGAGGCGGCCCGGGAGTTCACGTCACGGACGAGCATTCCGTCATTCCGCTGGGATGTCTCGGACCACGATGCCTGCCAGCAGGGCGTGGCGCTCGTCGAGGAGCAGATCGGCAGCATCGATATCCTGGTCAACAACGCCGGCACGTCGCGCGACGGATTCCTTCACAAGATGGCGGACGATGACTGGTCGAGAGTCGTGGACGTCAACCTGAGTTCATGCTTCCACATGTGCCGCGCGGTCATAGTCGGCATGCGCAGCCGCGGATTCGGACGGATCATCAACATCAGTTCCGTCAACGGCCAGGCCGGCATGCTGGGACTGTCGAACTATTCGGCCGCCAAGGCGGGCATGCTTGGCCTGACCAAGGCGCTGGCCCTCGAGAATGCTTCGAAGGGGATCACCGTCAATGCCATCGCGCCGGGCTATGTCGATACCGATCTCATTGCCCATGTCAGCGAAGCGATGATGCAGCGCATCATCTCCGGCCTCCCCGTGGGCCGGGTGGCACAGCCGGACGAAGTGGCCCGCTGCGTCCTCTTTCTCGCTGA
>JAJEHK010000086.1 GCA_022823765.1 Alphaproteobacteria bacterium | reverse complement strand
CGAGGACACGCAAGCCTTCCGCAATCACTCGCAGGCGATGGCGGTGGAACGCTGGCAGGTTCTCGAGGACTGGCTGGAAGCGAAAGGGCCCTACCATCTGGGCGACCGGCTCAGTCTGCTGGATCTCCATCTCAGTGTCTGGGTCTGCTACGGCTTCGACCGGACCCTCGACATCCTGGACACCATGCCGGCGACGCGACGCCTCTTCGACCTGGTTCACGCCCGCCCGGTCAGCGGACCCTTGCTGGACGACCTCATCGCGACACTCGAGAGCCACCGGGACAACGCCTGACCCGGAATGCCCGTGGCCGGGGCGAAGGTTCCCCGGCTCATCCCCAGTTGGCGCGAAAGGCTCTCAGGAAGTTGCCCCCGAGGAGCCCGGCGATATCGGCCTCGCCCCAGCCTGATCCGAGAAGACGGTCGGTGATGCGGTGCAGGTCGCCGTGGCTGCGGCAGTCGGCAAGGTAGCGGTCCTCGATACGGTTGCTGAAGGCCTCGGCGTAGGCCCTGATGGCGGCCGGATAGTTCTCCAGGGTGAAGGCGGTGATGTGGTTCACCGTATCGCTGTCGGCCACAGCCGGCAGATCGGTCCCGATGCCGACATGATCGATCCCGGCAAGGGTTACGACATGATCGAGATGGCGCATGAAGTCATCCAACGACGGGGGCCGCCGGCTGTCGCCATCCCAGCACATCGGTCCGTAGATGCTGACACCGATGACCCCACCCGATTCGGCGATCGCCCGAATGGCGTCATCGGACTTGTTCCGCAGGGCCGGCGTGACCGAGCGGGCGTTCGCGTGGGTTGCGAGGACAGGCCTTGTCGACGCCGTGGCCGCCTCGACCGACGTTCTCTGTCCGACATGGGAGAGATCAATCGCCATGCCGAGGGAATTCATGATGGCAATAGCATCGCGGCCCTTGGCCGTGAGACCCTGATCCTCCGGTTCGAGGCACCCGTCACCCAGAAGCGTGCGACGATTGTAGGTGAGCTGGGCCACGCGCAGACCCAGTTCATGGAGCATCACCAGCCGCTCGAGCCTGTCGCCGACGGGACGGAGATTCTGCCAGCCCATGATGAGGCCGGTGGCGCCGTCCGCGTGGCAGGCCTCGATATCCGCTGCCCTCCTCACCAGGCGCCATCCCGAATCGGGTTTCGCGAGTATGGCAAACCATCGCGCCATGCCGTCCATGGCCTCCTCGAAGTCGGACTCGAAATGGCTCACCGTCATGTTGACCGCCGTCACCCCGGCGCGGCGCAGTACACCCGGATCTCCGTCGCCGTGGAAGTTGAGGCCATCGATGATGAGAGAGCGTTCGTGGAGAGTCGTCATGGCGTCTCCTCTTTCGTGAAGTGGGGCATGACGTCCCGGGCAAATCTCTCCATGGACGCCATGACATCCCCGTGACTGGCGCCAAAGGACATGTTGCAGAGGAGATCCATGACGTCGAGGTCGTCATAGTCGCCCAGCTTGTCAACGACTTCCCCGGCCGTTCCGATCGGCAGCGCATCGGCGATGTCATCCATCGTCTCGGCGATATCCAGTGGCAGTATCCCCCCGTTCGACACCGTGCCGGGAGTGCTGAAGACGTTGCAGAATCTGCGGTGGTTGTCGTAGGCCATTGCGATCTTCTCTCGCCTGTCAGCCTCGTCTGCCGCAACGTAGACCATGCGCAACATGGAGAACCGCACTCCCTTGCAGGCCGCACCACCGTCGCGGCGGGCGTCGTTGAAGGCGCCGGCCTGCATCCGCACCGTCTCCTGACCACCTCTCAGAGGTGTCGTCTGCACGTGATAACCGCGGCGGACCGAGTGGTAGATCGCCTCGTAACCCAGCGCGGCAATCCAAAGCGGAATGGGCCTCTGAACCGGATGGGGCGTGATGGCGACAGGCTCGAAGTCGTACCACCGGCTCTTCCAGCCGGTTTCCCGGCCCGACAACAGGGCCTCAAGAAGCGCCAGAGCGTCGTCGAACCGCTCCCGGCTCTCTTCGGGCGGCACGTTGAACCTGTCGAATTCGTAGGCGAAGGCGCCGCGGCCAACACCGAGTTCCAGCCTGCCTTCCATCAGGCAGTCGGCCTGACAGATCTCCCCGGCGAGCCGGCGCATGTCGTGGACCGGAAGGACGAGGACGGACGTGATGATGCGGATCGCGCGCGTCCGGCTGGCGACCTTGACCGCTGTCAGCAAGGGTTGGGGGTGAGTGAGATAGTTGATGAAGTGATGCTCGGGAATGCACAGGGTGTCGAAACCGAGCGCCTCGGCGAACACGCTTTCCTCGACGGCGTCCTCATAGAGACGGTGCGCCGGGTAGGAGAGATCGGGCCAGTAGCACGGAAGATAGAAGCTGAATTTCATGGCACGACAAAGGTCACGAACGTTGACCCGGCGTCAACCCGTGATGATGGTTCTTCCACCATTGGGTCGGTTCACGATAGAGTCACGGTGCAATTGGTCCCGTCCTGCAGGCGAGGCCCGCCGCACATGTGGACCAACCACCGCTCACGGGAGGAGCACAATGACCCCGATCATGGATGTTGACGAATTCCGTTCACGCCTCGCCAACCACGACATCTCGCGCCGAGACGTCAACAGGGTGCTGGCATCGGCTGGTGTGGCCACCGTTGTCATGCCGCTCGTCGCAAGTCACGCCCAGGAAGAAGAGGAAGAGGCAGACTACGACATCGACAGTGACCTGACTGTCTTCACCTGGTCCGGTTACGACATTCCGGAACTCCACTCGAGCTACATAGACAAGCACGGCAGAACTCCGGCCTTCACGCTATGGGGCGAGGAAGAAGAAGGGTTCCAGAAGATGCGCGCGGGGTTCAAACCCGACATTGCAGCGCCCTGCACCTACAGCCTGCAACGCTGGTGGGATGCCGGACTGCTCGCGCCACTGGACACATCCCGTCTTGAACACTGGGACGATGTGTTTCCCAGCCTGCAGACCGTGACCGGAGCGGTCATCGAGGGGAATCAGGTCTTTGTTCCCATTGACTGGGGCAACAGTTCGGTCCTGTTCCGTCCGGACCTGGCGCCGGAATACGCCGGCCCGGACAACCATTCCTGGATGATCCTGTTCGACGAGAAGTATGCCGGACGTCTGGGAATCTACGATTCGGTCGATGGTGTCTTCGGTGTGGTCGGCGCCCTCATAGGCGCGGAGGATCCCTTCGACATGACCGACGAGGAACTCGAGGAAGCAGCCACATGGATGCGCAAACAGCGCGAAGTCCTGCGCTGGTACTGGACTGACATCACGGCTGTCGAACAGGGCCTCGCAACGGGCGAACTCGTCGCCTCCTATGCCTGGAACAGTTCCGTCGTTGAACTCAAGAAGCAGGGTGTCGACATCGAGTACATGAACCCGAAGGAGGGTATCTACACCTGGGTGTGCGGAAATGTGCACATCGCCACCGGTGAAGGGTCCGACGACAAGACCTACGATTTCCTGAATGCCATGTCGGCGCCCGAAACCGGTGAGTTCATCATCAACAACTACGGGTACGGCCACTGCAACCAGAAGGCCTTCGATCTGGTGGACCAGGCCACACTCGACGATCTCGGAATCTCCGATCCGGTGGCCTTCATGAAGGACAGCCGCTTCTTCGACGAGATCAAGCCGGAAGTCCGCGAGAGGTACATCGCGCTCTTCGACGAAATCAAGGCCGGTTTCTGATCCTGGTCACGATGCGTCAGCGGGCCTGCACGGCCCGTTGACGCATGAGTTGTGAATAATGCCGCAAAGGGATCCTCCTGACCGGCAGAGCGTGGGGCGCATTCTCTCTCATCGGGCAGGTGCGATGCCGGATGCGCCCTTCATTCTGTCGGACCAGCGTACCCTCACCTATGGTGAGGCCCACCATGATTCCAACAGACTCGCCAACGGAACGATGGCACTGGGCATTGAGGCCGGAGAAGCTGTCCTGGTGGCGATGCCGAATGTCGTCGAGTTCATCCTTGTATGGCTTGGACTGGGCAAGACCGGTGCCGTCCAGGTTCCCGTCAACACCGCCTTGCGCGGCACTCTTCTCACCCACATCATCAATGATTCGGCCGCCCGAACGATGATCACAGCGGCCGGTTTTCTCGACCGCCTCGGCGAGGTGGCCGGCGATCTCCGGTACCTCGAACGCCTTATCGTCTTCGACCCCTCAAGTACTCACGCCACGCTGCCGCACGCACTTTCTCACCTGGACAGGATCGATTTCCCTCATCTTCTCGATGCGGAGGACACACCGCCTGGCGACCTTCCGCGCCACCACGGTCTCAAAGCGGTGATGTACACCTCGGGCACCACGGGGCCCTCCAAGGGGGTCATGATTTCCCATCGCCAGGCCTATGGCTATGCCCACGGAAACTTCGAACTCATGGATCTCGAACCGGGCGATGTCTACTACGCACCGCTGCCGCTCTTCCACATCGCCGGACAGTGGGCCATGTGCTACTCCTCGATGATCGCCGGCTCGGCAGCCGTGGTGACGGAACGGTTCAGTGTCGAACGCTTCTGGGCCGATGCCAGAAGGTTCGGAGCATCGGTCACGTTCTTTCTCGGGGCCATGGCCAACTTCCTGGCGCGTCAGCCCCGGCAGCCCGATGACAGCGACGTCCCTATCGAACGTGCACTCATCGTCCCGATGTTTCCGGATGCCGGCGATTTCGCGAGGCGGTTCGGCATGAGGATCAAGACCACCTATGGGTCAACGGAAGTGTCCGCGCCACACCGCATGGACTGGAACGATCCCGACTGGAAGACCTGCGGCAAACTGGCTGACGAACTCTACGAGGCGCGGATTGTCGATGCCAACGACGAGGAGGTGCCGGACGGGACTGTCGGCGAGTTCGTCATTCGCGGCAGGGAACCCTGGCTCCTCATGTCGGGCTACTGGCGGCACCCGGAATGGACGGAGAAGGCCTGGTCCAACCTGTGGCTCCACTCGGGCGATGCCATGATGAGAAAGCCCAATGGCCGCTACTACTTTGTCGACCGCATGAGTGATTCCATCCGCCGGCGCGGCGAGAACATCTCCTCCCTCGAGGTGGAGAACGAGATCAACCTCCACGAGGATGTCCTTGAATGCGCCGTCTTTCCCGTACCGAGCGAACATACCGAAGAGGAGGTCATGGCAACGGTGATCCTGCAACCGGGACGCACACTCGATCCGGAAACCCTCATCCGTTTCCTCGAACCGCGGATGGCCCGCTTCATGGTGCCGCGCTACATCGATGTCGCGGAGAGCCTTCCCAAGACCCCCACAGGAAAGATCAGGAAGGTGGCCTTGCGCCAGACAGGTGTCACATCCTCCACCTTCGACCGCGAGAAGGCAGGTGTCACCCTGATACGATGACACTGGTCGGAACCGCGCCAACGGTGCATCATGCCCGCCGCATCTTGCGGTTCAGTGATGATACTCGCCCCTGACGACATTGCCCGCTACCACCGGGATGGCTATCTCCTGCTGCCGGGGTTCTTCTCGAAATCGGAACTGGCCCCGCTTCGCCAGGCGATCGACGAGGATCCGGCTGTCGGCGGACGTCTTGCGACCATTCACGATGGCAGCGAAAGGACGCAGCACGACTACCTGGGCTGGGTGCGCCACGGTGATGACTGGCTCGG
>JAJEHK010000126.1 GCA_022823765.1 Alphaproteobacteria bacterium | reverse complement strand
GAGGCGTTCCATGGAAGCCGGCGCCGCCATGCCGGTCGCCGTCGCCCTTCTCTCTCCCTGGAGTGATCTGACTCACGAAGGTGACAGCCACCACAGCAATGACGGCCGTGATCCGACGCTGACCCTCGATCTGGCTCGCCAGGCGGCATTGATCTATTCAGGAGGACGCGATCTCGCCCATCCGGGTCTTTCTCCCCTGCGCGCCGCGTGGAATGAACCCCTTCCCCCGGTCATGATCACCACGGGAACGCGCGATCTCTTGCTGGATCAGAACAAGACCCTTGCCACTGTCCTCAAGAGCGCCGGCGCGGACGTCACGCTCCGTGTCTGGGACGACCTGTGGCATGTCTTCGAGTTCTACGACGAACTGCCGGAGGCCGATCATTCCCTGCGCGACATCGCGGCCTTTCTGCGGCGCCACCTGCACGGGAGCTGACGGCAATTCACGCCATGTACTTCAGGCCTTCGCGCCTCGGGTCAGGACTCCATCGAGCTGCAGCACATTACGCGTTCCCGTCGCTTGAGCCTGCCTGAACCGCCGCACGAACCTGCTTCAACGCGAGAAACATGCGTGCGGGGTTGCTCGCGAAAGTCGCGAAGCCGAAGCTCTCATACCACCCCCTGCGACGGACGAATTCCGCCTCGCCACCGTCCGAGATCACATCAAGAACGATTGCATGACATCCCGCCATGTCGGCAATCACGCACGCCTTTTCGAATACGTGGTGCATGAGGATGCCACCGAGACCATTGCCCTGTGCTGCCTGATCGACCGCGACCTGTCCCAGGAACAGAACCGGGATCTCCCCATGATCGGGAGCCCCCCGCGGGCGCCGCTTGAGTTCGTCCACGTTCATCATGCCGAGGTTGACGGCATGGTAACCCAGGATCCTCGGGCTTCCTTCTTCGACGACGACATAGACGCGGGTCATGTCGTCCTTCTGCTGCTTCCTGGCGCTCAGCTTGAGGTAGTTGTTCAGACGATCGACGCCGCAGTCGAAACCGGCGCGATCGTGCCGTGCCGGGTCGAAGTTCTCTATCCTGAGGGCCGGAAGCTCAGTCGGCATGAACCACGCGCGCGCGGTAGTTTCGGGCAGCCTCAAGAGCGCGCGGAGTTGGGGCCGGTGGGGCATCGAGCGCGGCAGCGAAAATCTCGGCGTCCTCGGGCGTCAGTGCGTGCCGGGACTGCATGTCGAGTACGCGCGTGGCCTCGCGCTCAATCGCGGCACGCAGAAACGCGGACTTGTCCACGGCCAACGCGAGCGCGGCCCGCTCGATCAGGCTCGCCAGCCGATCGTCGTGGCGAACCTGGATCGTCCTGGTCTGTCTTGTCCTGGTGCTCGATGCAGCATCGAGATTCAGCATGCATGCCTCCTTGAAGGGTTGATCCATGTAGTGCGATTTGCACTACATTTCAAGTTCACATTGAATCGGCAAGTGAAATCTGAAGGCATGCGTGGACGAGACGAAACCGACTGCGCAAGGACCAAGGTCCAGCGCAAATCACACGATGGGTCAGAATGCTCAAGAAACATGGCATCCAGACCATCCGACAGAGCCTTTCAGACGCCGTCGCCCTTCTCTCTCCCTGGAGTGAGCCGACGCAAGAAGGCGACAGCCATCACAGCAATGACGGCCATCATCCGACGCTGACCCTCGGTCTGGTTCGCCAGGCGGCATTGCTCCATTCAGGAGGAAGCGATCTCGCCCATCCCCCTGCGGGGCACATGGAACAAATCCCTTCCCCCGGTCATGATCACCACGGGAACACGAGATCTTTTTCTGAATCCGAACAATACTCTTGCCACGATCTTCGAGGGCACCGGCGTGGACGTCACGCTCCGCGTCTGGGACGACCTGTGGCATGTTTTCGAGTTCTACGACGAACTGCCGGAGGCCGATCGTTCCCTGCAGCGCCGCCTGGACGGGGGCTGACCGCAGGCAACCTCCCCGCGCTTCACACCTTCGCGCCGAAGGGTTCGATGGCATTCCACTGGCGGGCAGCGGCTGTGACGGCCTCGATCGACCCATAGTGTCCCGGGCTGGTCATGAGGGCCCTTGCCTCGGCGGTGGCGCGCACGTCGGCGTCTGCGATGTTCTCGAGGTCGATGTTGTGGGCAAGGCCGAGGATGCGGCGGATCATCTTGGCAGCCGCAAATCCCAGCGTGTCCCGGAACAGGCCCGCCATGTAGCGTTCCTGTTCACGGACCAGGCGTATCCGGGCAACCGGATCATCGAAGAGCACCGCCGGATAGGCATCGCCCCTCCCTTCGTGTCGCCACAGGGCAAGGAACCGGGAGCGGAATCCGTTCCAGAACTCCTCGATGCTGCCGAGCACCCAGTCCCGGTAGGAATCCCTGGCACCGGGGATCGACTCATGACCGATCTGCGAGAAGTAGTTCAACAACAGGTTGGCGATCATGGCTCCGGTGTCGAAGCCCATCGGACCGACGAAGGAGAACTCCGGATCGATGATCCGGGTGTCGGTCTGCGTCACCATGATGGAGCCCGTATGCAGGTCCCCGTGAATCATGGCCTCGGCCGAAGACATGAACTTCACCTTGAGCCGCAACACGGCAACCTTGAGATCGCCGTCGGCGCGCATGGATGCCGCCAGTCCGTCAAGTTGCGGTGAGGTCCACCGGTTGTTGTCGGCAACCATGTAGGGTTCGGTGAAGATCAGGTTCTCGGTGATGGCGCACAGCGCCGTGTTGCCGGCGAAGTCGGCCACGAGGGCCTTCTTGTCGCCTGCCGCCATGGCAAGGTCCGACGTGTGAAAGAGGGTCGAGGCGGCAAGGGTCGACAAAGCCGCGGTGAACAACGGATAGACAATGCCGTCGATCATTCCATGGCGCATGATGATGTGGGGCTCAAGGAGTTCCATGGCGATGAGCGCCATGTCGGCGTCGTAGTGGACGACCGCCGGCGTGAGCCCCGGGGCGTGACGGGCCTGGCGGACCAGGGCGAGATGCTCGAAGTGCGCCCGCGTCAGGGGCAGCGGCCAGCTCTCGCCAACCAGACGGACGTAGGGGAGCGCCTGCTTGACGGCAATGCCGCCGGCAGGACCGCGCACCTTGAAGACCAGATTGAGATTGCCGTCACCGACCTCCTCGACTGTCCACGTGTCGGGCGTGCCTCCGAGGAGGTCACGGATCACCGCGACGCTGCCGAGCAGTGCGGGCAGGCTCTCCGGCGTCTGCGACACATAGACGTCCGGCACGTCAATCTTCACGTCACGTACTCCCCAAGTCTGAGCCCAACCGGGGGAGACTCGCCAGAGCCGGGCAAACTGTCCAGAGCCGCATTCCATCAGACGCCGGAAGCGACATTTACGCCCACCCTGATCTCGTGTAGCGTCGTCCGTCCGTCCCTGATGGCCGGTGCTCTTGAGGACACCTTTCGCCGCCGTCAGCGGATTCAAAGCTGCGACCATAGTTCTCCACTCGGGCGAGGTTGATGCAAATGACCCGAGTACCCGTCGCCACGATCAGGCAACATCGAAGGGCCGCAGGAGACTTCGGACATAACGCAGTACAAGAAGTCCCTGACCGTCCGCGGCGAGGAGTGGGAAGCCCGCAACCAACAAACGAAGCCACACGCGGCCCGGCGATCTCTCGCCTCGCAAATGCCCGACATCCGAGGGGATGATCCGGGACACTTCCTTCAGGTGTGCCTTACCCGTCAGCACGAGGCGCGGCGGGTTCTTCACCATGGCCTGCGGGATGCGGCTTAGCGCCCTCTCGAGAAACTGTGTCACACCACGCCGTGGACACGATCTGAGGCGCTCGCACGAACGATGCTCAAATCCTCCTGCAGGATGAGTGCGGCAATGATGCACCATGGTACCGAATGTGGTATACCTATGGTCTACTTGACGTAATTTGGCCGCTTCAAGAGCCAAGGCTACGTTCGAACTGGGAGGACTTGAACATGATTTCCCGTCGTCGTTTACTGCAGACTGGAGGTTACCTCGGACTGGCGACAGTCGTGCCTTCCGTGATTGGGTCCGCACGGGCCGGAACTGCGATTACCATCGCAGAGAGCGAGGGACATGGATGGGCCGTGGTCTACACGGCAGATGCCGCTGATTTGTGGAACAAGAACGGTTTGGAAGCAAGCGTCGCCAAGTTCACAGCTGGACGTCTTGCGCTTGACGCCGTGCTGACGGAGAGTGCCGACTTTTGCACAACTACCCAGAGCCCGACATTGCTCGCATTGATGCGTGGATTGGAACCCCGAATTGTGGCTGATTTCAGCCGCTCCTCAAAGGAAATGCTGGTTGCTGCCAACAAGAGCCTGGGCGTATCCAAACCTTCGGACCTCATGGGCAGAAAGATCGCCACGAAGATTGGCACGAGCGGCCATTTCTTTCTGAATCAATGGCTGGCGCTTCATGGCATGACGTTGAACGATGTAGAACTGGTGAATATGGGCGGTCCTGAAATGGTCACCGCGGTTGTTCGTGGCGACGTCGACGCCTTTGCCTGGGACTGGCTGACGGCCATCGCCGCTCAGGACCAGGCAGGAGACGACATTGTCGTGCTGGACAGGGAAGGTATAGAGAAGATCTGGGCCTATCGCCTGGTATTTGTGGCCAACAGCAGTTTGGTTGAAGAATCTCCCGAAACTGTCGAACGTGCCGTGCAGAGTCTGCTGGACGCAGAAGACTTGATCAACACAGACCGTTCGCAGGCGATCGAATATGTCGCCGAGCGCACCGCAACATCCACGGACGACACCACCATAGGGATGGACTTGCTGGACATCGGGGTGACGCTCGATGACGGTCTCGTGGACGTCATGGTTGCGGAGGCAGAATGGGCGATTGGTCAGGGGATTGCGCCACCTTACGACGGCGACCTGCGTACCCTCTTCAGGAACGCGGTCTACGAGGACGCCTTGCAAAATCTGGCCCCTGAACGCGTGACTCTGTCGGGCTAGCTTCGAGTGGTGACGAGAGAAGAGCGTGAGACGCGCTACACCGGAACTTGAGGTCGCTCGATTTTCGGATGACACCCAATAGGGGCCTTCGACCTGATGACGGTGTGGTCGAGGTAGAAAGCGTCTCCAAGCTCTATCCGTCGACAGAGGGCGAATCCACCTGGGCGCTTCTCGACGTCTCGCTATCGATCCGGGACGGAGAGTTCATTTGTGCGATCGGCCCGAGTGGCTGCGGCAAGACGACGCTCCTGAACTTGATCGCAGGTTTCATCGAACCCACACGCGGTGAGCTTCGGTTCGACAAGGCACCGATCACGAGACCGGCACCAGAACGTGGTGTCGTCTTTCAGGAGTATGCCCTGTTCCCCTGGTTGACGGCGCTCCGCAACGTTGAGTTCGGTCTGAAGATGCGGGGTATGGCAAAAGTCGAGCGAAGTGAGAGAGCAAGAGAGGCGCTGCAACTTGTTGGTCTCGAAGATGCGGCCGGACGCTATCCCTTCGAGCTTTCCGGAGGCATGCGTCAGCGGGTGGCTGTAGCGCGCGCTCTGGTAAATCACCCCAGAATTCTGTTGATGGACGAGCCCTTTGCGGCTGTTGACGCGCTGACCCGCGCCTCTCTTCAGACCGAACTACTGCGTATCTGGGAGGAAATCGGCATCACCATCTTCTTTATCACGCACAACATAGAAGAAGCCGTCTATCTCGGCGATCGCATTGTTGTGATGTCACCGAATCCGGGCCAGATACAGAAAATCGTAAACGTGGAAATTGCCCGTCCAAGGAATCGAAGTGATCTGGAGTTTGGGCAACTCTATGCAACAGTGAACGGAATTTTCCATCAGCAGGGAGGCGTCGTGCAATGAAGGAAGAGGCAACACCCTCCCTGTCGTCTCGCTCCGACAAGCAAAAGGAATTGACGTCAGATCTTCTGACGAGCATTGAGGAGCGCTTCCGACGGGACTTGTTGCGAAGCCGCCGCCGTCGCCGAATTCGACGGCTATTGCTGAATGTCGCCGGAGTCATTTTGTTCCTGATTTTCTGGGAGATTGCCCCACGCGTGGTTCCCGGCGTGAACCTGCAGATGTTTCCTCCGCCGTCGGGGGTGGTTGGGACCTTGTGGGACCTTGTTGCCAGCGGCGAACTTGCTGGTCATGCGTGGTCGAGCCTCAAGAGAGCGATCTTCGGTTTCGTGCTGGGCTCCATCGCTGGAGTCCTCGTCGGCCTGCTCACTGGGCGGCTGGCGCTGTTGCGCGACTTGTCTGATCCCGTTCTACACAGCTTGAGATCGATACCCTCGATCGCCTTCGTGCCGTTGGCCATCGTTTGGTTCGGACTGGGTGAGACACCGAAGGTCGCCTTGATCACTTGGGGGACGTTCTTTCCCGTCTGGGTGAATACCTTCATCGGTGTGCGCGACGTTCCAAGCATCTATGTTCGTTCGGCAGCGAGCCTGGGAGCTTCGCCGACAGGAATCATGTTGCAGGTCGTCTTGCCGGCAGCACTCCCGTTCATCATCGCTGGCCTGCGCCAAGCCACGGCTGTCGCTTTTGTCATCCTGGTTGCCGCCGAATTGGTCGGCGCCAGCAGTGGCCTTGGATACCTCATTTCCTTTTCTCACCTGGTGTTCAGGGTCGACATGATGTTTGTCGGATTGATGGCACTGGGTGCGTTGGGATTCCTTGCGGATGCACTGTTTGCAGCAGCGCTTGACAAGATCTTTCCCTGGTATGGTGCCGAAGCGCGTTGATTGTTCGGACGAAGTCAGAGTGGATGAGCCATGAGCACACCCTTTTTGCTGCACGGTGGAGACATCGTGACCATGGATGTTGCCCTTCCTCGGGCAGAAGCGATGCTGGTTCGCAATGGCCGGATTGTTGCGGTGGGCCGCGACAGCGAAATCGTCGCAGATCTTCCCTCCGACACCGAGACATTCGATCTTGAGGGTCGTTGCGTTATTCCCGGACTCATCGACGCCCATGCTCATATGGAGCGTGAGGGCCTCAAGGACATCCGGCTCAGCCTGGCGGCGTGCCGTTCGCACGACGATGTGCTGTTGCGGCTGGCCGCGGCCGCCGCTGCCACTCCGAAAGGCGAATGGCTCGTCACCATGCCGCCGGGAACCGCTCCATACTATCTGGATGGCCCGTCGGCGCTCGCGGAAGGACGGCTTCCAAATCGTTGGGAAATTGACAACGTCGTTCCTGACCATGCCGTCTACATCATGGCTCCGTTCGGCTCATGGAGCCGTGTGCCGACCCAGGCAGCATTGAACAGCCTGGCATTGGAACGTGCCGGGATTCTTCAAGGAACGACGTCACGCTGCGAGGGCGTTGAAATCGTGTGTGAGACTGATGGTGTTCCCAACGGTATTCTCATCGAACACAACGAGCGCCCCAGCCTGGAATTCGATCTCCTGAGGGGTTTGCCAGGTTTCACATGGGACCAGCGTCTTGAAGCCGTTCGTCGATCCATGAATGTTTACAATGCCGCAGGAACGACCAGCGTCTATGAAGGCCATGGTTCGTATGCCACCAGCGTCGCGCTTTATCAGCGGCTCTGGGAAGAACAGGCGCTCAGCGTTCGTGTGTCCTTGACGATCAGCCCGACATGGAGCGATCCAGACGAGGCCCGACGCATCATGCGCGATTGGCTGGGCTTCGCCCGAGGCCGCGGGCTCGGCGACGAATGGTTGCGGGTGTCAGGTGTCTACATCGGCTTCGGCGGCAACGAATGCCTGTGCGAACTGGTGCGCGAGGCGCTCCCTGACACCGGGTGGGCCGGCTTTGTCGAATGGTGCAACGACGAAGACCAGTACGCAGCACTGGTT
>JAJEHK010000045.1 GCA_022823765.1 Alphaproteobacteria bacterium | reverse complement strand
GCCGAAGAGGAGGACCGGCGGGACTTCATTGATGCGGTCAGGTGGGCGCGCGACATAGCGCACCAGCCGGCACTGGCTCCCTATCGCGGCGCCGAGATGGACCCGGGAGAACATGTCCTGAGCGATGACGACATTCTCTCGGCAGTCGCCCGTGGAGCCCAGTCGGGATATCATGCTTCGGGAACCTGCAGGATGGGGTCGCCTCGCGACCCGCTGGCGGTTGTCGATGACCAGCTGAGGGTACGGGGTGTCGATGGCCTCAGGGTGGTCGATGCCTCGGTGATGCCGATAATCGTGACGGGAAACACCAATGCGCCAACAGTCATGATCGCCGAGAAGGCAGCTGACATGATACGTGGGCACACACCCTTGCCGCGGCACGAGGCCGCCGCCGGATACGGCTCATGACAGCAGGAATGCCCTATCTTCTCAGGCCGAATCCCGACGATTCGCGTCTGACGCGTTCGGTGTCCGGCATCGATCAGGACGGCAACCGGGTCGATCGGGACGTCACCGTGGAGACTCCCCTGACGCTGTTTCTCAATGATCAGGAAATCGTCACCATGATGACGATCGGGGATTTCCCGGACTACCTGGCCGTGGGCTACCTGCTGAACCAGGGAATGCTTGAGGGAATCGGCGAGGTCACCGGAATCGACCATGACGAGGAGACCGCCACGCTTGTCGTGCGCACCCGCCGGCAGACTGATTACGAGGAGAAACTGCGGAAGCGCACACTGACATCAGGCTGTGCCCAGGGCACGGTCTTCGGCGATCTCATGGATGAAATCGAGTCCGTCAGCCTGGACAGCGATGCGGTCGTTCAAATCGAGTGGCTCCATGCCCTCGCGAAGACGATCACGGCGACGCCGAGTCTCTATCTCAAGGCCGGCGCCATTCACGGTTGTGTACTCTGTGAGGGTGACCGTCCGCTGGTCTACATGGAAGATGTCGGCCGGCACAATGCCGTCGACAAGATTGCCGGTTACATGGCGCTCGAGAACATTCCGGCCACCGGCAAGCTCTTCTACACAACCGGCCGGCTGACCAGCGAAATGGTGATCAAGACGGCACGGATGAACATCCCGATCCTGGTCTCCCGTTCAGGGTTCACGGCCTGGGGTGTCGAACTCGCCCGCCAGGTCGACATGACACTCATTGGACGCCTGCGTGGCAAACGGTTCATGGTGGCTTCAGGCGCGCATCGGGTGCGCTGGAATGACCAGCCCGTTCCGGATCCGCGAGGGGGATGACGCAAGTGTCGGCGGTGCGCAATGACGTGGCCGGGACGGTGCTCGCCGGCGGGATGGCGCGACGCATGGGCGGCAGGGACAAGCGCATGCTGGATCTCGGTGGCCGCAACCTTCTCGATCACGTGATCGCCCGCTTGCGCCCCCAGGTGCGGATGATGGCGCTCAACGTCAATGATGAGGCGTCGGGCCTTGACTCGCCTGCGCTGTCACGCGCGCCCGACATGTTGCCGGGGCGCCCCGGGCCCCTTGCCGGGGTGCTGGCCGGACTCGACTGGACCTTCGCCAACGTTCCGGGTCTGCACTGGATCGTCACCGTGCCCACGGATACGCCGTTCCTGCCCTTTGACCTGGTCGAGAGACTGTTCGCGGCGGTGAAGGCTTCCGGTGCCGACATGGCTTGCGCCGCCTCCGCCGGCAGACGCCATCCGGTGGTTGGCCTGTGGCCGGTTCGCCTGCGAAACGAATTGCGCCAGGCCTTGATCAGGGATGGCGTGCGAAAGATCGACGCCTGGACCGGCGGATACCGGATGGCAGAAGCGTCGTTCAGCGACCAGCCGGTGGACCCTTTCTTCAACGTCAACAGACCGGCCGATCTCGAGACGGCCCGAGCCCTCCTGGCGCGCCTTGAGTGTCACGAGTCCGGAGTGGCAAAGACCTGACAGCACACGCCGGTTCCAGGAACAGAAGGCAGTGACCGGGCTTGGCAAGTCCGGGTGATTTTGGCACACAGCAGACCATTGTCGCAGGAGTGTTGCACCATGAGTGCCGAGGAAAGCCCCGCGCCCGGCGGGGCTCATGACTTCATTCGCGCGATCGTTGCCGATGATGCCGCCGCTGGCCGAGTCAGTACTGTCGTCACGCGGTTTCCCCCGGAGCCCAACGGGTATCTCCACATCGGCCACGCCAAGTCGATGTGCCTCAACTTCGGTATCGGCGGGGAGTTTGCCGGACGCTGTCACCTGAGGTTCGATGACACCAATCCGGTACGTGAGGAACAGGAATACATCGAGGCCATCCAGGAGGATGTCCGCTGGCTCGGTTTCGAGTGGGGAGAGCACCTCTATTTCGCCTCGGATCACTTCGAGCAGCTCTATGACTGGGCCGAACACCTCATCCGCAATGGTGATGCCTATGTCGATTCCCAGTCGGTTGACGACATGCGCGAGGCTCGCGGCACATGGAACGCACCGGGCCGCGACAGTCCCTGGCGGAACCGTTCACCCACCGACAATCTCGATCTCTTCCGGCGCATGCGTGCCGGTGAATTTCCCGATGGCGCACACGTCCTGCGGGCGAAGATCGACATGGCCTCGGGCAACATGAACATGCGCGATCCGGTGCTTTACCGCATTCTTCACGCGCACCATCCGCGCACCGGCACGACGTGGTGCATCTATCCGACTTATGACTATGCGCACGGCCAGTCGGATGCCATCGAGGGGGTCACCCATTCACTGTGTACCCTCGAATTCGAGGATCACCGGCCGCTCTACGACTGGCTGATCGACCATCTTCCGGTGCCCCGTGTGCCCCGCCAGTATGAGTTCGCGAGGCTCAACCTTGCCTCGACGGTACTCTCGAAGCGGGCGCTCATCGCCCTTGTCCGCGATGGCCATGTCAACGGCTGGGACGATCCCAGGATGCCGACGCTGCGCGGCATGAGGCGCCGCGGTATTCCGCCGCAGGCAATCCGCGAGTTCATTTCGAGGGTTGGTGTTGCCAGGGCAGACAACCTCGTCGACCCTGCCATGCTCGATAACTGCGTGCGTGCCCATCTCAACCTCACGGCGCCACGCCGCATGGCGGTGCTGCGGCCGCTGAAAGTGGTCATCGAGACGTGGCCCGAGGATCAGACCGATGAACTCCAGGCGATCAACAATCCCGAAGATGAAGGGGCGGGGCACCGCCCGCTGCTCTTCACCCGCACTCTCTACATCGAACGTGACGATTTCATGGAGGATCCGCCGCGAAAATTCTTCCGTCTGGCCCCGGGCCGGGAGGTCCGCCTGCGTCACGGCTATTTCATCACCTGTCGGGAGTTCGTGAAGGACGCGGACGGCGACATCGTGGAGCTTCGCTGCACCCACGATCCGGCGACCAGGGGCGGCGGCTCTCCCGACGGGCGCAAGGTCAAGGGCACCCTTCACTGGGTCTCGGCCGATCATGCCGTCAGTGCCGATGTCCGTCTCTATGACCGTCTCTTCACGACCGAGACACCGGGCAGTGGTGGTGACATCATCGCCGACCTCAACCCGGACTCCTGCGTCGTCCTCGATGACTGCCGCGTCGAGCCGGCCGTTCTCGATGCTGCACCCGGGGAGGTTCTGCAGTTCGAACGCCAGGGCTACTTCTGTGTCGACGTCGACTCGACCAGCGAGCGACCGGTGTTCAATCGCACGGTCGGTCTGCGCGACAGCTGGGCTCGCGTCCGGCGCAACACGCCGTGACGGCACACAGGTGCTGCGGTGCCGGGAAGGCGTCCGGCGTCCTTCTTGCCGTCCTGATCGACTCCATCAACCAGTCGTTCTTCCATTCCCGCATGCTGAGGGCCTGGGGTCACTCGAAGGCCATGGAGTCCAATGACCACTGGATGCGGCAGATGCGCCACGCGTCATCCCTGGTCGAGGCCATGGCGTTGCAGGGCATTCGCCTGGATGACAAGCCGGCGTCTGACCTCGTCATTGGACGCGATGCCGGGACGGTGCTCGCCGCCGATGCCGCCCAGGCGGAACGCTGTGCCAGGGCTGCCTCGGATGCGGCTGCGGCGCTCCCTGACGGTGTCATGCGGTCGCTGATGAAAGAGATCGTGGCCAGCGAAGAAGCATACGCCGCACGGCTCCGGGCATTGTGCGAGGGGCCACCGGAAGCCACGCGCCATACCAA
>JAJEHK010000345.1 GCA_022823765.1 Alphaproteobacteria bacterium | reverse complement strand
CGAGTGGCCCTTCGCGGCCGCAGCACCGAAGCAGAAGTGCGCTCCATCCTGGAGGAGGCGGTACTTCCGGAAGGGCGGGCAAGGCTCGGGACGCTGTTGTCATGTTTCGGCCGGCGCGCCGGCTTGACTGACGAAGAAGTCGCACTCTTCTCGCAACGGGACACGACTCCGGCACGGCCGGTCGATCTTGAATGATCCTGGTCGACTCCAATGTGATTTCGGAGCCGATGCGTCCGGCTCCGGACCCTCGCGTGATCGAATGGCTCGGCGCCCAAGCACTTGAAACGCTGTATCTCAACACCATCGTCGTGGCCGAACTTCGTTTCGGTGTCTGGTCACTGCCCAGGGGCCGCCGACGGAACCGTCTGCTCGACGACATCGAACGCCGGGTCTTGCCCATGTTCGCCGGACGCGTCCTTGTGTTCGACATGGCGGCGTCACAGGCCTATGCGCAACTGATGGCAAAGGCACGAATGTCCGGGTGGGCGATTTCGGTAACCGACGGGTACATCGCGGCGACCGCGGTGGCCAACGGCATGAAGATAGCGACACGGGACACGGCACCCTTCGAAGCCTCCGGACTGGAGGTGGTCGACCCCTGGACGGCATAAGAAATCGCCCGGCCGAACGCAGCGACCCTTGAAGCTGGCCTGCAGGCGCAGAACCGGTGCCTGCTCCTGGTGACCGGGTGAACAGCCTCTCCCGACTCCGATTCAGACACTGTTGATCCGGTTCGGGTCCGACGATCTCGGGATTCAACGTCCTCCGGCGCGGCACGGCTGCCGCTGCGAGCCCTCGGGCTCTCCGCGGCAGCCATGCCACCACACCACGCCGGAGGCCATGCGCAAATTGCAGATAAGTCTGGGCACAACTACTTCTCAAGGCATCTAGACTGTATGATGGTCCCAGTCTTTGGGAATCGGTGCCTGCGGCAGATCCCGCGGGCAGTTCGCTTTGTTCAACCAACGGTCCTTCAGGATGGTGTCCGGACTCTTCCGCCATTTCCTGTCTCGCAATCGACCGGACTCCTGGTCCGTAGTCCATGTCGCAGGATCATGGCACCGGCACGCTGAGCGTTGACGAGATGTCGAATGAAAGGGACGAAATCGAACTCGCGGTCGAGGGTGTAAACAAGACCTTCGGCCCGGTCCACGCCGTTCGCGACTGTGACCTGACAGTCAGGCGCGGCGAAATGGTGGCTCTCCTCGGACCAAGCGGATGCGGAAAGACCACACTATTGAACATCATTGCCGGATTTGAGTCGCCTGACAGCGGCACTCTGCGGCTGGGAGGAGTTGCGCTTCGCGACATACCCCCCAATCACCGGAACATCGGCATCGTGTTCCAGAGCTATGCCCTGTTCCCGCATATGACCACCGCCGGCAACATCGGATACGGACTGCGCATCCGTCGGGCGCCGTCGAGAGTGATTCGGGAACGGGTTGCGGAGGTTGTCGATCTCCTGAAACTTGATGGACTGGAAGACCGATATCCTTCGGAGTTGAGTGGCGGGCAGCAACAACGCGTGGCTGTCGCTCGCGCACTTGCAGTCAGACCGGTCATGCTGCTCCTCGATGAGGCCCTGAGCGCTCTCGACAAGAACCTGCGGGAACAGACGCAGGTGGAACTCTCGATCCTGCTGCGCCAACTGGACATCACGACCATCATCGTCACCCACGACCAGCGGGAGGCATTCACGATTGCCGACCGGATCGCGGTCATGAACGACGGGCAGATTCTCCAGATCGGCACTCCACAGGAGATCTACTCCGATCCGAAGTCTTCCTTCATCCTTGAGTTCGTCGGTTCCGCCAATGCCCTCAAGGGCGTCATGGACACCACCGGTTCCGGAACGGTCGTCCGGGCCGACTGTGGACTGACCGTGCCCGTGCACACGGCGCACCGCCTTGAACATGGGCAACGGGTCAACATCTACGTTCGGGCCGAGGACATCACGCTGTCGTCACAACCGACGCCTGTGCACGGGAGCACTCCTGGAATCGTATCGCTTGCGCGCTTCATGGGCGCCACCCAACGACACGCCATTGACCTCGGCAGCGAACAGGTCGTGCTCGACAGCCGGTCAAGCGAGGTTTCGGCACAGTTCGAGGTCGGAGACAGTGTCTTTATCGATATCACACCCGAGCGTTGCTACGTGCTTCCGGCCAGCCAGGCATCCTGAACCATGGTCACCCCTGCGGCATTGGCCCAAGGTCCGTCGAAACCAGGTCTTCTGAGTCGCTGGCTCTTCCTTCAGCAGCAGCGCTTTGCGTGGTTCCTGCTTATTCCGGTACTGACCATCCTGATCCCGCTCTTCCTGTTCCCCCTGGCCGTCCTGCTGCGCAACAGTTTCAACTGGGACGAACCAGGCGCCATGATGGTCGAGGACTTTACCTTCGCAAACTACGCGAGAATCCTGACCGATACCTATTATGCGAGCCTGTTCGGCAACAGTATCCTTGTTGCCGTCGGTGTGGCGCTGCTGACCCTCGTCATCGGCTATCCGTTTGCCTACTTTCTCGTGAAGTGGGCGGGAAAGAGACGCAACCTCCTGTTGTGGATCATCTATACCCCCCTGATCGTCAGCGTCATCACACGTGTTTTTGGCTGGATGATCATCACCGCGGACAGCGGCCTCATCAACAACCTGCTGCTGGCGACAGGTGTGACCGATGGGCCCATTCACATCCTGTTTGACGTCAGTGGCATGGTCATCGGCATGGTCCACCGGTACCTCCCGCTCATGATCCTGCCCCTGGCCAACTCGATCGCGAAGATCGACACGCGAATCCTGCTGGCATCCACCAGCCTGGGGGCGGGCTCGCTGGCCACGTTCTTGAGGGTGGTCATCCCCCTGAGCCTGCCGGGCATCATCGCCGGACTGCAACTCGTCATCGCCGTTGTCCTGAGTGACTTCGTCCTTCCGATCCTGCTCGGAACGCCGCGTTTCCGGATGCTGGCGCCAGCCATCTACGACGAAGCGATAGCGAATGTCAGATGGGCCAACTCCGCGACCATGGCCATCCTCATGGTCGCAGTGGTCGTTCTGATCCTCCTCTCAATGAACCTGGTTTTGCGCCGCACGGCGCCCTGGGCGAAGAGTTTCTGACGGGAAAGCGGCAGGACCTCACAACATGACCAGATCAGCTTCTCCCTACCTTGCAGCATATGTCGGACTGGTGACGGTCTTTCTCCTGGGTCCGATCGTCGTCGCCATTGTCCTGTCGTTCAGCAGCGTCTCGCAGCTCGTGTTCCCACCACCGGGCTTCAGTTTCGAGTGGTACGAAGTGGCATGGGACAACCGCAAGTTTGTCGACGGATTTGTCGTCAGCACGATCATCGCGACCATCAGCAGCGTCATGGCAGGTGTGGCGGGAACACTGGCAGGCATCGCGATCAACAACTACCGGTTCTTCGGACGATCGGCCGTTCAGTCCCTGGTCATCATGCCGCTGATCATCCCTGCTGTCGTCATCGGACTCGGCTTGCTCCAGACCCTGGCCCCGGTGGGCATACGACCGGGGATCGTCGCTGCCTCGCTCGGCCACAGCATCATCGGCATTCCCTACGTCGTGTACCTGGTTCTGGCCGCCCTGTCGGGCTATGACATCCGCCTTGAGCATGCAGCGCAATCGCTGGGGGCTTCGCGCCTCAGGACATTTCTGGACATCACGTTGCCGGCTGTCCGCCCCGGGATGATAGCGGGTGTTGCGTTCGCCTTCCTGATGTCATTCGACAATGTCGCAATGTCGATCTTCCTGGCGCGCGGAGATGCGCTGCCCCTGCGCCTGATGCAGCATATCCAGTACTATGCCGACCCCAGTGTCGCAGCCGTTTCGACCGTGCTGGTCGTCATTTCCCTGGTCGGACTCCTCCTGTTCGGGAGAATGTTGCGCAAGCGTGACGTCAGAAACCTCAACTGAGACCAGCCTTCAGGTTTCGGGCATTACCCGATACGTCACAGTTCCGGTGGACCGTGTGGGCGTGGCAACCGGCCCCGGTCACGCGTCCACTGGCAAGGCATTTCGCAGTGTCCCGCAGAGATTCGGTCTCAGTACCCACGACCGGAACAGGTGAGGGTGTCCGGGCGAGAGATCAATTGACTCGGATCCGCCCACGGTGCGCGGTGGATGCTCGGGCACCGAAGAACCGCAGAGTGGACCGGCGGCACGGGTTTGCTTCGGACACCGCCCCCAACCGGGATCCTGCTGTCAGTCCTCAGGGTCCCTGAAGACTGCCGCCACGGTGGACCGGCGTCCGTGTCAGACGCAAGACGAACGTGAATCAGGGAGATGGCCAAGCCTGTCTAACCGCAGACAGGCCCGGCCATCCCTTGAAGTCAACTCGCGATTTCGCGCGCCCAACGATCGGTCCATTCGGCCTGCCTGCTCGCCACATAGGCGTAATCATACAGGAAGTGCCGGCTGGCATCCCGGATCATCAGTCGGGCAAACTCCTCATCCAGTTCGACATTGCTGTTGGCAGGCGTCAGCGGAATTGCCGAACAAATCGCCTTCTGCACCTCACGTTCGAGGGTGTAGTTGACGTATGTCTTGGACAGTTCCATTTGATGACTACCCTTGGCAATCACCAGATCATAGGGCTGCGATGGCACGCCCTCCTTGGGTGTCGCCCGTGCGATAAACTCGTTCTTGGCGATCGCCAACCCGATTCGGGCGCTGTACTGGGGCGCAATCGCAGCTTCGCGCCGCTCCATGAGCTGCGTGACCTGGTTCGGGTCTCCGAAGAAACTGCGAACGTGCGGCTTCAGTTCCGCCACCTTCGGGAAGATGTCGTCAACGTCCTCCTCGGTGCCACCCATGGCACGCGCGAGTGTGACAAGAACAACCGCAACCATACCGTTCAGCGGCGCTGTCGGCAGCATGAGCTTGCCACTCACTTCCGGCCGCCAGAGGTCAAGCCAGGAATCGACCGGTCCGTCGACGGCATCCTTGTCGTAGACGAGATCGATCGCGTCGAAGACCATCGCCACACCATAACCGCCAGGGGCGAGGGTTCCCGGAATGCACTCCGACAGCAATGGAATCTCAGCCTCCGAAAGCACCTCGGCCAGGCCCGACTTGCCCGCCCGAACTGTCGGGTCCCGGGTCATGAAGCCGATATCGTAGATCGGGTTGCCCGGATCCGCCTGCCACTTGCTGATAATCAGGCCAGGCTGATCCTGTTCGTATTCGACCGAACCGTATCCGGCGTCCTCGAACGTATCCCCGATAATCGATTCCAGGGCAGCGTAGGGGCCCCCGTAATGGGTGACCCGGAGAGGGTCTGCCGCCAGCGAAGACGTCATCCACGCGGCCGGCGAAAACGTCGCCGCGGCTCCCCCCAAAGCGCCAATCTTGAGAAAGTTCCGTCTTGAAGTCTGTGATTTCACGAAAAACCCTCCCGTGCTTGCGGTTACACAACCCATCTGCGCCGGACCAATATCGGTGGGCACCAACAGGATACCGAGCGCAGAAGACTGCCTCTAGAGAATACAACGGCCACGGCACGAACACAAAGACTCCGGTGACCAGGATCCGGGATTCGGGATGATGGCGGACCGGTACGCCGCCCGGACGGTGGCGCGGTGACATTCTCCAGCCGTCAGCCGCCTGTTGCGGATTGGGGCACCCGGCAGGAGAGGTGCGCGGCGAACGGCGTCTCCAAACTGCGTCACCAGCGCCGTCAACCAACCCGCTCCCCTGTGGCCAACGGATCCGCGGATCACCACAGTGGTTGCCCTCGACGGGTCAGCGGGTCAAGCGAATCACGTGACGCAGATGTTGCAGGTTCCGGGTCAGCCCAGCCCGTCAAACGCCGGCCCGGAAATGTTCCGCGCCATTCGAAGGCAAGGTCTGCAGGGGTTCCCTTGCGCAACTCCAGTCGAACACGCCTGCCGGGTCGGGCTGTATACAACCGGGGCCCGGTTGCCTATCCTGCCCAGGTACGACCGTGTCTCAACGAACCCCGCCTCAGCCATGAAAGGTGATCAACAGATGGGTGGATTCGTCGATCGACTCAAGTCCCATGCCGGAGAGAACTGGACGGCCTACGTGCGCCATCCATGGCTGGAGGGCATGTACAACGGCGACTTGAGCATGGAACGATTCCAGTTCTTCCTGGTCCAGGACCTTCCTTACCTTGCCGATTTTTCCCGGGTCTACTTCATGGGTTTTGCCAAACTGAACGCCCGGGATCTGAGACACTTCAGACCCTTTCTCAAACTCATCGCCGATTACGACGAGGGAAACGTCGAAGAGGATTGGCTTGCGGAGATCGGCTGCAATGACTTTTCGTCAGACCGATGGGCCGCACTCAAAGCGCGGGAAGGCTACATGAACCACCTCATTCGCATGGCGCATGAAGGGACCGCGTTTACTGCTTTCACGGCGACGCTTCCGTGCTGCGTGGGCTTCGCCGAGATTGGCGACTGGATGAGGGAAAAGGACACCTCGAACCATCATGCCGTCTATCGCAAGTGGATTGATCACTACCGCCGGCCGTTCCAGCGCCTGCAGGTCGATGCCCTGATCGAGGCGCTTGAAACTTCTGTCTCCGGCCTGAACGAAACCGAACTGGAGGAACTGGAGCGGGTCTTCCTGCGGAGCGTTCAGCATCAGATTCATGTGTTCGATGCTGCCTGGAGAATGAGCGATCCCTGGCCAGGTCCAGGCACTCATGCCGGATAGAGTGCCAGGAGACCCGGGTTGCAGGAGAATTCGTGACAACCGTCATCCTTCGAAACGCCGACTGCATCTATACCTGCGATGACAGGAACCGGGCCTATCGCAACGGGTACATCCTTGTCAGGAATCACCGGATCGCCGAGATCGGCCACGAACCGTGGCAAGGACATCACGCGGACATATCCCACGATCTGACCGGCTGCGTGGTCATACCGGGACTCATCAACACCCATCACCACTTCTTTCAGTCAATCGTGCGAGGCATCCCTGCCACACAGCGGGCGTTTGCCATCGACTGGCTGGCAGGCCTGTATCCGCTCTGGTCCGAGCTCGATCCGGAGGCCCTCTACTGGGCGAGCATGACTGCAACGGCGGAGTTGCTTCTGACCGGCGCCACCACGACTGCGGATCACTCCTACCTCATGCCCTCCGAAGACGGCGATTTCGTGGTCTCCCAGGTGAATGCGGCCACGGATACGGGCATACGCCTGCATCTGGTTCGGGGTTCGATGCCGACCATGGAAGGCGATCTTGCCGCGCGGCTGGCGCCCGTCATGGGCAAGAGACTCCGTCGCCTGCAGGACCGCGACGAAGAACTGATTCCCGCCATTGAGGATGCCCTGCGGATCCACCACGATCCGAGCCGCCATTCCATGCTGCGCCTGGCCCTCGGGCCGACGGGCGTGAGCTATGCCCGGCCCGACTTCATGCGAAGAATCGCCGACATAGCCGCTGCCGGCAATTGCGGTCTTCACACACATTATCTCCCGCGCCAGATCGAACGCACCCTCTCCCGACAACTGACCGGACTCGACCCTCTATCCGTCCTTGCCGAAAGCGGTTGGCTGAGGCCAGGCACATGGTTTGCGCACTGTACCGAACTGGATGACAACGAGATCAAGGCATTCGCCGAGAACGGATGCGGTGTTGCCCATTGCCCCCGAACCATCATTCGCCTGGGCTATCAGATTCCACGGATTGCAGCCATGCGCCGGCAGGGAATCAGGGTCGGCATCGGTGTCGACGGCGCGTCGAGCAACGACAGTGGATCCATGCTCAACGAAGTGCGCCTCGGACTTATGCTCCATCGGATCAACACGCCTGACGATGCCGACCCGCTGTCCGAATGGATGACACCCTATCAGGCGCTTCTCATGGCCACGAGGAACGGCGCGGCCATCCTTGGCCGTGACGACATCGGTCACCTTGCCCCCGACATGTCCGCCGATATCGTTGCCTTCGACCTTGACGACGTATCCTACGTTGGCGCGTCAAGCGATCCTCTTGCAGCCCTGTTGATGTGCGGCTCCGATTCCAGGGCGCGACTCACGATGGTTAACGGGAGAACCGTCGTCGAGAACGGAAAGCTCGCGAGCTTCAACGAAGATGCAATCGTGACCAATGCAGGTGCGGCCGGGCATCGTTTGCTGAGTGCCGCGCAACGTCATACCGGCATCGACTTCGCTCGCCCCACCGGGGAAGGTCAACAGGCTCACATGGTCTAGCTTCGGCGGTACGGCGCGGTCCGGAAACAAACATCCTGGACCAACCCGGAGAACACTGACAGGAATGAAGGAGGGGGAGCGTTGAAAGCACCCGCGGGCCACAGGGGCGTGACATGACCGGCTGCCAGTCGATTCCATCGGGGTTTCAAACAGCCGAATCGAGTCGTCGGAGGCGCTTCGGGGAATCGCACCATCACCGTCGACGGGGCATGGCGCCCGGGCGCTGCCGCCTGACGGTCCTTCGGTAATGCGAATCAATTGTCAGAAACTTGGGGAACGGGGCACGGGCTTCCCGGAGTCCTGCCGCGCCCCTTCGACCCCGACAGGCACCGGTTCACCGGGACCGGCAAGTGGATCGCCAAGACCCCGGGTACGTCTGACAGACACCATGTCGAGGCTGCTGCCGCGAGAAGTCGGGGCTGGCTTGGAGCCACATGAACGATGGAACCATCCGACGCTCGGCCATTCCACCGAAACCGGGTCGGCGTTGGACAGGCAGCAACAGACATGCTGAAGCAGCGTGTCGCCATAATCACCGGCGCTGCCCGGGGCATTGGCCAGAGCATGGCACTGCACTTTTCCCGTCTTGGCGCCAGCGTTGTCGCGGCAGACCGTCTGGACTGTGAAGAGACGGTTCGCCAGATCGGGAATGCGTCAGGAGAGGCCATCGGCGTGATCGGTGACGTGACCTCGGCCCGTGATGCCTCGACAATCGTGGAGGCCTCCATCGCGGAATTCGGACACGTTGACATACTCGTCAACAACGCCGCGCTCTACGGTGGCATTCGTATCACGGGATTTGAGGACATTCCCGAAGAGGAATGGGACAGGGTCATGTCCGTCAACGTCAAGGGGGTCTGGCAAATGTGCCGTGCGGTTGCTCCACGGATGCGACATCGCGGTCATGGCCGCATCATCAACATTTCCAGCAATGTCGTTTTCATGGGCAAACCCGGCTTCCTTCACTATGTGGCCTCCAAGGGCGCGGTCTGGGCACTGACAAACGCCCTTTCCCGGGAACTCTCCGGAACAGGGATCACGGTGAACGGACTGGCGCCGGGGTACACCACCACCGACGCAACCCGCTCGATGGCCAGCCCGGAAGCGGTGAAGGAGCTGGAAACGGAAATCCTGCGGTCCCAGAGTGTCCCGCGGCTCATCGAGCCAGCGGATCTGGTCGGTGCTGCCGCCTTTCTGGCCTCCGAAGCGGCAGAGTTCGTGACTGGCCAGACCATTGTTGTTGACGGCGGCACGATCACGCGCTGACGAGGCGGCTGCAACCGGAGTCGGAACGTTTCGATGCCGGTTCAACAAGCCCCGGGCGACCCTGGTCGAGTGAATGCAGACCTGAAGCTGTTCGGCCATGCATGGATCCGGTTCCGGCATCCGATGGGCTCTTCGTGTGTCACGCCTCTCGCGGTTCTACGGCGTCATGACACGGAGGGCCGGCTCAGGGACCTCGCCGGTCACCTCGATGCTGTCGATGCTTTCGTCGGCATAATGTAACCGCATCGACAGCAAGGTTGATGTCAGTCATGGCCACGCTGACCGTGCGTAACGTATCCGACGAGGCTCATCGCGCCTTGCGCGTGCGAGTGGCCCTTCGCGGCCGCAGCACCGAAGCAGAAGTGCGCTCCATCCTGGAGGAGGCGGTACTTCCGGAAGGGCGGGCAAGGCTCGGGACGCTGTTGTCATGTTTCGGCCGGCGCGCCGGCTT
>JAJEHK010000033.1 GCA_022823765.1 Alphaproteobacteria bacterium | reverse complement strand
TTGCATGATCGCACAGCAGAACCGCCGACGCCGCGCCCCGGGCATTCACGATCTCGAAGGCAGGCGGATCGTCGGGGCCCAGAAACCTGTGACCGTTGAATGCGGGCGGGTGATGTCGTGAGTGTTCCGCAGACATGGGTTGTGACCTATATCAGGCAGCGAACGCGATCAAGGGAACATGCTATGGTGACGGGCATCCTAGGCCGTTTGCGGAACCAGAGCCCATGAGGGTCGCCACCATTCTGGCTCTTCTCGGCATTGCCCTCCTTTCCGGGCTGGCGGCATGGGCAGCCCTGCTCGTCATCCCCGCCTGCAGTCTGGACCTCGGCCCCCTTGGCCGGCTGGACCACTGCCCTCCCGTATCCGTGAGATCGACGGAACTGGACGCGGAGATCGAGCGCCAGTCCCTTCTCACCGACCGGATCAACCGGCTGCAGCGCCAACTCGCCATGCTTCCCGACTGCCCTCTTCCCGATCCCGACCGGCTCGATGCCGAAAGATGGGAGCAAAGTGATATCACACTCCTCGAAGGATGCTGGTCCATGGCGTCCGACCTGAGCTTCGAGGACATCGAGACCGGTGAGGTGAGAGATGCCGTGTCGTGGGAGATGTGCTTTGACAGCCTTGGACGCGGTGATCAGGAAATCGTGATGTCGGACGGCGCCACATGTTCCGAACCGGTCACGGCGAGCTTTCTCGAAGACGGCCGCCTGCGCATCGAAGATCAAGGCAACGTCCACTGCTCTGATGAGTACTACATCTTCCAGCGCACCATCACGTGCAACCTGGAGCCTGGCGGCGAGGCCGCCTGTCAGAGCCAGCAGCCGGAGCGTGGCGACTCCATCAACAATGTCCGCATTGTCCGGCGTACATCGCCCTGACTTGGCCCGCCGCCGGTTGCCTCACCAAGCGGCCCCGTGCAACAAGGCCTGTCATGATCGATGATCCGCGATCGTTTCTGGTGTCGCTCTTTGAAGCGGCCGTGGGGGCTGTCCGGGCCGACCGGTGCCTGGAAGGCCTCCTGCCGGAGGCGGCCACCGGAAGAATGGTCGTCGTGGGCGCGGGCAAGGCGGCCTCGGCCATGGCCTGTGTCGTGGAATCGGCCTGGACTGGCCCCCTCGAGGGAATCGTCGTTACGCCTTATGGCCACAGTGCCGATACACGGCGCATCGAGACGGTCGAGGCTTCTCATCCGGTACCGGACGAGGCCGGCCTCGACGCGGCCCGGCGCATTCTCGATCTCGTTGGCGGACTGGATGAGCAAGACCGCGTGCTGGCCCTCATCTCCGGCGGCGGATCGTCGCTGCTCGTGGCGCCGGCGCCGGGCCTGACACTTGCCGACAAGCGGGCCGTGAACGAAGGGTTGCTGCGGTCCGGTGCCGCCATTGACGAGATGAACTGCGTGCGCAAGCACCTCTCGGCCATCAAGGGAGGCAGGCTTGCCGCGGCCTCCTGGCCGGCCGAGGTCGTCACTCTCGCCATCTCGGATGTCCCGGGCGACGATCCCGCGGTGATCGCCTCGGGGCCAACGGTGGGTGACCCCGGGACCCGACACGATGCCCTTGCCATTCTAGAGCGCTACCGCCTCGATGTGCCGGGTTCGGTCAGGGCCTGGCTGGAGAGTCCGGCAAGCGAGACGCCCAAGCCCGGCGACGGCGCTCTCGACCGCTCGTCCTTCACCATACTCGCCAGAGCGAGGGACGCCCTCGAAGCCGCAGCCGGACACGCGGTCGGTCGGGGCGTCGGCGTCACCCTTCTCGGTGACGATCTCGAGGGCGAGGCCAGCACCCTTGGTCGCTGCCATGCCGGCCTGGCGCGGGACATGGCCGCACGTCCGCTCCCCCGGCCGCACGTGATCCTCTCGGGCGGCGAGACAACCGTGACCCGCACGGGCGCCGGAACGGGCGGCCGCAATCAGGAATACCTCCTGGCCCTCGCCGTCTCCCTCGGGGGCGAGGACGGCATCCATGCGCTGGCCTGCGACACCGACGGCATCGACGGCAGCACCCCGGCGGCCGGTGCCGTGATCGATCCCGGGACCCTGGACCGCGCCCGCCGCCGCGGCCTGAAACCGGCAGAGGTGCTGGCCGAACAGGACAGCGGTCACCTCTTCCGTCAGCTCGACGACCACATTGTCACCGGACCGACATGTACGAATGTCAATGATTTCCGCGCCATTCTCATCACGTGACCTTGAAGGAAGCGCCATGAACCGAAACCGGCAGACCAAGATCGTGGCAACACTGGGGCCGGCCACCTCGTCCCATGACACGATCAGAGCTCTCTTCGAGGCCGGAACGGACGTCTTCCGCTTCAACATGAGCCATGGCGACCGCGATCAGTGGCGGCAGTGGTGGACGGCCTTGAGGGAGCTCGAGACATCGTCTGCCCGGCCCGTGGGCATGATTGCCGATCTCCAGGGGCCAAAGTTGCGTATCGGGGAGTTCCGCGATGCGAGCGTCGCCCTTGAACGGGGCCAGGAGTTCCGCATCGATCTCGATCCGAAGCCCGGTGACGAGGCACGTGTCGGGAGTCCCCATGCGGAGATCTTCGCCGCCGTAAGCGAAGGTGACACCATCCTGCTCGATGACGGCAAGGTGATGCTCAGGGTCGTCGCATGCGGCAAGGACCACGTCACGACGGCTGTCGAAGCCGGGGAAGGCCTCTCCGATCACAAGGGACTGAATCTCCCCGGGGTCAGGCTCCCCATCGCCGCCCTGACGCCCAAGGACAGGGAGGATCTTGCCTTCGCCCGTGAGCTCGGCGTCGAGTGGATTGCGCTTTCATTCGTGCAGCGTCCCGAAGACATCACCGAGGCGAGGTCGCTTGCCGGTGACGGTGTCAACATCATCGCCAAGCTGGAGAAGCCCGCGGCCATCGACAGCCTCGAGGCCATTGTCGACCTCGCCGACGGCATCATGGTGGCGCGTGGCGACCTTGGCGTGGAACTCAGGCCCGAAGAAGTCCCCGGTGTCCAGAAGCGGGTCATCCGCATGTGCCGGGAAGCGGGCAAGCCTGTGATCGTCGCCACGCAGATGCTGGATTCCATGGTGTTCGCACCGTCGCCTTCGCGAGCCGAGGTCACCGACGTGGCGACCGCCGTCTATGACGGCGCGGACGCCCTGATGCTTTCCGGAGAAACCTCCGTGGGCGCCTTCCCGGTGGACGCCGTCTCCATGATGGGTCGCATCATGGAAACTGTTGAACAGGACCCGTTCTACGATCCCCAGGCCGGCGCGCCGGAAGCCACGGGGGCCGATGCCATCTCGGCGGCGGCGCGCCAGGTTGCCGGGACACTGGGCGCCAGCGCCATCGTCACCTATTCGGTGTCGGGAAAGACGACCCTGCGGGCGTCGCGCGTCAGACCCGAGGTGCCGATCCTGGGCCTGACACCGAACATCGCGGCGGCCCGGCGCCTCGCCCTCGCATGGGGCGTGCACTCGGTGCACACGGACGATGCAAGTTCATTCTCAGGAATGGTGGAACGGGCCTCGATCCTCGCCACACGGGAGGGGTTCGCGCGAAGCGGGGAGAGCATCGTCATCATGGCCGGGGTGCCCTTCGGCACTCCAGGCGCCACCAACACGCTCCACGTCGCACAACTCGACTAATGCGGAATGGCGCCCGGCAGGGTCGAAAGATCCGGCATCGTGACGAGCAGCGGGTCGGGGCCTGTCACGACGTCGCTGTTCTTGTCCGGATAGGGCAGCCTGGAAAGGAAGTGCTGCATGCAGGCGACGCGGGCCCGCTTCTTGTCATTGGACTTGATGATGACCCAGGGTACGGCGGCCGTGTCGGTGTAGAAGAACATCGCCTCCTTGGCCTGGGTGTAGGCATCCCACTTGGCGCGTGATTCACGGTCGACCGGCGACAGCTTCCACTGCTTCAGCGGGTCATTCAGACGGGCATTGAAGCGCCGGGACTGCTCGGTCCTGGTCACCGAAAACCAGTACTTGAAGAGCTTGATGCCACTGTTGACCAGCATGCGCTCGACTTCCGGGCACTGGCGCGTGAACTCGAGATACTCCCGGTCGGTACAGAATCCCATGACACGCTCGACTCCGGCACGGTTGTACCAGGACCTGTCGAACATGACGATTTCGCCAGCGGTCGGCAGGTGGGCGATGTAGCGCTGGAAATACCACTGGCCGCGTTCGCGTTCCGTCGGCTTGTCGAGTGCGACGACACGGGCTCCCCGGGGATTGAGGTGTTCCATGAACCTCTTGATGGTGCCGCCCTTGCCGGCTGCGTCGCGACCCTCGAAGAGAACGACGATCTTCTGCCCCGATTCCTTGACCCACCTCTGGACCTTGAGAAGCTCGACCTGAAGCTCCGCCTTGCGTCTCTCGTAGGTCTTGCGGTCCATCCGCGTGTCATAGGGATAGATGTTCTCGCCGGCTTCCGGCTTGCGCTGCTCCATGCCGCCTGCGGTTCCGTCTGCCGTCATGTCCCCGTCCCTCACACGTTGTCCCCGATGATCGCCACCTCGCCCCGTACCGGACGACAACATTGTTGTCATGATGCGCCAACAGAATGACACTGTCGATTCGCGAACCCCTCGGGAGGACGGCATCATGGAGAACCTCGACTTCGGCAGGCCGGGACGGTTCTACAAGGGCAACATCCACACCCACAGCACCTCATCGGACGGCGACCACACCGCGCACGACGTCTGCCGGGCCTATCGCGAAAAGGGATACGACTTCCTCGTCCTGACCGACCATTTCATGGAGGTCTACGGGTTCGGCGTCACGGACACGCGGCCCTTCCGGACCGATGATTTCACGACCATCATCGGCGCCGAACTGCATGCCCCCGAAACCGAGGCCGGGGAGATCTGGCACATCAAGGCGGTCGGCCTTCCTCTCGATTTCGAAGCGCTCAAGGAAGACGAGACGGGTCCCGAGGTCGCCCGGCGGGCCTGGGAGGCAGGCGCCTTCATCGGCATGGTGCATCCGACATGGTACGGACTCACCCAGGGCGACGCCCACAGGCTTCCCTTCGCGCATGCGGTCGAGGTCTACAATCACGGATCCGAGATCGAGGTCGACAGGGGCTACAGCTGGGCCTTTCTCGATGTCCTGCTCAACGAGGGCTGGCGTCTCTCGGGCTATGCCGTCGACGATGCCCACCACCTGGTCCATGACTGGCTCGGCGGCTGGATCATGGTCCAGGCCGAGGACAACGACCCCGACGCCCTGCTCGCCTCCCTCAAGGCGGGCCGCTACTACTCGAGCCAGGGGCCGGACTTTCACGACATCGCCGTCGCGGACGGCCACATCGACATCCGCTGCACGCCGGCACGGCGTATCTCCATCCAGGGCAAGGGGTCGCGCGCCGACCATGTCGACGGCGACGGGCTCACCAGCGCCCGGTTCGACACCTTCCCCTTCCGCAACAGCTGGTTCCGCGTCACCGTTACCGACGATACCGGCAAGCAGGGCTGGTCCAACCCCTACTGGATGGACTGACCGCCACAAGGGCGCCGGCCTGCCGGTTTTCGGTTCTCCCTTGGGCCGATGATAGCTCAGAGCGCGCCTGGCGCTCCCCAACGGTGTCACCGCACCTGCCAAGCCTCCTGACGGTCCATCAGGGGGGCGACATCCCGGTCCGGGCGAGCTTCACCTGTTCCCGGTTTCGGATTGTCCTGCAGCGGCCCCGAAGGAGCTGGAGTTGCCTGCGAGGGCAACACCCGGACCCCGCAGCATCGAAGGAGCGCGACATCCACGTTTCGATACAACCTGAGCGTTTTCTGCTCGCGGACAGGGAGGACACCGGATGCCTGGAAGACGCCGTCCTGATCGACAGCGTCTTCCAGGGAGTGCATCACCAATGCCGAACGAGAGTATGTCGAACTCCTGATGTACCTTCCCGTCGAGCGGACCGTCGCTGTGGGCGACGAAGTCGACGTCCACGCCCGCCGGCATCGCATTGTCCTGCTGACTGACTGAGGAGGTTCGAAGGATGGTCAAGGGATACTTCCCGCAGGAAGAGTACGAAACCCGCTGGAGCCGCGTTCACCAGGAACTGGAGAGGCGCGGGCTGGAGGCGGCGGTCGTGTGGAGCCGATCCGTCCAGAGCCATGATCAGGCCGGCGATGTCCTCTATCTCACCAACTACTATGCCCCGGAAGCATCGCCCGACTCCCATGGCCGTCACGCGTGGGGCTGCTATGCCGTGATCCTGCAGCCGGGCGAGACGCCCGAGCTGGTCGCCGAAGCGGGAGACTCGCGCGACGAGCTTCTCGCCACCGATTGGGTGTCGCGCCACGGGAACGTCGTTGACGGCGTCGCCGAGCGCCTCCTGGCCCGCCGGATCGGAGGCTCTGTCGCTTTCACGGGCTCGACGACCCTGCCCCATCGCTACGGCCGCGAACTGATGGAGCTGACGCCCGGAATTGACTGGCGAGAGGAGGACGACCTGGTCCTCACCGTGCGCCGGATCAAGAGTCCGCGCGAACTTGCGTGCATGCGCGAAGGCGGCGCCAACGGGGCGGCCGCACTTGATTTGCTCATGAAGGAACTGGTGTCCGGAAGAACGGAACGCGACGCGGTCGGTGAGGCGATCCGTGAACTGTGTCGGCGCGGCAACGGCGGCTCATACATCTCCGTCAACCACGGTGACACCATCGGATTCTGGTGCCGCGATCCCCTGCTGGGCCGCGGCGGTGACGCGCCGGTCGATGGCGACCTCGTTCGCGCCTGGATGGACACCACCTTTCAGGGCTACTGGTTCGACCATGGCCGCACGGCGGTCGCCGGCTCGTCCCCGACCGGAGAGCAGAGGCGGCTGATCGAGGATTGTGCGTCCATCATCGAGAAGACAGTGGCATCCGTGCGTCCCGGCGCCACCGGCGATCAGGTCGCGGAGGTCGCGCGCGCCGCTGTCGCGGATGTCGGAGGCGATCAGGGCACAACCAGCCAGATCTACTCCGTGGTGGCTCACGGAACCGGGCTCTACTGGGAGCCTCCGTTCATCAGCCTGGAGAGGGAGAACCCCGGCGTGGAGATCGAGGCCGCCATGGTGATGGGGGTCGAGTACTTCCTGTCGCGCCCCGGCGTCGGAACGGCCGGCATAGAGGAGAACTTCATCGTCGGACAGGATCGCAACGAGAGCCTCACCAACCTGCCCATGACCGGATGGTAGAATCACGGCGCTGCCCGTGAGACGCGTGTGGTAGTCGGAAAGGCGAAGGTCCTGCGCTCTCTGAGCCCATCCGGCCGGGCGAATCAAGACCCGGACGACGATGCTTCAAGAAACTCGCAGTCCGTCAGTCGAGAACCCGTTCGAGGGCGGCAAAGAGACGGTCGACGTCCTCGCCGGTGTTGTAGAGATGGGGCGTCACCCGCATCGACGCCCCCCTGACGCTGACGTGGACCCGCTCGCCGGCGAGTGCGGGGAGGAGCCCTGCCGGCAACTCGCCGTTCGGGAAACGCAGACCGAGGAAGTGCCCGGCGCGAAGGGCAGCGGGCGCCGAGCTGAGACCGAGGCGCGCGGCGCGGACCGCGATGTCCGCGGTCCGGCGGGCGAGGGTCACCTCGATGGCCCCGACTCCCCACGTGAGGATCTGCTCGAGCGCGGCATTCAGCATCGGGACCAGGATGAAATTCGATCGCTCCCCCACGTCGAAGCGGCGCGCGCCGGGCTGATAGTCGTCGCGGTAGTCGATGAGGTGCGCGAAATCCTCGGACCCCGCCCGGGCGATCCAGTTGAACTCGATCGGCCTGCCATCGCGATGCTCCGGGGCCACCCAGAGGAACCCGAGGGAGTACGGACCGAGAAGCCACTTGTAGCCGGCGCACACCACGTAGTCGGGCCGCACCGCGCCCGCATCGAACCGCAGCGCCCCCGCCGACTGGGTGAGGTCCAGCACGAGGACGGCGCCGACCTCGCGGCACCGGGCCCCTATCCGGACGAGGTCGAGATACCCGCCGTCCGTCCAGTGACAGTGGGGCAGCGCGACGGAGGCAGTCCGCTCGTCGATCGCATCAAGGGTGGCCCGCGTCCAGTCGTCGTCCTCCGGACGGGCGACGGTCACCAGCGAGGCACCGCGCGTTTTCGCCACCTCCCGCCACGTGTAGAAGATCGACGGAAACTGCTCTGCGAGAACCACGAGCCGGGCGCCCGGCGCGACGTCGATGTTCCGCGCCGCGCACGAGAGCCCGTAGCTCGCAGAGGGAACCAGGGCCACCCCCTCCGCGTCTCCGCCGATGATCCGGGCAAACTGCTCCCGGGCGCGTTCCCCGGGTGCAAAGAAGTCGTCGGGGGAAATGCCCCACGGCCGTGCCTTCTCCCGAACCCCGCGATCGCCCGCCTCGACTACCGAGTGCATGAGCGGGCCCATGTATGCGCAATTGAGGTAGGCCACCTCGTCCGGAATGTCGAATAGGTGGCGCTGGTTCGCGATTGCGTGGGCTGAGATGCCGTTCGTCACTTTACGCCTCCGGAAGGTTTTCTCGTCGTGAGTGAGCAGGTCACCGCCCGTGCGTGCTGTGCGAGCCTCCCCGATCCGGCGACCATGCCACCGTGGCGGGCGCGACCCCTTAGCGATCCGGTCGATCACCTCGCCAGTCTCCGACGCCGGGCGGAAGATATCCCATACGTTCTCCCCCAAGCCAGCCCTGTCGGAGGCGGCGATGCCCACGACGTCGACCTGGTCGATGACCACTGACGGGATGCAGCAGCCTGGCGATGAACAGTCCTTCACATTCCGGACGAGGCATCCGCGAGAATTGCCTCTTCAGCTGTTGCAGCCGCTTGGCTCGCCAAGGTCGCACGCGCGGGGCTAGCGATGCGCGCGCCGGAGACCCGGTTGCTCGGCCTGAAGATCACGCCACTGCCTGATCCCGGGCAACGGGTTCCATGAGTGGACGAGCGAGCGCAAGGCGGGGCAGCCGCGACGCATCGCGATGCAGGACAGAGGGGGAGAGCGTTTTGACGGTCGCCATGGACGATGCGGCGATCGTCGCGCTGAAGAACTGATCGGCTAGTGCGATTTCCGGCTCATCCGCCAGGCTGGCCAGATGGCGGCCACGGCGAGCGGGACGAAAGCGGCGAAGACCCACACGCCAATCGTGCGCAAGGTTTCCAGGGGCGCGTCTTCCGCGAAGCCCAGCGTGTTGGCAATCAGGCCGCAGAGCGCCGCGCCGAGGGCGTAACCGAACTGATGCACGGTGGGGATGGCGGCCGATATCCGCTCGCGGTCGGCCGGAGGCGCAGCTTCGGTTACGCGCCGGATCACCAGACCCCACATCTGGCCGAAGCACACGCCGAGCAGGACGACGAACGGAACGACAGACCAGAGCCGGCCAGTCGGCATGGTGAAGGAAAGGCCTACAAGCGCGACGATGGCGACGGCAGGAGCGGTGCGGATGAGCCAGCGTTCGGTCATCTGTCCGACGTTGGCGATGGCGACCGCGGCCACGCCCCAGGCCACCGATTCGATGGCGACGACATAGCCGGACCCGAGCGGCGACAGTCCAAACAGGCGCTCCAGGAAGAATGGGCCGTAGATGAGGAACGAACTGGTGGCCGTGGCAAGCAGGACCGCAAGCAGAAGTCCTGAACCGTAGGACGTGGCCGTCGAGAACGGGCTGAGCGGCAGCATGCGCCCGTCGCCGGATCGGCCGTCGCGCCACAGGAACAACGCGAAGGCGGTGAAGGCGGCGATCATCATGGCTGGCGTGACCATGGGATCGGGATCAGCGGCCGCCTGCGAAACGAGCAGAATGCCACCGACGAGCAGCGCGAGCCGGACGACCGGAATGCCCCCCGTCGCCTCCGGTTTGCGGGCGCGCCGACCATGAGTCACGGTGGCGGCGACCAGCGCGACGAAGAGGACGGCCTGCAGCGCGAAGGCCCAGAACGCGCCGCGCCACATCCCCTGACTGGCGAAAAACCCGCCCACGAGCGGGCCGCAGAATGCCGACATGCTCCAGACTGCGGAGATGAGCGCCACCAGCTTCGGCAACATGGCCTTGGGGAACAGCCGGTCGAGGGCGACGTAGGTCAGCGCGACCAGGCTGCCACCGCCCATGCCCTGGATGAAACGGCCCACCAGCATCACCGTCATGTCGGGCGCCAGGGCGGAGATCACGCACCCGGCCGCGAAGAGGGTACCGGCGAGGATGAAGGACCACCGCAAGCCGAAGGCCATGGCGATCAGGCCGGTCAAGGCGCTGAGCATGATCGTGGCCAGCATGTAAAGCGTGTAAGCCCATGGCACATAGGCGTCGCCGCCAATCTCGGCGACCGCGCTGGGCAGAGTGGTGACGACCAGAAGGCTGTCGGCAGCGTGGAGCCAGACACCCAGTGTCAGGGCGACGACGAGCGGCGCGCGACCTCCGCGAAACAGATCGGCCCAGCCGGTCCCGGCCCCTTCGTCTTGTGCCATACTACCTTCTCACCGGATCTTGTATGGAAAGTACCGGCTTTCAGTATGTCAAGACGACGGATACGAACGCAGAGGCGTATTCGATGACGCAACAGTCGCTGCAGCAGAAGATCGATGCGCACGGCGGCGCATGGCGAATGCTCTACGATTCTCCGGCGGAACCCTTCACGTTCCTGGTGCAGTCCGAGTATTCCAACTGGATCGACGAACAGCGCGCCTGGCGGGACTCCGCAGTTTTTCAGGACATGTCGCACCACATGCAGGACGTGACCTTCGAGGGACCGGACGTCGTCCGCTTGCTGTCGGATCTCGGGATCAACTCCTTCAAGGGCTTCCGGCCCATGCAGGCGAAACAGTACGTCGCCTGCAACTACGACGGTCAGTGCATCGGCGACGCGATTCTGACCTGTGAGGAAGAGAACAGGATCAGCATTGTCGGCATGCCGATGGCGGCCAACTGGATTCGCTTCCATGCCGAAACGGGTGGCTACGATGCCTGGGTGGAACATGACGATCCGCCGTCGGCCAACCTCGGCGACCGCCGGAGGTTCCGCTTCCAGGTCCAGGGGCCGAATGCAAATGCGCTCCTCGAAGAGCTGAACGGCGGACCGTTGCCGGACATCCCCTTTTTCAAGATGGGCAGGTTCAGGGTGGGACCCCACGACGTAACGGCGCTGAATCACCGGATGTCCGGTGCGCCCGGATACGAATTCTGGGGACCGTCGGAAGTCGGACAGGACGTGAAGGACCTGATCGTGGATGCCGGCAGCCGGTACGGGCTGACGTTCGTCGGGAGCCGAACCTACTCGGTCACGGCCGTCGTCTCGGGCTGGATCGCGTCGCCGCTGCCGGCGATCTACACCGGCAGGAACATGCGGCCGTACCGCGAGTGGCTGCCCGCCACGAGCCTCGATGCCAATCTCTCCCTTGGAGGCAGCCTCGCCACCGGCAATGTCGAGGACCATTACTTCACGCCATATGATCTCGGCTATGGCTTCATGATCAGGTTCGACCATGACTTCATCGGACGCACGTCTTTGGAGGTGATGCCGCCCGAGCGCAGGAAGAAGAAAGTGCGCCTTGTCTGGAACGATGAAGATGTCGTCGACATCTATGCCAGCGGACTGGGCAAGGGCGAACGCTACAAGCATCTAGACATGCCGGCGACCAGTTACGCCACGGCGCAATCGGATCGCGTGACGCTCGATGGAAAGACCGTTGGCGTATCCTTCTATCCGGTCTACTCGGAGTTTGACCGAAGCTGGATTTCGCTTGGTGCCATCCCCGCCGACCTGGCGGTGGACGGTCAAGAGTTGACGGTCGTTTGGGGCGAGCCCGATGGCGGGTCGAAGAAGATCACCGTGGAGCCGCACGTGCAAAAGGACGTCCGCGTCAGGGTCGATACACATCCGGTGAAGCGCGACTGACACCGGCACGAACTCCCAACCTGCGTCCTTCATCCTCGTCGATGTCGTCGGCCGTTCCCTGATCTGCGACCGTCGTCGATCGAGGCGAAACAGGGCTCGTCCCCACCGGACCTCGCGCCGCCGCAACAAAGATGTTCGCCCCCCAAGGATTGGCGATAGCCGTTCTGCCAGGGCACCTTGTCGCATTCCTCGACGGCGATGAACCCCTGGGGCGCCCTGATCACCGGTTCAGCCTTTCTCCTTCCAGAGTCTCTGGGCCGAAATGCCCATCGCCGTTTCCACCGCGTTCGCCGCGCGGGTGATAGCGTAGAGATCGAGGCGTTGGAGTGCTCCCTGGTAACTTGCAAGATAGCTCTCGCTCCTGGGCTTGATCCCGTTTCGTCTCGCGACCAGATAGGCTGCGCACTCCGCTTCGACTTCTCGCAGCGCGAGATCGGTATGGCTGCGATCCGGAACGCGGCGTCCGCGGTCCGGGCCCAGGTGGCCGAGATAGAGGTGAGCAAGTTCGTGGGCGACGGTGACGAACCTGGTCGCCGGAGAATGATTGCGGTTGTAGGCGAGTGTGTAGGTGTTCTTTCCTTTGGGCGCGCAAGACCAGGACAGCAGACTTATCGAACCTGCCGCCCCATCCCCTGCGTCGAGTTCCTCGATTACGATCCGATCCGCAGCGACGCACCATATGAACTCTCCGAAGCGCTCTTCCGAGAGATCTCCGAATGTCGGAAAACTGAAAGCATCCAGAGGAACCTGGGACCCTTCGACGTCCAGAATGTCGAAGACGAAGTCGACGGGTCCCATGACGCGCAGGATCAGCAGCGGCCGTGCGCCCAGCCTGGGTGCACAGCCAAATCGGCTCCACCAGTCCCGCGCCGTGGCGGCGTGGGTCAATCCCGGTTTCTGGATATGGAGCAGCATGGCGTTGAAGGGAGCGAACTCGCGCAGCCGGACGACAAAGTCGAACATCTCCTGCACAGCCATGCTGCTGTTGTAGAGCCGGGTTGCCGCAATGAGCTGATCGATCAAGGCACGTTCCGCCTGATCGACCGATCCCTCTCTTGCTGGCTCGATTGTCGACATCGTCCCAGACATCATACTGCAGTTGTCCGAATTCAACCCAGCGTCAGTCACTGCCGATCCGTCGGGTTTCCGACGCCGGCGGCGGAGAGGTCCGCGATGGTGCGGGAGCCGCAGAGCAAGTACGTTTGGAATCTCAGCGTGGGAGTTCGGCCATGGCCTACAGGGACATTCTGGTGCACCTGTCGCAGGACCGGCGATCGCCCGCCCGCCTGGATGCCGCGGTCGGACTGGCAGAGCGCCATCGGAGCCGGGTGACCGGCGTCTACGTGCGCTCCCGGCCCGCCGCCGCTGCGGAGGCCGAAGCACAGTTCACCGAACGCATGGCCAGGACGGACGTGCTTCACGAATGGCGTCTTCTCCAGGGCAATCCGGTCGAGGCCGTGACGACCTCGGCGCGCTACGCGGACATCACCGTCATCGGTCAGACCGATCATGACGACGACGCCGGCATCGCCGGCCTGGCGGACAGCCTGGTGCTGGACGCGGGCGGGCCCGTGCTGGTCTGGCCCTACGCCGGCACGTTCGACACGTGCGCCGAGACCGTGTTACTGGCGTGGAACGGCACCCGCGAGGCGAAGCGCGCGCTTTCGGATGCGCTTCCGCTGCTCCGGCAGGCCAACAACGTCATCGTCTTCAGCATCGGCACGGACGACGGCACACACTTGCCCGGCGCCGAGGCGAGTGCGCATCTGGCCCGGCATGGCGTCAAGTCCGACGCCCGGCACAGGCCGGAGTCATCGGACATTTCCGCCGCGGACATCCTGCTGTCCGCGATCAGCGACTACGGCGTCGACCTCCTGGTCATGGGCGCCTACGGCCATCACCGCCTGCGGGAACTGCTGCTGGGCGGCATGACCCGCGACATTCTGCGCCGAATGACCGTGCCGGTCCTCATGTCCCACTGACATCATGTCACGCGAGAATTGCCGTTTGGGGTACCGTCCGAGAGCAACGGGCACGGCAGCATGAAGCAATGTTTGGCGACGCTGGAGCGGCGCGAGCGCGACGGGCTTGCGGGCAAGGGAACGCGTCGTTGGCAGAAGGTGCTCAACGCCTTGAAGCTGCTCAACTGCGACGAGGGCGGTTTCAACGAGCGACGGCGCAATGAGAGGCCATGTCCGAGAACTTGTGCATCGGCGTGCGGAAGGTGGACCGTGTCAGGAGGGGCTTCGTGGAGGAAGGGCTGGGGACCGCGCTTGGCGCCAACATCGACAGTGATCTGGAGGTAACCGAGTAGCGACATGTCGTGGCATCACATGGTCTCGGCATTGTCTGGATTGGCTTCCCGTTCGGGAGATTTTGGTCCATGGAGGGCTAATGTCTCCGTATGTTCCCTATCGGGACATTTCCGTTGACAGAACCAAGAAACCAAAGCATGTTCCCGTTCGGTAAATGCCATGCTTCGCCGAATCCTCACACCCGCAGACATCGGCCGCGTCGTCCGAACCACCCGCAAGGCCTCCGGGCTGCGCCAGGACGAACTCGCCGGCGCAGCCGGTGTTGGTTTGCGCTTCATCGTTGAACTGGAACGCGGAAAACCGACTGCACAAATCGGAAAAGCGCTTCAGGTCCTGCAAGCCCTTGGTTGCTCGTTCGACATCGCACCACCGCCTGAGCCTGAGAGCACGGAGAACACATGAGCCGTGCTCTCCTCGTCTGGTGGGAGGGGAAGCTTGTTGGCGAACTGACCCAGGACCGCCACGGCGAACTCGGGTTCGCCTATTCCGAGGGATGGCTCGGAGATGAGAATGCTCAGCCTCTTTCCGCCTCCCTGCCCAAGCGCGAGAAGTCTTTTTCCCGCCGCGAGTGCCGCCCCTTCTTTGGCGGCCTGCTGCCTGAAGAAAGTCAGCGCGATGCGGCCGCCCAGGCATTGGGCGTTTCCAGTGGCAACGATTTTGCCCTTCTTGACGGCCTTGGCGGCGAAGTGGCAGGTGCGCTTCAGCTCCTGCCGCCTGAAGAACCTCCGAGGGAGTCCGGCTTCGATAGCCAGGCGCCTCCACTTGATGAGGCGGACCTCATCGGCGTGCTCGACGCACTGCCAACGCGTCCGCTCCTCGCAGGTGCAGGAGGCCTCAGGCTCTCACTCGCCGGCGCCCAGTCCAAGGTGCCGGTCGTTCTCGTGGATGGCGAAGTCGCCTTGCCCCTGTCCGGGCAACCGACCACTCACATTCTGAAGCCACCCATCGCAAGGTTTCCCGGCACGACGGAGAACGAAGCCTTCGTGATGCGGCTCGCTGCAGACATCGGTCTCGATGTCGCACCGGTGGAACCGCGCGTGATCAGCAACCGGCAATTTCTCCTGGTTGAGCGGTATGACCGATCCGTTGGCGCCGATCACAGGATCCGGCGCATCCACCAGGAAGACTTCTGTCAAGCGCTCTGCGTGCCGCCGGAACTGAAGTACGCTGAAGAGGGAGGTCCTACACTCGAAGGCTGCTTCCGCCTTCTCCGTTCTGTCTCCCTTTACCCGGCACGCGACGTCCTGAAGCTGCTTGATGCAGTCATCTTCAATCTGATCGTCGGCAACGCCGACGCCCACGGAAAGAACTTCTCGATCCTGTACCACAAGAGCGGGCCCCGTCTCGCACCCCTCTACGATCTGCTGGCAACCGTGGCCTATCCCGAGCTGTCGCCCAGGCTCGCAATGAAGGTCGGCAAGCGCGCGACGCTCGCGGAACTGGACGCCGAGGGCTGGGCGACATTCGCTTCCGGTACCGTCCTGGGATTGCCTCTCGTTCGCCGTCGCGTTGCCGAAATCAGCCAGACCATCAAGACACGGACCGAAGAGGTGGCATGCACACTGATGTGTCCGGGCCTGGATGCGGAAGTTCTCTCGCGGCTGGCCGGACTGATCGCAGACCGGGCGGAGCGGTGCGCCCACACCACCCGGGAATGATGCCCTTCTGATGGCGCACCGATTCGCTGATCCCGTTGGCCAGGCTATGTGCGCCCGGGCGGATCATGTCACCGAACGAGATATCCTTGTTTCTTCTCCTGGCGTGCAGACCCATCCGTCAGGAGTCGCGGTTTCATTCGCAGCAACGGCCGTGGCCGCCGGGCTTGCCGACGAAGCAACGTCGACGATGACAGGGTGCCCTCAGTCCCCGGATCCGGCGTTCGATTCTCCATGGGTTCGCAAGAACTCCAGGACGCTGTCGTCGGGCGGACCGTAGATGTCCAGAAAGACAGCCGCCTCGCTTCCGATCACGTCGCCGCCGTGCATGACACCCGCAGGAGCGAACCAGACGTCGCCGGCAGCGATGTCCCGGGTGAGATCGCCGACAGTAAGGCGCAGCCGCCCGCTGAGGAGGACGCTCACCTGCTCGTAGTCGTGCTGGTGCATCTCGTAGGGCACTCCCGGCTCGTAGCGCGCCCATGTCAGCTGAACATGCTGACCGGTGCAGACAATTCCCCAGTCGACACGAAGCGTGGGGATGAACCTGGCGTTGGCGCTCATCTCCCGGGCAGTCACGATGGCAGGCTTCAACATGACGACTCCAAGGCAGTCAGATCAGGGGGTCGGGAGACCCCGGAAAGCACTCGTTTCGGGGACGCAGGCGCTCCGCCATGACTCGGCGACCGGATCCCGCGCCACGTCGGCTGTCTCTTCGGGTTTCGGGAGTTGCGGCCTGGGCCGAACGCCGGGGCGACACTCAGACGTAGCCCTCCGCCAGGTCGCGTTCGTGCAGTGCAGGATCGCGCTTGGCCGGGTCTCCCCAGCCGCCACCGCCCGCGCCCTGGGTGCGCAACACGTCTCCCGCTTGGAGAATGACGCCTACCATCTTGCTCTGGAGACTCCCTCCATCGGGGCGGTCAGGGTTGTGGATCATGGCTGCGGTGCCTCCCGTGCCTCCGCCGTTGAGACCCCAGGGCGCCGTGTCGGGGCGAGTCTGCTGGCAGTAGCCGGTCAGGATGCCGGTGCCGGCGATGACCTCGTAGTCGCGCCTGATGCCTAGCCCGCCGCGAAACTGTCCTGCTCCACCGGAGCCAGGCACCAGTTCGGTCTGCCGCACCCGCACGGGTGAGAGAGTCTCCATGATTTCGGCCGACAGAATGGCGCAGTTGCCGCCGTGGCTGTCGATGGCGTTGAGCCCGTCGGTGCCATCGGCGCCACCCATGCCGCCGCCGATGATGTCGGCAATGACATAGTAGGGCGCCGTGCCGTCGTCGTTCGCCATCTCCGGGCGCTCGTCAAAGCCGCCAAGCACGAAACTCGGAAAGCTCGTGTGACAACCCGCCGCCGCGTTCTCGCCGGCCACGGGCGCCAGCGCCTTCAGGACGACATCAGCCATCGCCTGCTGGGTGATGTGGCGCACCGATACGGCCGCCGGACGGATCGGATCAAGCACCGTGCCCCTCTTCGTGACGACGTGGACCGGGCGATCGCAACCCTGGTTTTGTGGCAGGTCGGGTGCCAGCACGCATTTCGCCGCATAGTGAATCATCGACAGCGTGGAGGCCTCCGGACAGTTGAGCCCATTGGCCCGCTGGGCGTCGGATCCCGAGACGTCGACCGTGATGTCCCCGCCCGAGACCGTCACCTTTGCATGGAGCCGGATCGGTTCGTCGGACGTGACATCGTCCTCCATGAGAACCTCGGCCTCCCAGGTACCGTCGCCAAGGTTCGCGATGGCACGCCGCATGTAGGTTTCATTGTAGGCAAGACATGCAGTGCACATCTCGCGGAACCGGGCGTTGCCGTAGCGCGTGGCGAGTTCGGCCAATCGGCGTTCGCCCGTACGACAGCCGGCGATCTGGGCCCGCAGGTCGCCTGCCGACCCGTGCGGATCGCGCACATTGGCGGCAAGGATGTCGAAGATCGCCTGGTTGGGCCGGCCTTCTTCGAGAAGCTTGAGCGGCGGCAGGATCAGCCCCTCGGCAAAGACCTCGAGGTTGTCCGGTCCTTCACTCCCCGGCACCTTGCCGCCTATGTCGACGTGATGGGCGATGGTCGAGGTCAGCGCCACCAGTTCACCGTCGCTGAAGACCGGGCTGAAGAGACATATGTCGGGCGTGTGGGTGCACCCCTGATAGGGGTCGTTGCACACGATCACGTCGCCGGGCTTCCATTCCTGGGGTGGTATCTTCTCGAACATGTAGCGGATTGCCGTCGACATGATGCCGAGCTGGGCGGGAATGGTCTCGGCCTGCGAGAGCATGTCGCCCTCCGGCGTGAAGAGCCCGCAGGCATAGTCGAACATGTCCCAGATGATCGAGGAAAAGGCGGCACGCCGCAGCGACATCGACATCTCCTCGGCAATGCCGTGGACCTGGTGCTGGAAGACGTCGCGGCTGATGGGGTCGATCCCGGTCATGGAGCATCTCCTTCGCTGGTGTCTTTCCGCAAGAAACGGATCATCTGGGAATTGGCGATCATCATGATGACGTGTTGACCCGCAGTACGCCACTGCCGGCCACCGTGACCTCCTGTCGGTCGAGGACAACTGTGGTGGTGTCGCGCTGGGTGATGACGGCGGGGCCGCCGAAAGTCTGACCCGGCCGGAGATTGTCACGGCGATAGACCGGCGTCTCGACGAAACCCGCCGTGATATCGAGACAGACCTGTCTGTGGCCCGCCGGCTCCGGCGCCGCCGTGGCTCTCTCGGCCGCGGGCGGCGCGGCTGCCTTTGGCGTGCGGCCGAACGCCTCGACCCGCAGGTTGACGAACTCGACCGGCACATCGGGATCGGTGTGGCCATAGGCCCGCTCGTGGATTTCGTGGAATGCCGCGGCAACCTCGTCGGGCTTCCACCAGCCGGGAGCGTCCGGTTGCGGCAACGGCACCAGAAGTTCGTGGAACTGGCCCGTGCAGCGCATGTCGGCGAGGTAGCGCACGTAGCGGTTCGCCTCGGCGATTCCGTCGCGTGCCAGCTCGGTGTCGAGTTCGCCTGCCATCGCGCCGAGCCGGCCGGAGAGCTCGGCCTCCGATGTCTTGGCGAAGCGGCGCTGGAACGCCGTCTGGGCGGTGTGCCGCACGTCCGACATGAGCAATCCCTGGGCCGCGTAGACTCCCGGATGGGCCGGCACCAGCACTTCGGCCATGCCAAGGTCGCGCGCCATGTAGGGCGCGTAGATCGGACCCGCGCCGCCAAAAGCGACGAGAGCGAAGTCACGGATATCAAGACCGCGCTCGACCGAGAGCTTGCGGATGGTCTGTATCATGCCGGCGTTTGCGACGCGCACGATGCCGAGCGCAGCCTCCTCGAGCGACAACCCCAGCGGTTGGGCGATGTTCTCGGAGACCGCCTGCCGTGCAAGGCCCGCGTCGAGCAGGACCTCGCCGCCCAGGAACTCTTCCGGATGAAGAATGCCCAGGACCACCGCGGCGTCCGTCACCGTGGCGTCCCTTCCGCCCCGGGCGTAGCAGGCGGGCCCGGGTTCGGCGCCCGCCGACTGCGGCCCGACGCGCAGGGCTCCGCCGATGTCGACATGCGCGATCGAGCCGCCGCCTGCCGAGATGGTCTCGATGTCGAGCGTCGGCAATCGCAGCGGCACACCGCCGACACGGCGCTCGGTCACCATGCGCGGTTCACCGCCGGCAATGACCGAAAAGTCCGCCGAGGTCCCACCCATGTCGAAGGTCACCAGATCCCCCACGCCGAGTTCCTCGGCCATGTTCGCACCGGCAATGACGCCGCCTGCGGGGCCCGAGAACAGCATGGCCGCCGGATTGTCGCGCGCCGAGCGTGGCGTGGCGATCCCGCCGTCCGAGCGCATCAGGCGCAGGGGGGCCGCCACGTTGTCGGCCGCAAGGGCCTGGTCGAGCGTCGCAACGTAGCGATCGACGACGGGCCCGACATAGGCCGCGAGCGCCGTGCTGTTGGCCCTGGGATACTCCTCGATCTGCGGGTTCACGCGGCTCGAGAGATAGAGCGGTACGCCGGGCAGCTCCTCGGCAAGGGCTTCCTCGAGCATCTCTTCGTGTGCCGCATCAAGGAAGGAAAACGCAAGGCAAATGGCAACGGACTCAGGCTCGAGAGCCGCAACGGCGGCAGCAACGCGGCGCGTCTCCTCCTTGGTGAGCGGCGTCACGACCTTGCCATGGGCATCACGCCGTTCGGCGACCTCGATCGTGCGCGAGCGCGGCACCACCGGCAACGGCTTGGTCTGACTCAACCGGTAGAGATGGGGGCGCATCTGATCGCCAATCTCGAGGATGTCGCGCATGCCCTCGGTCACCGCCAGTGCGACCCTGGCGCCGTTTCGCGTCAGGAAGGCGTTGGTGGCAACAGTGAAGCCGTGCACGAAAAGGTCGACTCCGCTCGCGGCAACTCCGGCCGTCCCGGTGATGCGGCGGATGCCGTCCAGCACGGCATCGGGCCGTCCGGGCGTCGAGGGCACCTTGTCGAGGCGCACGCCCGACTGGCCATCGATCAGCACGAGATCGGTAAAGGTGCCGCCGACATCCACTCCAATGCTGGCGCTGTCTCCCGGCATGTCCCTTTCCCGCTGCACTTCTGTCATCTGTTCACTCTTGTGTCGGCACTCAGCGCTGTGAGATCAGGTTGACGGACGCATGCCGCAAGCAGGCCAATCCCAGCGTACAGCCGGCGTCGTGCGACGTCGATTCCCGCGGAAGGCCCGCTCCGCATGGCGAGCCATCAGCTTCGCCCAGGCGTTCGGGGCCCGCTCCGGAAACCCGGTACCACGTCGCGACGGCCGGACTTCCTTGTCGGAATGACCGAGACGGATTGAGAACGCGGAACACTCTATGCAGCCCACGCCGACGCGCACACAAAATGCCAGCGTGGACCGTCTACATCCCGACACGGGAAGAACATGTTCGTTCCATACGCATCGTCGCCAAACGGACACTCAGGGAGTACCGGGAGAGGGAACCGCGAGCCG
>JAJEHK010000059.1 GCA_022823765.1 Alphaproteobacteria bacterium | reverse complement strand
GCTTCCTCATTGGTGAGCGTGATCTCGAACGGACTTCTTCTCGGCATGGTTGCTGCCCGGGACGTTGTTCGGGCAAACGTATCCGAAAATCTCTCCGGTTGCCAACAATACATTACTGTATTTATGCCGTTGGTCACTAAGTTGGTCTGGTATGAGACCGCCCTGGCCCGCCGAACACGAGATCGAAAACGAGGCGGCCGTGTTCGTCCGGATATGGAACGCTGCATGAAGCGCTGCACGCTCCTGATCCCCGATGCGGGACCGCTGAACAGCCTCTGGGTCGCGGGGCGTCTCGACCTTCTCCTGCGCCTCGACATGCCGATCGTGATCGTCGATGCGGTCTATGACGAGGCCACGAGCGACACGCGCTATCCGAAGGATGCCGAGGTCAAGGATTTCATTGACCGTCACCGGCCGCCCTTCGTGATCGAGAAAACGGAGATCGGCGCCCTGTCGCGCGAAAGACGCGATTCCGGACAGCCGGGCATCAGGCACGCCGGCGAATTTGCCATCATGTCCTACGCTCGCCCGGACGGCGGGGTGCAGCGTCACCTGGAGACCGGAGATCCCTTGCTCGTGCTGTTCGAGGATCATTCGTTCTTTCTCCTCTCGCGGCCGCGCAACATGCACCTCCTGTCAACGGTCGGCCTGCTCAGAGGTCTGGAGCGCGCCGGCGTCATCGCGTCGGCGGAGGCGATCGTCCACGACATGCTGCATCCCGCCGGTCCTTCCCGACGTCCGGCGACGACCAGTTGACAGTCACCGGGCTCGACCATACATTGTCGGGACAAAGAGAAGAGGTGTTGTCGTGTTGCACTTCAGCAATGTCACGGCGTCCCCGAAAGAGAGGGCGACCGACCACATCGAGATGCGGGTCAAGCCGACCGACAAGGACCGCATTTCGCGGGCGGCCGAACTGACCGGCGTCAAGCTCACGACATTCGTGCGTGCATCGGCGACCAGAGAGGCCGAGCGCATCCTGCGCGAACATCAGACCACGACGCTTTCCGAGCACGACAGGCGGACGCTGCTGGAGGCATTGGACAATCCCCCACCGCCGACACGGGCAGCCCGGGAAGCGGTTCGCGACTATCGGTCTCGGATCGCCAATGCCCGATGACGACGAAGGTGCGAGCGCTCCCCGAATCGTCATCGAACCGTTCGATCCAGGCTGGCACGACCGGTCGGGCTTTTCCTGCGGAACCGATCGTCTCGACAACTTTCTGAGGCTGAGCGCCAGGAAGCAGCAGAAGGACGACTTCACGCGGGTGTTCGTCGCGGTGGCCGAAGGGGCACCCGAGGTACTCGGCTATTACGCGCTGAACGCCCACGCGGTGGCGACGGAGGAATTCGGGCCGGACCGTCCCCTGCGGGTGCCAAGGACCGGTCGCATTCCGGCGCTCTACCTCTCAATGATAGCGGTGGACGAACGCTGGCAGGGCATGGGGCTCGGCTCGGACCTCGCGATCGACGCGCTGGGGCGGGCGCTGAACGTCGCCGGCGAAATCGGTCTCAAGCTGATCGTCCTGGACGTCATCGACGACGGCGGCGAGGACATCTTCGCGCGCCGATTGGAGTTCTACCGGCGCCTCGGGTTCCGGAGCCTTGAGGACCGCCCGGAACGAATGTTCATCACGATCAGCACGATCCGGGCGATGTTCGGCGAGTCATGATTGGCGCTGCTTCCGTGCCACGCGAGCAGAAGGCGGAAAACACGAAGGCCCGCACCGGAGCACGAACCTCGCAAAGAGGGCAGTCGTGGATTGCCGCGGAATCTCACAATGGTTGCCACCCCTGGAGCGAACGTTTTCGTTCGACCCGAAGAGCCACACCGCGCACCAAGACCGATATGACGCGCGCCCCTCACCGCCACCAACAATTGTCGCGATCGATCAAGGGGATACGGGATGGCACAGGATAGACCACCCATGAGGCAGGTGAAGAGGGTTCTGTCGTTTCACCTTGTTGACGGGCGCAGCGTGAGGATCGATGTCGAGGAAGGTGCTGACGTTCGACGGCGGGACGGTCACGTGACCGTGCTCAAGGGGATGATCCAGCAGGTTGCCACGCTTCAGCCTGCCTGATCCAGGCCAAAGAGGCCCATGAGTTCATCACGGTTGAGGCGTGTCGACAGATCGAGTGACACGTCATCGACCAGTTCATCGAACAGGGCCTGCTTTTGCTGAAGGATCGTGTCGATGCGCTCCTCGATCGTGTCCTCGCACGTGTACTTGATCACATTGACCTTGACCTTCTGCCCCATGCGGTGGCTCCTGTCCTCGGCCTGTCTCTCCACGGCGGGATTCCACCATCGATCGAGATGAAACACGTAGGACGCTTCCTGGAGGTTGAGGCCGACACCCCCTGCCCGCAACGAGATGATCAGCGCCTTGTGGCGATCGCTCTGCTTGAAGGTCTCGATGAGATCCATGCGTTCGCCAGGGGGGATTGCTCCTGTCAGGCACAGCGGATGGAATTCCCGCAGGTGATGTGCCGCGGCAGCCACACCCGATGTATCACCGGTGTATTGCGAGAAGATCAGCGCCTTGTGCCCTTGGGCAGTCAGCTTGAAGAGCTTGTCATGGATATCATCGAGCTTGCTGGATGCTCCTGTCCTGGGATCGACATTGCAGATCTGCTTGAGGCGCGTGATCAACTCCAGAACATGATGGATCGTCACCTCTCGGCCAAGGGATCTGAGATAGACAACCCCGTCGTGCTCGGCCTGATCGTAGCTCTTCCTCTGCTGTAGATCGAGCGGAATCCTGAGTTTGGTTTCCAGCTTGGGAGGGAGATCGTCAAGCACATCGGCCTTCCGGCGCCGAAGCTGGAGTTCGCGGTGACGCCTCAACAACGAAGCGTCCGGACGCAAACGGACTTCGTCTTCGCCGACATCGTGATCGACAAACTCCATGATCGACGCCAGTTCATCGATATCGTTCTCGATCGGCGTGCCCGTCAATGCCCATGAACGCATTCTCGGCAGGTCCTTCGCCGCCGCACTCGTCGGGTTGCGATTCTTGATCTTCTGCGCTTCGTCGAGAACAACCACATCCCATGTCCTACGAACCGGTCCCAGATTACGCAGCACATCGGCGTCCATGCGCAGCACATCGTAGCTCACCAGAATCACGTCCTTGCGCGCTCGCCACTGCCATATCCGGTCATCGGCAGAACCGCGTATGATGATGGCGTCAAGTTCCGGCGCCCATCGTTCGATTTCCCGGCGCCACTGATCCAGAACGCCGGCAGGAGCGACCACGAGAGCCGACCTGAAGTCACCCTTTGCCTTGAGTATTCTCAAGGCCGCAATGGTCTGGACGGTCTTTCCCAGGCCCATGTCATCCGACAACAGCAATCGGTCCATCGCGACCAGTGTCTCGACACCCTGACGCTGGAAGGGCATCAGATCCCCGGCCCACGCCATCCCGCCTTCCGGGAGAGCAACAGGGGCAGACCTGGCTCTTCGGGCAAGGGCCATCCACAGCCGTTCAGCCAAACCGCGCCCGGGATCGTCTGCCTGAGAGGGGTCCGACATGGACGATGAAGAGGGCGCTCTCCCAAGACGGGACATCTCTCTCCATCTCTCGATGGCGCGTGGCGTAAGGGTCATCAGCGCCACCACACCTTCGATGTCGGTGGCGGCGTGGACCCGGGTGTCGCCGTGAGCCTCCAGAAGGGCCCTCATCACTCTCTCCAGAGGCTCGAATGGCTCGTCGTCATCCACGATGTCATCGATAAGGGTCCCGGGAAGAGACGGCGTTGCCGGTGGATCCGTCACCCACTGCAGCCACCTTCGTGCACCACTCGTGCAGGGCTCCGGCGAGCCTTCCGAGGGAGGCACGACCGAGCAGCAGGGTATGTCCGGATCGAGGCTCTCGAGAACGAGAGCCTCCTCGTCTTCCGATGACGCGACAAGCACTGCGGGGGTCGTGGCAGTGGCTGCGAAAAGAGCATGACTCAAGGACATCATGGCACCGTTCCAGTCCTCCTCCTGGTACGACACCCGGGCAAGGCTGAACCCCAGGGGCTCGCCCTGCGGCGTGGCCTCGAGCAATCCTGCAAGAACCCCCTCGCCAGTCGGGTCGACAATGATCTTCAACCAGGCAATGGATGGGGGATGGTTTTCCGGAACCGTGTTGCGACAGGGAATGGGCACGGCAGTCTCTGCGCCACGTCGTCCTACACCGACTCAACCCCGACGTCCGTCTCCACGATCGTGTCCTCGTCATAGGTGTTGTCGAAAGCCACGAACTCGGTATCGGGAAGGTCCGCGACCTGCAGACGCCTCAGGTCCCATTCATTGATGGCGGCGCGGACCTTGTAGCGCATGCGCCCCGTGAATCCGGCACCTCCCGCCGTCGTCTGCGATGGCGGCGGCTCCCAGTCGTAGGCTCGCCTGTAGAGGTGACGAAGCGATTCCATGGTGGCCTTCACATCATCGCCACCGGGAACCGCAAGCGTCACGCACTCCCGCTCAAGCAAGCGCATGCCGGTCACAGCGCGGTTCGCAATGTCACGGTAGCGTACATTCTGTTCGAGCCGTGCCGGCACATAGTCCCGGTCCTTTCGTTGCCCGTCCGGGCTGATGATGGCAGAGGCGAAGTCCGACGTCACGGTTCCCACCACGACAAGGCCGGGGTAGGTATCGCCACGGGCACGGCCCATCCAGCGCGCGGTTTCGGCATAGGCCCGGCCGCGCTGCAGGATGGAGTACGATCCGATCAGCTCGAGTTCGTCGAGCAGCACCACCCACCCCCTGTAGCCGGCGCACCACCCACCCCCTGTAGCCGGCGCACCTGATCAACTCCACCATGAACCGCAGACGCTGGGGCATCAAGTCTGCCGCCCTTGGCGCACGGAAACTGTAGGTGCCCTGCTCGCCGACCTCGCGCAATCCGCGCTTGACCTTGCCGATCAGGATCCGGTCGCCGGCCCAGAACGATTCGATATCGGCACGCAGGGCATTGTCCTCAAGCTTCTCGTAGACGCTGAGACTGGCCGGGAAGAGAGGGCTCATGGCACCACGGGACGCTTCCTGCTCGGCCCATCCGGAAAAGGCGCCGTAGTCGTCGGATGACCAGTCGATCGCATGGCACAGCCTTTCGATGAAGCGGCCCCTGCCATCCGGTGTCCGGCCGTTTTCCATGGCGGAACTGAACACCTTTCCCAGATCAAAGAACGGCGTTTCCTTGCTGACCGACACCTTGCTGCAGACGAACCCCCGGGAAACCGCCAGGTGTTCGAGATGCTCCAGCAGGTGGGACTTGCCGGTTCCGAAATCGCCGGACACCAGCATGCCGCCCGGTGCCTCCAGCAATTCCAGAAAACGGCTCTCGGCGGCCGGCTGCTTACAGCCCAGCTCCCGAACCGCCGCGTGATTGGGAACACCGTTGCGCAGGGCCTCCACGGCCATACGGACATCAAGACCAGCCCTTCCTTCGATTGCCATGACGGATGTCCCTTCAGGAAAGCCTGACCAGGGCGGCAACCGGATTGACAACATGGCGGTCGCGGACATCGTCCATCACCCGGGTGCGCAGGGCATTGTAGATGCCCCAGCCCTTGGGGGCGTTCTCGTCCAGGAATGTCTCGTCCGTCGCTACCACCACCAGCGCCCCGTGCAGCCGGTCAGCGTTGTCGATGAACTCTCGCAGCACTTCGTAGTGATCGACGGTCATCGCCTTCGTGTAGTAACGCAGACCATCACGCGGATTGCGCGCCAACAGCACCCGGGCATTCTCCAACAGGATGACCGTACCGGTATGGCCGGCAAAGCGGATCCAGTAGAGTGCCGACTCGATGAAGTAGCGGGCGGTGGTCCGGTTGATGGGCGTGTGCACTTCGAAGTGCCGAACGTTGCCGATGCGGGTGTTGGCTCCGGTCAACCAGTCAATGAGCGGTTGTCCGTCGTCCTCCCCCCGATCCCGGGTCATGACGCAGAGATGGTTCATGGCAACCCGAAAGGCCCGGAGCATGTCCGGATTCCTGAGCACCCTGTCGTAGAGGACCGGTCTCAGTTCCATCAGGACATCCGACACCTCGAGGCCACTCTGTTCGGCAACGTCACCGACAACATCACGGACACGCTCGGGGTCGATGCCGTCGACGCGAAAGCCCATTTCGCGCAGAAACCCCAGAGTGACGCGGCGCGCCAGAAGGGGCCAGTCAAGCTGGGATGCGACGGCGAAGAATATGTCCTGGGGCATGTGGACCCGGCAGGTCGCCGCGTCCACCTTCACGAGCACGTGGCCACCTTCACCACAACGCTCATGGAGAACCGCCGCAAGGGCTGGTCTTCGATCCTCTCCGGTGATGGCAAACTTGACGGCCGCACCACCTTCAGCAATCAGGGATGACAGATACTCGCGATCAATGACATCGACCCAGTCATCGATCATGATCGTGCCCGCCATCGTCTAGGGCCCGGTGAACACGATGCCGTAGTATTCGGCACTGTCTCCTTGCGGTCCGACAAAGGAGAACACATCCGAAGAACGCCGACGGGTCCCCGTAGACGAGGGGAAGGAGACCTCCGCACCACTCTTTGTCTGCCTGGGTCCTTCGGAATCGAGGATGTAGAGATCCCGCGCGAAGTCGCCGCGGCCATACTCCCTCGCCGCGCCCGGCAGCGCCGTCATCAGCCTGTACAGTCTCATCAAGGGCACCACGCGCCCGCTCACCAGTTCACGGGGGCTCTCGCTCGTGACATCGCGATAGACGTTGTGAAGCGACTCGAGAAACCGCGCCGACTGAAAACTGGCCGACTTCTGCTGTTCCTTCAGCAAATGCGCCACCAGGAAAGACGGCCGCACAGTCGACACCTTCTTCCTGTCCACCCGGACGGCCCGTTCCGCGGCCAGCACCCGAAGGATCGACGGATAGCACATCAACAGACCGTCGCGTTCATGGAGTTTGAGGCCTCCCTCCATCGCAGCAGATCGCGGTAGGGAACCGGGTTTCCCCGGTCCCCCCGCACGGATCCGGACGGGCGCTGTTCGCATCCGGCTCCTCCCTCAGGTCCTGACGACAAGCCGCTGACTTGGCCACGGGTGGCGAATGCTGGCTTTGGGCCAGTGG
>JAJEHK010000040.1 GCA_022823765.1 Alphaproteobacteria bacterium | reverse complement strand
TGTCCCTGGCATCGCCGATGGCGTGCCAGACCCTTTGACCGGAGATCTGGTTGTGGAGAAAGTAGCGCTTTCGGCCCGAAGGCAGGATCCGGACACCGAAGCCCCTGAGTTCCTTGTCTCGGATGTCACGAGTCTTCGTGCCTGGCTTGAGGTTGTCGACGCGATGTTGCGTGAGACGGCATGTCGCCATGATCTTCTCTCCCTTTCTGTTGCATCGGGGACACGGAAACGTCCTGTTTCCGCGTTCCAGACGTGAAACTGAGAGAGAAATAACGACGTTATTTCAGTCAAATATAGATTTCTTCAGCACCGAAGGTGCGGGCGTTGTGTATTGTCAGAGCGATGGGTGGAGGCGGGTGAATCCGGTCGCCTCTTCGTAGGCGAAGGCGACCTGCAAGGCGAGAAAGTCGCGTCCGGGTGGGGCAATCACCTGCAATCCCCGGGGGATGCCCGAATCGGAGAAGCCGCAAGGGACAGTGGTTGTCGGCAGGCCCAGCATGGGAGACACGTAGAGCAGGGTCCAGTCAATCAGGTCACCGGTCGTGTCATCATCGAAGCCGATGGCGTCGCACGGATCGTCAGGCCAGAGCAGGACATCGTGGTCCCGGAAGGCACGGACGAGATCGGCCCAGACCCGGTGCCGGCAGGCCTCGGCTTCGAGAAGATCCCTGACGGTCATGGCTTCAGCCGATGCAGCGCGCCGCATCAGGACCGGATCAACGCCCGGATCTCGGACAGCACCGACATCGCGGGCCAGGCGCTGTTCGTAAAGGCGGCGGCTCAAGTCGAGTACGCCACCGACATCGATGTCGCACCGTGCCAGACGAGCCCCGAGTCCCCTGAAGACCTCGAGCCCCTTCATGAAGGTGCTGCGGATGGAAGGATCGATATCGAGCGATCCGTGATCGCAGCTCCAGCCGATGCTGAGACCGGAGAGATCGATGGCCAGATCGACCGGGCCAGGCGGAAAGGGCGGAGCCACAACCACCGGAGAGCGCGGATCGGGACCGGCCAGGGCAGAAAGGAAAAGAGCCGCATCCGCCACCGATCTCGCCATGGGTCCCGGCGAGTTCATGTTGTGCCAGTAGAGGGGGTTGGGCACGTCCGGCACCATCCAGGATGTCGGACGATGGCCGACGACATGGCACCATGCGGCCGGATTGCGCAGGGACCCTCCGATGTCGGAGCCGTCGGCCAGCGATACCATTCCGGCTGACAGCGCCGCGGCGCTGCCGCCACTGGACGCACCGGGACACAGCCGGGTGTCCCAGGGGTTGCGCGTCGCTCCGAATACCGGGTTGTCGCAGGTGTTGCGCGCCATCGTGAACTCGGGTGTGTTGAGCTTGCCGAGGATGATGGCGCCGGCGCGCCTTTCGCGCTCGACGACGAGGTGATCTTGATCCGGTACATGGCTGGCGAAGGCGCGCGACCCCCAGGTCGTGCGGATCCCCCGTGTCGCGAAGCAGTCCTTCACACCGACAGTGAGCCCGTGGAGCACGCCTTCGGCGTTCCCCCTTGCCCGTTCGTCGTCCTTTATCCTTGCCTCGTCGCGGGCCTGATCGGCATTCAGGGTGACGAAGGCGTTGATCTCGGGATTGCTCCTGGTGATGCGGGCGATCTGGGCATCGACGAGTTCGAGCGAGGAGAGAGCGCCCACATCAAGCAGCCGCTTGTGTTCCAGGGCCGTCAGATCACAGAGATCGGTCATGAGAGGCGGGCCATGAGCCGGCGCAGGAAGGCGTGGCACGACTCCACCTGTTCCAGGGCGATGAACTCGTTCGGCTGATGCGCTTGGGCGATGTCTCCGGGGCCACACACCACGGCAGCGTAGCTGTTTTCCTGGAAGATACCGGCTTCGGTGCCGAATGACGCCTGGGAGGTGCTGTTGGCTCCGGTCAGCTGAAGGGCGAGCTCGGTTGCCGCCGAAGCGCTGTCCGGTCTGAGCGGCGGCACCCTGGAGCCAATCGTCGTGGTGATGTCGCAATCCGGGTGGCGTGTCTTGATGTTCTCGCGCAGCTGATCGAGACGCGAAAAGGCCCGATCCTCGATCTCTGCCGGATCGTCCGTCGGCATGGTGCGAAAGTGCCAGTCGACATGACAGTCCTGGGCGATGATGTTGCTGGCGGTTCCGCCATTGAGAATGCCCACCTGGATGGTGGTGTAGGGCGGTACGAACCCGAGGTCGGGACGGGCCCGGGCCTGGTACTCCTCGAAGAGGTCGTCAAGAAAGGCGACGAATCGGCCGGCGGCATGGGTGGCACTCACCCCGATGTGGGTAGCGCTGGAATGGGCCGGCACCCCCCTGAAGTGCGTGCGAAACACGGCGATCCCCTTGTGGGCATCCACAACCTCCATCAGCGTCGGCTCGCCGATGATGACGGCCGAGGGGCGAAGGTCGCGGCGTTTGAGTTCGCCGATGAGTCCGTGGACACCGAGGCAGCCGACCTCCTCGTCATAGGAAAAGGCAAAATGAATAGGGCGTTTCAATCCGCAGGTCAGAAACTCCGGTACACATGCGAGAGCGACGGCGATGAAGCTCTTCATGTCACTGGTGCCGCGGCCGAAGAGCTTGCCGGCTTCTTCGTGGACCTCGAAGGGATCGGTGTCCCACGGCTGGCCATCCACCGGCACCACGTCCGTATGCCCTGAGAGCACCACGCCGCCCTCCCGGTCGGGTCCCAGGGTTGCGAACAGGTTCGCCTTGCGGCGTTCGTCGTCGTGAACGAGGGTGCTCGCGATTCCATGCGAATCCAGGTAGTCGGCGATCCAGTGGATCATCTCCAGGTTCGAGCGGTGGCTCGTGGTGTCGAAGGCAATCAGGCGTCGGATCATCTCGACCGGTGTCATGGTCACTCTCTCCAGAAATCAGGTGTCACAAGGACGAGGAGGGTCAGGAACTCGAGTCGGCCCAGGAGCATGCCGACGCACAGAAGAAGCTTCGCAGTATCGGGAAGCTCCGAATAGTTGCCGTGCGGTCCGATCACGGGGCCAAGGCCCGGTCCGATGTTGGAGAGCGCGGCCACCGCACCCGATGCGCTGGTTATGAAATCGAGGTCGTGTGCCGCCAGACCGGCGGTCAACAGGAAGAATCCGGCGACAAAGATGACCAGGAAGGTCGCCACGGACTGCGCCACGCCATCACTGATTCGCACGTCGTTGTAGTGAGCGATGAACACCCCGTGTGGCTGGATGAGCCGCCGGAGCTGGATGTAGAGCAGGGCGGCGAGAACGTGGACGCGGAACATCTTGATGCCACCGGCCGTCGAACCGGTACATCCCCCCAGGAACAGGAGAATGAAGAAGATGGCGACGGCAAAGCCGCCCCAGGCGCCAAAATCCTCTGTCGTGTACCCGGTGCTCGTGGCGATGGCGACAACATTGAACGACACCTCTCGCAGCACATCCCAGGAGAACGTCACGTTGCCGGTCTGGACGGACCGATAGACGGTCAGGAGGGCGATGACGGCGATGATGATGCTCATGAAGAGACGGAGCTGGACATCGCGCCACAGCGGGACGAAGTGGCCACGCGTCATCTGCATGTAGATGACGAAGGGCAGGGCGCCCAGGATCATGAATACCATGGCGACGAGCTCGACCGCCTGATTGTCGAAGTGACCGATGGAGCCGTCATGGGTGGAGAAGCCGGCGGTAGACACCGTGGTCATGGCATGGGCCAGGGCATCGAAAGTCGACATGCCCGCGGCCCAGTAGGCAAGGAAGCACAGCACCGAGAACACGGCATAGATGATCGTGATCACGGCGGCGATGCGCACGGTGCGCGGCAGCATCTTCTCCTGGTCGGACGACTCCGTACTGAAGAGCTGCATGCCCGCAATGCGCAGCATGGGCAGCACGGCAACGGCCGTGACGATGATGCCGATGCCGCCAAGCCACTGGAGCAGGGCCCGCCACAGCAGGATGCCGGTCTGTCTGGACTGCAGGTCGGTGACGACCGTGGCGCCGGTCGTCGTCAGTCCGGCTGTCGCCTCGAACAGGGCATCGGCGTAGTCGAGACCGAGATCGGCAAAGGCAAAGGGCAGCGCGGCAAAGGCGCACAGGACGATCCATGAGACGGCCGTCAGGAGGAAGGCCTGGCGCACGCTCAGTCCCGAGGTGCTCGTAAGGTTGGTGAGAAAGAGCGCCATGCCGACAAAGAGCGTCAGCGAACCGGCTCCGAGGAACACCAGCCAGTCGTCATGCCCTTCGACAAGGTCCGCCGTCATCGGCAGGAACATGGCCACGGCAAGCATGGCAAGGAGGATGCCGGCAATCTGGAGGATGGGCCTGATGTCGATCACGGACGCGTTCCGCTCTTCCAGGGTCCGGCGAGTACTATGTCGACATCCCCGGCACGGG
>JAJEHK010000322.1 GCA_022823765.1 Alphaproteobacteria bacterium | reverse complement strand
GATTGAACGTCCACTCGGTTGCGTCGGCGTTTGGCTCGAAGGACTCGGCGAGTTCCGGGCCCAGCTGCCCGTCCGACTTGATCTCGGTAAGCTGGCTGCCGATGGTGTAGAACAGCATGCCGGTGAACGTGCTCGTCAAGTGAACGGGATCGAGCGAGTCGATGGTCGCGCCGCCGTGCCATCCGATGCGGGCGTGGCCTCCGAACTTGGGAGTCGACGCTTCAACCGAAGACGACAACGTCGCAGCCGGCGCTCCCGCCGCCACGCCTGCCGCTGCCGCATACTGCATGAACTCGCGACGCTCCAGGCCCCGCGATGACACGCGTTTCCTGAGTTGATCCATGCCGGAATTTCTCATTGCGTCCTCCTGTTGTTCCCTCGTGATGGTTGCCTTGACTGTGTTCGAAGATTCCCTCAAGACAGCATTGTATCACCCAACAATGATCTCAACCGGGCATCGACTCAAACCGGTCGGTCACCGCCGATCGTCACCCGGTGCATGACCCTGCGATGCTTGTCCACTTCCCCGTAAAAGTCCGGCACAGCTCGATGCAGACTCACCCGATTGTCCCATACCGCGATCGCACCGGGAGTCCAGCGAAAGCGACACGAGAACTCGGGCCGCAACGCGTGGCTACATAGATAATCGATGAGAGGCAGGCTCTCTTCGGCTGTCATGCCCTCGAAGCGCCGCGTGAATCCGGGGCTCACGAACAAGGACTTGCGGCCTGTGGCAGGATGGGTGCGCACCACCGGATGCGAGGCTTCCATCGACTCGCCCTGCTTTCCGTTCATCGCGCCCGGGGTCGAGTAGCCCTCGGGCGGCCCTGAGTGGTTGATGCCGCGCAGCCCCGACAGCAACTTCTTCATTCCGTCCGAGAGGGTTTCGTAGGCGAGGTACATGTTAACGAACATGGTATCGCCGCCGTACGGAGGGACCTCGACCGCGTAGAGGCTGGCGCCCATTGGCGGTTCCTCAAGGAACATGAGGTCCGAATGAAACTTGCTGTCCCAGCTGTAAGCCTCGCCCGGCGATCGGATGATCTCGATGATTTCGGGCCACTCGTCGAGACCCTTGGTGAAAGGATGCTCGATCTGGGGACCGAAGTTGCCGGCGAAGGCGTGGTGCTGCGCGCACGTGAGTTCTTGATCCCGGATAAAGATGACCAGGTGCTGATGGAGGGCGTCGAGCATTTCCTCGCGCACTTCCGGAGGGAGAGTATGCGAGAGGTTCACGCCGCTCAGCTCCGCCCCAAGGGCTCCAGAAAGAGGATTGATTCTCAACATGCCATACTCCACTGCGAGAACTGCCCGAATGTCATTCGAATGTCGTCCCTGACTATAGTCTCCCGAATTCAAGAATCAAATTTGAGGGAACATCTGATCCGGCACTGCAGCCGGGAAGATAGCGAATGTTTCCCAAGCCGTGACAGTCACCACGTGGCGGAGGCCTGGATCGGCCTGCGTGGTATCAACGTTCTCACTGCGTTGATGGTACTGACCGAACTGGATGACCTGACGGGTCTCGACACGCCCGTCGGCTGCTGCGGCGTTTCGGTCTGCTGCGGCGGGCACTCGTTGAATCGGCCTGGAACTGCCTTTCCGCGGCCCGACTGCAGCGCAATGAAGCATCGCCTCACCCTGGCCGGGCAACCCGGAAACGACCGTGCGCCCGCCGTCGCGGGCTGTTGCGCCACGTCGCCCATGCCTACGCGACCACGGTCCGCTGGTCAAGCTGCAAGATATCTGCGACGAGATCAGCCGGGCTGGCGACGATGCAATCATCATGACAGACAACCGGGAACAGCTGTCTGAGATTCCGTAGGAGAACACGGGCGTGGCCGTCACCGCCCTGGAAGCAGTCGACGAGTGCCCTGACGGGGCGGAGATCGTCACCGGCATCCCACAGAAGAAGAGTGTGGGCGCCCTCGCCATCGAGCCTCTGGAAGCCTCCCGCCGGAAGTGATCACGGAACCCCGCGCTGGCGCCCGACGCGCCCCTGGCCATCGTCCACCTGAAGGCACTCGTCGGGTTCGGAGACGGAGGTCAGAATTCGGGCAGCCCCGGGCTTGTTCATTCCGAGCATCGCCTTGGCTTCTGCCGATCAAGAAGCGCCCCGGAGAATGGCGGCTCCCCGGAGCGTTATATCGCGAAGGTCTTTGGCAAGAAGGACGCGATGGACATTTTCTAGACTATCCGGCCCTGCCCGCGAGGCATCGCGATGGAGGCGCGGTGGCATAGCGGTCATGCACGGTGAGTGGCTATTCCCGACACGCCGGTTCGATTCCGTCCCGCGCCTCCATCAATCTGTGGAGCGATGTTGGACGAGGGCCATCGAACCGAAAAACCCTGCGAAGGAGACGTCGGTTCGATGATCCATGATACGACCCTCGTCCAAGATCGCTCCACCTATTCCGTCGCTGCCGTCCGGACGACTTCGGCAGAACGCGTCAGGACCTTCGCAAGGGCGTCTGACGCGGTGCCATCCACAAAGACGATGGTTTCTTCAAGTTCTGCCGTGATTGGCTGACAGACGTTGCGAACAAGTGAGACGACGGGCTTGTCCGTCGATGTGTCGGCCATGTGCTTTTCCCTGACGACAGCGACGGCGACACACTGACATAGCAGGGAGGTTGCGTCCACCCTTGTAATCGCACTTGTCGCGGATCCGCTGTGCCGGTCTGTAATGGAGCGTCTCCAGTCAAGCACGACTGTTGGCAGCCGACCGTTCCGTCTCGGCTGTTGCCGAGG
>JAJEHK010000215.1 GCA_022823765.1 Alphaproteobacteria bacterium | reverse complement strand
AGCGATGTTCCAGAGTTCGCTGTCCCAGTTGTTGAGCCGCACTCCGCCCAGCGACGTGGCGTGAGCCGACACCCGTCCCCGATGGACCAGCGGAATCATCACGTAGTCCTGCATCAGCATGTCGTTCATCGTTCTGGCCAGACGGGCCCGTTCCTCAGACTCTCCGGTCCGAGCCATCTCGTCCACCAGACCGTCGTAGGCGGCGTTGCAATAGCGTGGAATGTTCTGGCCCTGCCACTGGGTATCGGGCCGTGGCTCGTTGCCGCATCGCCAACTGGCAAGATAGGGCTCCGGATCGGTTCCTTCGAAGCCATTGGCGTACATCTGGATGTCGGCAAGGAACTTGAGGTAGGTGTCCGGGTTTCCGGGGTTTCCGCCGAAGAATACCGAGGCATCGATGTTGCGCAGCTCCGTTTCAACGCCGATCAGGGACCACCAGTGCTTGATGAGGGCCTGGAAGTCCTGGCGCACGGCATTGGTCGAGGTCTGGTAGACAATCGACAGGCGCAAACCGTCCTTCTGGCGGATCCCGTCCGTTCCACGCTGCCATCCCGCCTCGTCGAGAAGGCGGTTCGCGCCGTCGAGATCCTGAACCAGGCAGTCGTCATTGGCGGTGGACGTGTAGAGCTCCGGTGCCGGCACGATGTTGCAGGTCACGCGTCCGGCCGGGCCGTAGCCGATCTCGACAAGGGTTGCGCGGTCGATGGCCATGGAAAGTGCCTTGCGGACCGCATGATCGGAAAGAAAGGGGTGGGGGTAATTGCGTGTAGAGCGCGCATCACCGAGACCGGGCGACGGATCGGTGAGATTGACGATGAGACGCTCGACGAGAGTTCCGAAACCGGATACCACGAGTCCCAGGCCTGAGTCCTGCATGCCCTCCAGGACGTCGGGTGCGAGCTGCAGGTTCCAGGCGTAGTCGAACTCGCCGGTCTCGAGGACCGCGCGGCCCGCCGATGCGGCGTCGCCCCCGCCCTTCAGCGTGACGGTGGCGAAGGCGGGCTTCGATGGATCGCGGTAGTGGGGGTTGGCTTCCAGCGAGACGACATCGTTGGACCGGAATTCCACGACGCGGAACGGTCCGGTGCCGATCGGATTGAAGTTGGCGTCCGTGCATTCCGGCGCTCTGGCTCCCGTGCACTCGGCAAACTGCGCCTTCTGGAGGATCGGCGAACCGGCGCCGACGAAGGGTCCGTAAGGATAGGGCTTGGCAATGCCGAAGGTGACCCTGACGGTCCTTTCGTCGACCGCAGCGACCTCGACGACATCACCGAACTGCGTCAGCCCGGAGCAGCCTCCGGCGGGGTCGAGGCAGTAGTCCGCCGTGAACACGACATCGGCGGATGTCACGGGGCTTCCATCGGACCAGACGAGGTCGTCCCGCAAGGTCCAGGTGATGGTCGTCAGGTCGTCGGAGACGCCTCCGTTGGCGACGGTTGGCACGCTTTCGGCGAGCCAGGCCACGAGCGTTCCATTCTCGTCATGACGGGCAAGTGGTTCAAGAATCAACGATGCTGCTTCCAGGTCCTTGGTGCCGGCGGAAAGGTAGGGATTGAGGATCGATGGCGCCTGCCAGTAGAGGATGCCGACATGGCCGTCGCTGCCTCTCTCGGCCTTTGCCGGGGCGGACGCGAGAACGAGAGCGGTGGCAAGGATGACGGGGAGGGTTCTGTTCATGATGTCTGTGGTTCCCTGGCTGATGGATGAAGATGGCAGGCGACGCGATGGTCCGTTGCGACAGTGGCGAGAGATGGCGTCTTGTGGCTGCAAACGGCGGTCGCCAGCGGGCAGCGGCTCCGGAATACGCATCCGGCAAGGGGTTCGCTCGCCGAGGGACTTTCGCCCTTGAGCACGACCCGCCGCCGCCGCGCCGTGCCGGGCATGGAGGGTGCGGCGGACATCAGCGCCTGTGTGTAGGGATGCATCGGGTTGTCGAAGAGCATGTCGACCGGTGCACGCTCGACGATCTTTCCCAGATACATGACGGCGACATCGTCGGCCATGTGGCGGATCATGCCGAGATCGTGGCTGATGAAGAGGTAGGCCAATGCGTGCTCTTCCTGAAGGTCCTTCAGGAGGTTCACGATCTGTGCCTGAACGGAAAAATCGAGACTGGCGATCGGTTCGTCGCAGACGATCAGCCGGGGCTTGAGCGCCAGGGCCCGTGCAATCCCGATCCGCTGGCATTGTCCACCTGAAAACTCGTGGGGGAACCGCATGGCCCAGGCCCGCAGGAGGCCGACGGCGTCCATCAATTGACCGACGGCCCGGTCACGGTCACGGCGTGTCAATTGTTCGTTCTCGTCAAGTGGCTCGGCAATGATGTCGGCGACACTGAGGCGCGGATTGAGACACGAGAGGGGGTCCTGGAAGATCATTTGCATTCTGGGACGGAGCCGCCTGAGTTCGCGCGAGCGAGCGGCAGTGACGTCGATGCCCTCCACGGTGACCGTGCCAGAGGTGATATCCACCAGTCGGAGCAGTGCGCGTCCGGTGGTCGTCTTGCCGGAGCCAGATTCGCCCACGAGTCCCAGGGTCCGGCCGCGTTCGATGGAAAACGAGACGCCGTCAACGGCCCGCACGTGGCCGGTGGTGCGCCGCAGGATGCCAGAGGTCACGGGAAAGTGGATCTTGAGATCCTTCACGCGGAGGAGTTCAGGGTTCATGGCGCTGGCCGGCAAGAAAACACGCCGCTTCGTGGCGGTCTGAAAGGGAGACCGAAGGCGGTACCTCTTCATGGCAGCGCTTGATCGCCACGGTGCAGCGAGGTGCAAAGGCGCAGCAGCGGGGTGCTGCAACGAGGGTGGGCGGCTGTCCGCTGATGGTAGTCAGTCGTCCCCTGTCGCCTGCACATGCCGACGGCACCGTTTCAAGCAGGGCCCGGGTATAGGGATGCCGGGGCTGGCGGAAAAGGTCGTTGGCCGGTGCGGCCTCGACGATCCTGCCGCCGTACATCACGAGTACCCGGTCGGCGATTTCAGCGACGACGCCGAGATCGTGCGAGATCCACACGATTGCCATGCCGAACCGTTCCCGGAGCTTGCCGACCAGTTCGAGTATCTGCGCCTGAATGGTGACGTCGAGAGCCGTCGTCGGCTCGTCGGCGATCAGGATGCGTGGTGTGCAGGAGAGCGCCATCGCGATCATCACTCGCTGGCACATGCCGCCCGAGAACTGGTGGGGGTAATCCCGCAGGCGGCGTCCGGCATCGGCAATGCCGACGAGGTCGAGAAGTTCACAGGCCCTGGCCCGGGCCGCGCTCGGCGACAGCTTCAGGTGGTGGCGCATTGGCTCCACGAGTTGATGGCCGATCGTGAGAACGGGATTGAGTGACGTCATCGGATTCTGGAAGACGAAACCGATGTCACGTCCGCGGATCCGGCGCAGGTCCGGTGTCTCCATGGAGAGCAAGTCCTGCCCATCGAAGGTGACCGAACCGCCGGTAATCTCCGCTGGCGGAGTCGCCAGCAGACCCAGGAGCGACATCATGGTCACCGACTTGCCTGAACCGGATTCGCCGACGACACCCAGAACCTCGCCTTCGTCGAGGTCGAAATTCACCGAGTTGACAGCATGGACGGTCCTCTTGCGCGTACGGAAGACGGTGCGCAGTCCCCTGACTTCCAGAAGGCTGCGGGTCATCCGGGTCCGTTCTCCCGTATCGGAGTCCCCGCGGAAGCGATGTTCCGTTCGGGCGCTTCGCCAGGAGTCTGGACGTCCCCGTTCCCCCAGCGCGCGTTGAGTTGGATCCTGTTGCGGTCAACGAACATGGCAAGGGTCAGTGTAGGAGGCTCGGTGCGAACTTGACATCCATTGGTTCCGTCTCAACGGCATGCAGCCTTTACCTCATGACACTCTCGTTGGACAACGAACGCCAGATCGCTGGATTGATCCATTTTGGCAGTTTCGGAGTTCGGAGGATGGCGTGGCATCGTTGGCCAACAGGGATCGATCCGGACCGCCCGCCCACGGGCATGGCCTTGCGGTCCGTCGGAAACGCAGGAAGCTGGTGTGTCACGTGGCGGGCCAGAGAGCATCGATCAGATTAGACGGAAGCACATCGTGTTGCGATGGAGGGCCAACGCCCTGATTATGCGGTGACCGCATTCCGGTAAGAGGCGCCAGGTGCGCCTGTGCCGGAACCGATGGTGAGAGACGGGTACAACGGTGTCGGATGGACATTGCTCATCTGAAGGGGAGGACACAATGACCGTGACGAGAACCGGGCGTTGCATGTGCGGCGCCATACGCTTCGAGGCGAGGGACGAGCCTTTCGATGTGACTCATTGCCACTGTCACAGCTGCCGCAAGCACAACGGCGCTGCTGTGGTGACGCTTGCCGGCTACAGGGTCGAGCAGATTACCTTCAGCGGCGCGGATCGCAGGCACTACAATTCATCGCCAGGCGTGCGTCGCGGGTTCTGCGGTGACTGTGGAACGCCACTGACCTGGGAAGGTGACGGTGGTGACCTTGGTCCGATCATCGAGTTCCACATCAGCACCTTTGACGAGCCC
>JAJEHK010000043.1 GCA_022823765.1 Alphaproteobacteria bacterium | reverse complement strand
CCACGCGGCCCACGCCGCTCCAGAGGAAAGCGTTCAAGCTCCTGGGCGTGAAGCCATAATGTACCCAGTAACACGCTGTTGAAATCTATCGAATGTCATTCATAACAGACACTTGTGCTTGATCAGCGCTGGAACTTCGGGCTAACCCTCGTCCCGTGTTGTCTCAGGAAACCAGCGTGTCCACTCCGGGATCGGAATGATCGCCCGGAACTGTGGAATGTCCTCGGCGTCCTTTGTTGTCACCTGCTCGAGACGCCCATGCTCCACGATGAAGAAGAAGGTTTCCGAATGGATGCATCCGGAAGGGCAGTCGCCCCAGGCGTTGCGCATGGCCACGTACCATGCGCCGTCAGGATTTGCCGCCACGACGTCGGGGCCGTCACCCAGAGTCTCGTCGAACGAAGCACGGCGGACACCCTCCGCGGCCGCATACGCCTCACGGGCAACGCGCAGATTGGCAATATTGCCGAGGTGCATGATGGCGGTTGAGAGGGAAGGGAGCACTTCAACCCTGTGGAGGCCGGTCCCGGCATTGAGTTCATCGAAGGCCGCATGACCGGTCAGGGGCAGCGGGACGACATTTGCGTTCTTCCAGCGCTCGACGACTGTGTCCCGAAGATCGCCTTCCAGCTCGAGAAGCAGCACCGAAGGCCTGTGCCACTGGCGCGCGGAAATCTCGGTCATGCGGGGGTGACGAGTCCGGATCTGTGTCAGAACGAGATCGATCTCCCGGCCCAGTTCCTGGAGAGCGAGATCGTCCATCATCAGGTCATCGTTCAATGTCTGGTGAAGGCGCCGGGCAAGAATCGTTGCGTCCCGGGAGAGGCCGGAGTCAGACGATGCCGCCAAGGTCATGGTGGAATCATGCGAACCGGAGAAGGAAGAAGGACCAGCCATGACCGCCGTCAACATGGCCACAAGGCAGAAGTTGCGCAGATGTGCGTGAAGACGGGCTGGCTCAACGTGCTGCATCTGATTCCAGGGGCCCGCTCTCCGGCAAGGGCGCTCTTTTCAGTATCGACACCACATGAGGCGGTACGCAATGGTAAGGCACCGGCCGAATTCTTGGGAAGCGGGGTGATTGGCCGGATACGCGTCGTGTGAGCGCGGAGGGGCCGCCGTCGGATGACATCGGCAGGTGAATTTGAACTCGCTGGTCGTGGCGTCGATAGTACTGCCCGCGTTGCGGACAGCCCGGGGACGTCTTCATGAGTGTACGCCCGGACCAGCGGTGATGGTCTCCGGTACGGGTCTCGTCGCGCGCATTGTCTCCGTCACGGTGCTCGGGCTTGTGACGGGGGTGCTGGCGTCGCTGGCAACCGTGGTCTTTCTCCAGGCCATCGAACTGATGAACAACTGGTTCCTCATTTCGGCGGAGAGTCGGGCCATGGCCGCGGGTACTGACTGGCTCCTTGTTGCCACCATCGCCGTGCCTGCGCTCGGCGGCCTGGCAGTCGGACTGGTCAGCCTGAAGATCCCCGGGAAAAGAGCGGGTGGCCCCCAGGACGTCATCGAGGCGGTGCATGTCGCCGACAGCCGCATGGCGCCGCGGTCGGGTTTCCTGTCGGCCGTGGCGAGTCTGCTTTCTCTCGGATCAGGCGCGTCGGTCGGACACTACGGTCCCCTGGTTCATCTCGGGGCGACGCTGGGATCCCTCGTCGGGTTCACCGGCAGGATGAACACGTGGACGATCAGGGTAGGGGTCGGCTGTGGCGTGGCGGCCGCCATCGCGGCGGCGTTCAACGCGCCCATCGCCGGCATCATCTTCGCCCACGAGGTAATCCTCCGGCACTACTCGCTGCGCGCCTTTGCTCCGGTCACCGTGGCAGCCACGGCAAGCCACGTCATGGTGACGGTGGTGTTCGCCCATCCGCCTCTCTTCGAGGTGGCTCCCGTCAGTATCGGACACGTGGGCGAATACCCCGGATTCATCGTCATCGGCATTCTCTCCGCCCTCGTCGCCGTCGCCTACATGAGGGCCATTCTCTTCAGCCAGACGCTCGGCGAGCGCCTGCCGATCCCTTCCTGTCTCAAGCCCATGGCGGCAGGTGTGGCACTGGGGATCGCGGCGCTGTGGCTTCCCGGAATCCTGGGAACCGGAACCGACACCATGAGGCTCGCAATTGTCGACGGCGCCTTCGAGCCCTCCGGACTGGCGATTCTTCTCGTTGCCAAGATCGTGGCGACGGCGCTCTGCCTGGGATGCGGCTTCGCCGGAGGCGTCTTCACCCCGGCCCTCTTCGTCGGCATCTTCTTCGGCGCCCTTGCCGGGGATGCCGCCTACCTGGTGTTCGGTGACCTTCGCTCGGATCTTTCCGTCTACGCGATCTGCGGCATGATGGCGGTGGCCAGTGCCGTCATCGGTGCGCCACTTGCCACGATCCTCATCGTCTTCGAACTGACGCGCAACTATGACCTCACCACGGCAACCATGGTGAGCGTGGTCTTCTCCAATGTCGTCTGCTACCGGATGTTCGGCCGGTCAATCTTCGACGTCCAGCTGCGGCAGCGCGGGTTCGATCTGTCGCTGGGGCGTGACCGGGTGATGGCCGGCAACATGCTGATCGATTCCCATGTCAGCCGCGACTTCACGGCTCTCGAACCCGACATGACACCCGATGAGGCCATGGCACGCCTCGTCAAGAACCATCATCATGAGGCCTATGTTCTCGACGGTCACGGGGTCATCATCGGCCGGGTCAGATTCGACGATCTGGTCGATAATCCCCGAGAGGCGGCGACCATCTCCGCCCTTGTCCTGCCGACCGGGCCCGTGCTCACGGCAGGGATGTCCATTCGCGATGCCATGGAACGCATTCGCCGGACAGGTCATGCCAGCATTCCCGTGGTGGACGTCGGAGAACCGGCGGCCATGCTCGGTGTTGTGACGGAAGCTGATCTCGCCAGGGTCTTTCTCGACATGGCGAGCGGAATCCGGCGGGAAGAACACGCTTCGCGAGACGACAGCGTCAGGGCAGGGAATGACGTGGCCTGTCACATTCTTCGTCAACGGACGGCCGGTACTCGCCGTAGGCCGATCTGAGGTCATCGTAGTAGAGCCTCAGGCCCCGTGAGATCGGGTAGGGCTGCGCCATGTCGAGCCAGGCACGCAGCATGAGACGTCCGCGGCCCACTTCGGGGTCATCGATGAAGGCGTTGCGGGCGTGCAGCGTGTTGTAGTTGTTGATGAAGTAGGCCTCTCCTTCCTTGAGAGCGAGTGTCAGGACGATGTCCTCTCGTTCGCACATGCGGGCGAAGAGGTCGAAGGCTTCGGCGGCGGTGGCGGTCAGGATTGTGCCGGCAAGTTCTGCCGCCTGACGGACCTGGGGTGCCAGGTAGCAGACCGAGATCCGGCCGTCGTTCCAGGAGAGGACCGGAACATCGTATTCGCTGTAGCCGTTGGTGGCCCTGTCGGGGGGCTCCTCCCCCCAGCCGACCGGAAACCCCCTGAAGAGCGGTTCAAGAAGATCGGGGCGTGATGCGCGAATCTCGTCATGGATGGCAAGGGCGCTTGCCAGTCTCGATTCCCCACCCTCACGGGCCCTGCGCACGCACAGCATGCCGAGGACGGCCCCCATGTCGGTATGCAGCGTTTGCCGGCCAGTCCGCTCGTAGCCCCTGAGCTCGAGAATCCGGTCCGGGCGGTGGGCCACGATGCCAATGCGCTCCCTCCGCTTGCTCTGGCTGAGCAAACGTCCCATGCGACAGCAGAAGACACGGAACATGAGCGCGATGGCGCTCTCATCGTGGTTCTTGACAGGGAAGCCGCGCACGATGGCGATGCCGCGGCCCTCCATCAGCACGGTTGCGAGGCCTTCGATGGTCTCGTCGAGACCGGGGAGGGACACATCCTCGCGGCGATGAGGATCGGGCAGGGACCGACCGCATTCGCCTATTCGTGTGACGGCGTCTTCGAGGGAGACGATGTCACGACCGGTGAGATCCACGGAAAGTTCTTCCGGCGAAGCGAAGTCGCCCGGCCGCCAGGCTGAAGGGTGGCGCGTGTCAGCGCCGTTCACGCGAGGCCTCTTGTGGGGATCATCCGGCGGCATCGACCGTGCGGATGGACATGAGGGGACTAAGGCGGTTCATGCCACCACGCCCAGATGTCGCTACCGTAGAGAACCGACCGTTGCGGCCGCCGGAGCGAAGACCAGTAGGCGACAAGGTCTTCCGTGCGGTGGTAGAGGGGAAGGACGTGACGGCCCCACATCAGGACCCGATCGAGTGCCCTGGCTGCGGCTTCGAGATCTTCCCTCGACCGGGCATCGGAGAGGGACGTGATGATCGAATCGAGGACTGGACTGCGGATGCCGGCGTAGTTCCGGCTTCCCTCGTCATCGGCTGCATTGGTCCCCCAGTAGATCCACTGTTCATTGCCCGGGGAGAGCGAGACACCCCAGCGCCAGACGAGGGCGTCAAAGTCGAACTGCCGCATGCGGTTGCGGTGCTGCGCGGCGTCGACCGTCCGCAAGACGGGACGGATGCCGAGACGTTCGAGGTTGGCGAACCAGGCAAGGAAGATCCGTTCCTCTCCGGGATCGTTGAGCAGCAGCTCAAAGGAGAGGGGCTCACCCGTCGCTTCACTGACCAGCTCGCCGTCGCGCAAGACGTATCCCGCCTCCTGCAACAGGCGCGTCGCTTCCTTCAGGCGCTGGCGCAGGGTCCCTTCCGCCGGTGACCAGGGCCTCTCGAAGACGACCGGCTCCAGTTCGTTCTCCCAGGGTTCGAGGAAGGCGCGTTCCCTTCCTGCCGCGGCACCTCTTGCCTGGAGCATGGAGTTGTCGAAGAGGCTTGTCGTCCGCGCGTACTGGCCATGGAGCAGGTTCTCGTTGATCCAGTCGAAATCAAAGGAAAGACCCAGGGCGTCGCGCACCCGGACATCGTCGAACGGGACCCTTCTGTGGTTCCACGCAACAGCGTAGAGACCTGACGGCCGCCCGCTCGTCACGGAGGCCATGACGATCCGGCCGTCATCGCGCGCCGGGACGTCGTAACCTGTGACCCAGCGCCTGCTGTCGCCCTCGAATCGTATGTTGGCGTCGCCCGCCAGGAACGCCTGATGGGCGACATTGGAGTCCCGGTACCAGGTGTACGTGATCGTGTCGAAATTGTAGCGGCCGAGGCTCTGCGGCAGGTCGCGGCCCCAGTAGTCCGGATCACGCCGGTAGACGACGCGATGGCCCGCATCGATGGTCTCCACCCGGTAGGGGCCTGTTCCGACGGGAACCTCGAGGCTGGTTTCTGTGAAGGTCACGGTCTCGAAGTACGTCTTCGAAAGGACCGGCATGAGACCCAGCAGCATGGGAAGTTCCCAGTTGTCTCCCCTGAGGTCGAAGGAGACGGCCAGTGGGCCAAGTTTCCGGACGCCCGTGACCCCGGAGAAGTAGGTCTGGGTGTGGGGACGGCCGTCATTGAGAAGTGCATCGAAGGTGAAGAGCACGTCATCAGCCGTCACCGCCGATCCGTCATGGAAGCGGGCACGGGGGTCCAGGTGAAAGACGATGTTCGTTCGGTCATCCGCCATGTCGATGGCGCGCGCCACCTGGGGATAGAGCGTGAACGGCTCGTCGGGAGAGCGATAGAGCAGTGACTGAAAGACAAGTGGCCTGAGGCCGCTCGCGGGAATCCCCTGGATGATGTGAGGATTCATGCTGTCGAACGTGCCGACAACGGCAAGGCTCAGGTCCCCACCCTTGGGTGCCTCCCGGTTGACCCAGGGAAAGTGGTCCCGGGGCCCGTCAGGAAAGACCTCGTCGCCGTGCATCGAGAGGGCGTAGGCTTCTTCCGCGATGGCGGTGCCGGAAAGGAGCGCCATCGCTGCGGCGACAAGCACTCCCGCGAGGAAACGGTGCATGGCGGGTCCGGTCTTGCTGCCTGAATCGTGACCAACGGCGTCGTCGACGCAACAGGTTTCTGGCTGTCGGAGAGGCCGAAGGGCGTGACTGGCCGAGGTGTCCACAGGTGGACCGGGTCACGGCCGGCTGATTGTCCCGACGGCGAGGTTCGGGGAACCCGGTCGGAAACCTCCGCCGGACGCGACAAGGCCGCGGCGCTCGACGCCTGCAACAGGCTGCTTCTCATGCGGAGTTCAGGTGATGCGCTTCACGCGGGTGCGCCGAAGGGCAGACCGAGATCCTGCATCACGCTGGCCGGATTGTAGTAGGCGACGATCCTGGTGATCCGGCCGTCGCGGAAGTCGGCGATCATCGCGAAATCGAAGGCGATCCGGGCCCCGGCTGCCTGGACTCCATAGAGAGGCGCTCCGTCGTGTGTCATCTCGAGGCGGACTTCCGTCGCGACGCGGCAGCTGCCGATCGTCTTGCGCAAGGGGGAGGCGCGGCGGTCGCTCGACGCTTCGAACCAGCCTGAAGCGTAACGCCTGAACGCATCGCGGCCGTGAAGCGGTTCCTGTCCGGCGTTGTCGCTGTAGACGATGTCCTCGGCGCATCCCGCGACGAAGCCGTCGAGGTCGCCGGCCGAGAAGGCCGCCCAGGCAGCGTCGATCGCCTCGCTCATCTGTTCGGGCGTCATCGTCTCCTCCCCCAGGGGTTCCTGTCCGACGGGCCCGGATTCTATCCGGCGGACTGGCCGGGCGTCCAAGACCTGGATGTTCCACGTGCCATGCACATCGGCCGATCGGCGCGCTGCGCACGTTGACGGTGTTCCCGGCCAATCGCCTTGCGGTTTGACAAATCGTCACCAGCCCCGAAGGGTTCGGGCCCTGTACCCACGGACCAGTGAACCGGCCCGGCGTACAAGGAACATGCGGACGAGCCGGGGAAGCGGGATGTCCTATCGCGTCGGAGTCGATATCGGAGGCACGTTCACCGACTTCTTCGTGTTCGACGAAGCCACCCTGGAGACACAGGCCCTGAAGGTGCCGTCGCGTCCGGACAGGCCGGGCGCCGAGGTGCTGGACGGAGTCCGCCAGCTCGAAGCGCGCTTCGGCATCGCTCCTGGCGAGATCGCCCACTTCAGCCACGGCACCACCGTGGGCGTGAACACCGTGATCCAGCGCAAGGGCATCAGGCTCTGCCACTTCACGACCGAGGGGTTCGTCGACGTGCTGGAGGTGGCCCGGCTGAGAACGCCGGATGTCTACAACCTGCTCTCGAAGCGCCCCGCGCCGCTCATCCCCAGAGAGCGGGTCTTTCCGGTCGCGGGGCGCCTGGCAAGCGACGGCAGCGAACTTCGACCGGTCGACAGGGCCAGCGTCGAGACAGCCGTCGCAAAGGCGCGCGAGGCGTGCGCCGAGGGAATCGTCGTGTCGCTCCTCAACGCCTACCGCAATCCCGCCCACGAACACGAAGTGGCCGACATGGTGCGGGAGATGGCGCCGGAACTTCGCGTGTTCTGCTCCACCGACGTCTGGTCGATCATCCGCGAGTACGAGCGCACGATCACCGCCGTCATCCACGGCTACGTGCAGCCGCGCGTCAGCCGTTACCTGGCCTCGCTGCAGGACGCGCTGCGCGAGGCGGGCGTGCCGGCCGAGCCGCTTGTCACGAAGTCGAACGGCGGCGTGATGAGCGCCGAGATGGGCAAGACCGCTTGCGCCCAGATGATCATGTCGGGTACCGCCTCGGGCGTGATCGGCGCGAGCCATGTTGCCGCGCTCTCCGGATACCGCGACGCCATCAGCTTCGATGTCGGCGGGACCAGCGCCGATGTCGCGTTCATCGCCGATGGCCGGCCGCAGTACGGTATCGGGGAGATGATCGGCGAGTTCCCGATCTACATCCCGACGGTGTCGGTCACCTCGATCGGCGCAGGAGGCGGATCGATCGCCCGGATCGATGATGTCGGGGTGCTGAAGGTGGGTCCTGAAAGCGCGGGCGCGATTCCGGGTCCGGCCTGCTACGGCAAGGGTGGTGAAAGGCCCACGCTGACCGACGCCTTTGCTGTCCTGGGCTATGTCGGCCAGAGCGACCACGGCTATGACGCGGTCCAAGTGGATATCGGCGCCGCGCGCCGCGCCGTCGGCGCGCTCGCCCGGAGCATGGAGCGCAGCGTCGAGGAGACCGCGGAAGCGATCGTCCGGGTGTCGGTGTCCGGCATGTACCTCGAAGTCTCGAAACTGGTGTCGTCCTACGGCATCGATCCGCGCGACAACGCCCTCATCGCCTTCGGCGGCGCGGGACCCATGATCGCCTGTTTCCTGGCTCGCGAGCTCAACATGTCGACCGTGGTCATTCCGACCGCACCTGGCGTTCTGAGCGCCTTGGGCGGCCTGATCGCCGATCTGAAAAACGACTTCGTCCGGACGATCTACGCCGATGTCAACGCCGGCACGGCGACTGCAATCCGGGAGGGTTTCGAATCCCTGCGGGCCCTGGGCGAACGATGGCTGCGCCACGAGCAGCGCTATGACGGGCACGCCGTCTTCATCCACTCGGCGGACATGCGCTACAAGGGACAGTCCTTCGAGATCGAGGCGTTCCTCGACGCCGACGCCATCGAAGCGGGCGATGTCGCGGCGCTCGAGGAGGCATTCCATGCCGCCCACGAGCAGGTCTACGCTCATGCGGACCGGGCGGCACCGGTCCAGATCGTCAACCTGCGCCTGGTTGCGCTGGGCCGGACCCCGAAGCCCCGTTTCGATTGTGCCGACGGCAAGCCGGCCATCGCGGAGCCGGAGGACCGAGTCCCGGTCCACGCGGACGGCCGGACCGTGCAGGCCGCGCTGTTCCGGCGCGAAGCCCTGCATCCCGGCCACACCTTCGATGGTCCGGCCATCGTCTCGCAGAGCGACACCACCGTCTGCGTGGCGGAGGGCTTCCATGCCCGTGTCGACGGCTATGGCCATCTGATCCTGACCCAGGGAGGGGAAATCCGATGCCGATCGACAGGGTGACCCTGCAGATCCTCTCCAATCACTGCCAGGCGGCGGCCGAAGCCATGGCGCGCACGCTGATGCGCACGGCCCATTCCACCTTCGTGAAGGAAAGCGAGGACTTCACCTGCGGCCTCGTGACACCCGAGGGCAAGACCTTCGCTTCGCCCTTCGACTTCGGAGCCACATGGTTCGTCGGCCTCGACTACGCGCGCGGCCTGAGCCTGATCGAGGACTACGACGAAGGTGATGTCGTCATCTGCAACGACCCCTACAGCGGATTCGTCTGCACCCACACGCCCGACATGCATATCTGGAAGCCCGTCTTCCACGACGGCGAACTGGTCTGCTTCGCCGTCGGTCACGTGCACAACACCGATATCGGCGGCGCCGTGCCTGCGAGTCTCTCGCGTCAGCTCACCGAGGTGCACCAGGAGGGCCTGCGCCTGCCGCCCGTCAGGCTCTACCGCAAGGGCGAACTGAACCGGGAACTGGTCGACATCATCATGGCCAACGTGCGCATGCCCGAGCAGAACTGGGGCGACATGAAGGCCCAGTACGCCTCGGTCAGCATCGGCGAGGCCAGAGTGAGGGAGATCATCGCCCGTTTCGGCATCGAGACCTTCAGGGAAGGCGTCGCGGACCTGCTGGACCTCGCCGAAGCCCAGGCGCGGCAGGTCATCCGCTCGATTCCGGACGGTGAGTACTTTTTCGCCGATTTCATGGACGAGGACTCGCCCGCAGGTTATCCGGCCCGTGTCGCCCTCAACCTGATCGTGAGTGGCGACGAGATCGTCTTCGACTACACCGGCTCCGACCCTCAGCTGGCGTCCTCGATCAACGTTCCCACGGGAGGCGACGAACGGCATGTGCTGCTGATGGTGGGGGCGGTCTACGTGCTCTACACGCTCGACCCTTCCATTCTCAGGAACTGTGGCCTGCTCCGGCCTCTGAGCTGCATCCTGCCCGAAGGCTCCATCGTGAACCCCCGGTTTCCGGCCGCCGTCGGCATGAGGAGCCTCGGCGTGGGTCGTCTCATGTCGACCATCTTCGGCGCGTTCGCCCAGGCCCTGCCCGACCGGTTGCAGGGTGGTCCGGGAAGTGGCGGCCCCTTGCTCAACGTGCGCACCACCGACAACCGCACGGGCAGGAGCGTGATGGCGAACATCAGTCCGATCACCGCCGGCGCCGGTGCGAGCGCGGCGGGCGACGGATCGGAAGGCTGCGGCGCCAATCAGGCATTCTTCAAGAACACTCCCGCGGAGATCAACGAGGCCGACGTGCCGATCCGCATCCTGGAATACGGCCTCGCTCCCGACACGGCGGGCGCAGGCCGGCACCGTGGCGGCCTTTCGACCACCATGCTGTTCCAGGTGTTCGCACCGCACACCGTGCTCACGGCGCGCAACCGCGACCGCATGGTCTTCACGCCGTGGGGAATCGCCGGTGGCGCGGCGGGCAAGTCTTCCCGGTTCATCCGCAATCCCGGCACCGCACGTGAGGTCGACCTCGGCAACACCGATGTGGTGACGGTCGAACCTGGCGACATCATCCGCATCACGGCGGCCGGCGGCGGAGGATGGGGCCTGGCCCAAGAGCGCGACCCCGGGGCCGTCATTGCGGATGTCAGGGGCGGTTTTGTGACCGTCGAGGGTGCGGCGCGCGACTACGGCGTGGTGGTTCGCGACGGCGCCATCGACGAGGGTGCGACCGCCGCGCGCCGCCGCGCGATGGCGGCCGGCGCCGACAACGAGTTCTTCGGCCACAGTCCCGGTCGCGTTGCCTTCGAGCAGATCTGGACTCCCCGGCTCTACGACCGCTTGACAGACCTCCTGTGGCGCGTGCCGGTCAACTGGCGCTTCTTCGTGAAGCACCGCCTGTTCGACGCCGTCGAGGCGCTCGATGCCGGCGAGATCGATCCCGATGCGCTCGACGATGCGTTTGCCGCCCTCATCGACGAGCATCCGCAGCTAGGCGAATGGGTGGCGGCCGACCGGACATGAGCGGAGCCATCAAGCGTGGTCCCCTTGAGCGGAAGGGGAAGCCCGACACCTGAATCGGTCAGGCGATGTTCGTCCTCATTGATGTTCCCGCCCTTGTCGGTTCGTGACGATCCGCCGCCCGATTGATCATTCGGCTGTGTGGTTGACCGAGTCTGGCGCCTTGCCTACCTTCCCCGCGGAAGGCACGCCAATGCCGAGGGGGATGGCAGACCGGTGCGGTTCGACGGCAACGTCTACTATCACCAGCTTGAGGTGTATCCCGAAGACAAGCTGTTCGACGAGTGGCGCGAAACCGCCATGACGCTCGAGCAGGGCGGCTTCACGACCTGTTGGCTGGGTGAACACCACTTCTGGCACCGGGGCTATCCGGTCGCCTGCCCCAATCCCGTTCTCGTGGGCCTTCATCTCGCAAGCGTGACGAAGAAGCTGCGCATGGGCCAGAGCGCGAACATCCTGCCCGACCATCACCCCGTGCGCATGGCCGAAGACATCGCGACCGCCGATCATCTCGTGAAGGGGCGGCTCGACGTCGGCATCGCCCGCGGCACCGACAGCTCGGCGGGGATCCAGTTCAAGCGAGAGGCCGACCGGCGCGATCCCGAGACGAACTACCGCCTGTTCGCGGAGGTCCTCGACATCATGATCAAGTGCTGGACCGAGGACGCCATGAGCCACGAGGGCGAGTTCTACACCTTCCCCGTGCCCGGCTGGTCCGAGCGGGACGAGCGTTTCTACAAGGACGATCCCGACCACTACCACCCGGACGGCGCCCTGAAGGCGCTGGGTGTGACGCCCAAGCCGTACCAGAAACCCTACCCGCCGATCTGGCAGTCGGCGGACAACACCAGGTCGTACGCCTTCGCGGCCCGGCGCGGCCATTCGGTGATCGGCATCAACCGGTCGTTTGAGGGCACGCGCGAAGCGTGGACGAAGTACCGGGAGGTCGCTTCGGAGCAGTGCGGACGCCCGCTTGCGATGGGCGTGTGCGCCAACGGCCAGACTCTGAACGCCATGCGCACCTTCCACATCGCCGAGACCCAGGAAGAGGCCGAACGGGAGGCGCGCCCCGGCATCAACGCCTTCTACGACGCGGCGACCGGCCTCAACCCCAACTGGGCGCGCAAGGGTCTCCTGGCGGCCCACGAGTCGATCTCGGACGAGGACGAAAATCTCGACTGGTTCGACTTCCTGCAGAAGTACGAAGTGCTGGCGGTAGGCTCGCCGGATTTCGTCGCCGAACGCCTCCACAAGTTTCGCGAAGAGCTCAACTGCCAGCACTTCACCCTGTGGCCGAACCCCGGTTTCGTGCCCTTCAGGAAGGTGCTGCGCGGCATCGAACTCTTTGCCGAACGGGTCATGCCGCAATTCGAGCGGCCCGAGGCACGGGCCGCCGAATAGGGCCAGCCGCCGCGTCGGAACCTCGTCCGGGTTGATCGATACGGTGGATATCGGGCGCCTTGGGGCGCGCGACGGGGACTGGTTCAGGCTGTCTCGCGCGTCGTTCGGACCTCAGGCCTGACCTTGTGAAAGGAGAATGCGATGGACGCCGAAACGATGCCCGGTTCCGTGACCTGCGGCGAAGAGGAATGGGCCCTGCGCCAGGACACAGCCGCAGCCTTCCGCCTGCTCGACAGGTACGGCATGTCGGATCTCACCAACGGTTCGGTGGTGTCACGTCTTCCGGGTGAGGGGGGCTGGTTCCTGACTCATCCTCATGGCCTCTTCTTCGACGAGATTCGGGCCTCGGACCTGATCCGCGTCGACATGGACGGCAACGCGATCGACGATCCGGGAACGCCCACCAACTTTGCGGTGTGCAGGCCGGCGGCCTCGATCTTCCGGGCACGGCCCGACGTCAATGCCGTCATCCATGCCCACGGCATGGGCGTGATGGCGGTCGCCGCCCAGGAGCACGGCCTGCTGCCTTGCCTGACCGAGGCGGCGATCCCGTTCTACGAGCAGCTCGGCTACATCGATGGCGACTTCTTCTTCGAGCCCGAGTACTGCGCCGAGATCGCCCGGCACCTGGGCCGCAACAGGGCGCTCATCTATCGGCACCATGCCTTCGCCAGCGTAGGCGCCAGGGTGTCGGAAGCCTTCTTCTATGCCTTTTCGCTCAACATCGCCTGCGAACTGCAGATGAAGATCACGTCGTCGGCCGAACCCTACGTCGTTCCATCAAGGGAGACCTGCGAGCGGCACTATCGCGCGGCCTATGGCGGCGACTGGAAGGCCGACGGATCGGTCGAGTGGCCCGGTCTGCGCCGCCTGCTCGATCGCGACGATCCCTCCTACGCCCGCTAGGGCCAGTCGCGGCTTCGCGTCACGCGACCGCCCAACGCTGCAGCATCGCATCGAACCGGCCGCTTGCCTGCGGCGGTGCTTCACCCTTCGAGAGTCGTTCGAGCTGGCCGGAAAGCCAGTCCCGTGCGTTCCTTTCCGTCGTGAGGGAACGGGACAGGATGTCGGCCGTCTTCGGGTCCGCCGCCAGTTTCGCATTCTCGAGAGCGGCAATGAGATTCTCCGTGAGTTCGAGATCGTGACGAATGACCGCCAGTGGATCGCAGCCGACCCTCACGCGATGGGGCAACCTGATGTGCGGACTGAAAACCGGTTTCGGCTCGGCCCCCAGGAGGATCATGTGCTGCGTCACCCGGAACGCGCAGGTCATCTCGTCGACGGAGTGCTGGATCCTGACTTCGCCGAGTGCCTTCTCGTTGCAGTGCGCCAGCAGAAACCCCTGCAGGAAGAACTGTTCGATGGCGAGGAGATGGTTGCAGAGTACCGTGTTCAAAACGGTGAACAGGGCCTCGTTCTCCGGCCGGGCTACATGGGCCTCACCCGCCAGGAATCTCTCGTCTGTGTCCTCGAGATACCCGAGAAAGTCCTCCAGCGACCTGCCCTCGGCGTCCGATTCCGGTCGGTCGAGATTGGGTGCTGTGAGGTTTCCGGCCGCTTCGGCCCTGTCATGCAACGCCGCGACGAAGGCGGCGCCCTCCTCGATCAGATTGTCAAGCCCCGGCGATGTCTCGAGTGCGCTCCTCGCCCGCCGTAGCGACGCCAGGTTCCTGGCCATCAGGTCCAGGTCCGACAGCCATACCGCCCTTTCGGTCACCTGGAAGTCGGGCTCGCCGCGGTCGGGGCTCTGAGCGGCGCCGTCCGGGTCGAGCGGCACACCCTGGCGCTGCATCTCGCGGGTGAGCTGCATGAGGCGCCGGGTCTCCGCGAGATTGTCGGCGTAGGCAAGCTCCGCGGCCGTCCTCTCTCCGTGAAATCTCAGACTAAGCGATTGCACGAAACCCCTGTTCACCATGGTGAGCTTGTCGCCCAGGGCCAGGTTGAGGTCGGCGTCTGGTCGTTCGCTGTGCATGTCTTCTGAGCCTTGCTGTCCGGCACCCATCTACAGGCCCTCTCTCAGAGCGCGTATGTGTTCGACTCCCACTCCGCAGCAGCCGCCCACAATCGAGGCTCCGGCGTCGACCCAGCGTCTGGCGTCGGAGAGATACTCCTCCGGCGTCACCTGGTCGACGAAGGTCCAGTTCGGCCGCGTCCAGTAGCCTGCGTTGGGATAGGCGCCGACCGGGCCGGAGTAGGCCGCGCGCAGAACCTTGACGGCGTCCTCGGTGACGTCCCGGACCGAGTGCATCATGAGGACGGCCGAGCCGCCGACGGACATGATGTCGCGCACCGCGTCGTCCAGCGGGCCGTGGATCTCTACCTCATCGGGGGCCTCGTGGCTTTCCTCTATGCCGAACATGACGGCGCCGGTGTCGCGGGCGAGAACGCAGCTGAGGGACACCCACACGGGCACGCCGAGGTCGCTCGTTGCATTCACCATGGCCTTGACGGTGCGTGCGGCGGATCCCAGGGTCTCGAGGATCAGCAGGTCGACGCCCTCTTCGACAAGGATCTCTCCCTGGGCCCGGAAGTGACCGGACATTGTCTCGATATCGAGACCATCGAACCGGCCGTAGCTGCTGACCGAGCCCGCAACGACAATCGACCCTGACCGCACGGACCGATCACGCTCTTCGCGGGCAATGCGCACCGAGCGCCGGTTCCAGTCCTCGAAGTGTTCGCCCAGTCCGCAGCGCCGCATCGCCTCCCGGGTGGCGGAGAAGCTGTTGGTGGTGATGACATCCGCGCCCGCATCGATGTAGCGGCGATGGACCTGGCGAACGATGTCCGGACTGTCGGCGAGCGCCCGGGCGCACCAGACCTCCTGGTCCATGCGGGCGCCCAGACGCTCGAGCTCGGAGCCGATCGCGCCATCCAGAATCACCGGTCCTCCGGTTCGCAGCCGGGTTTCGAGCTGCTGGAACTGCGCCATCTTGAGAATCCTCCGCCTGGTTCAGGCCACATGGAGTGTGCACCCGCGCGAGGGTACGCCGAAACAGGAACCGGATCATCCGCGCGTGCCCGTGCCATCGATCCACATACGCTCCATGGTCTGTGCGCTTCCGTCGATTCGTTCTGGACGGCCGCCATGAACTTCGGCTGACTGGCATTGAAACCGACCCTGCAACCCGAACCGGACGATCCGCTCCAGGAGCATTCCATGAACCTGACCAAGACCAAGGACATCCACACCGTCGGCCTCGTCGGCACAGCCGAAGTTCCAGCGCTGATCAAGCACAAGTGTCTGTTATGAATGACATTCGATAGATTTCAACAGCGTGTTACTGGGTACATTATGGCTTCACGCCCAGGAGCTTGAACGCTTTCCTCTGGAGCGGCGTGGGCCGCGTGGT
>JAJEHK010000201.1 GCA_022823765.1 Alphaproteobacteria bacterium | reverse complement strand
TCGCGGGAGTAACCGCCCGAGAGGGCCACCACCTTCAGGACTCCCGGATGATCGACAAGATCACGGTAGAAGCCAGGCTCCTCGGGAAGCGTGAGCTTGAACATCACCTTGCTGCTGCCGCCGAGGCGATCGAGGCCGGCGAGGAGAGCGTCCTTCAGGAGGGTCTCGGCAGCCGCCTTCTGCGGGCTGTCGATGGCGACCTCCGGTTCGATGATCGGCACGAGTCCGCCGGCCAGGATCTCTTCGGCAATTCTGAACTGCTGCGAGACTACCGAGACCACGCCTTCATCATCGGCAAGCCTGATGACGGATCGCATCTTGGTGCCGAAGACTCCGTTGGCCCGGGCCCGGGCGAGGAGCGGGCCGAGGTCGGGAATCGGTTTCATGAGCTGGACGCTGCGGACTTCGGCCTCGAGGCCCTTGTCGACCTTGAGGAAGGGCACGATTCCTTTGGCCTCCCAGAGATAGCGGGCCGACGGGCGTTCCCCGATCATCCGGTCCATGGTGTTCTCGAAGAGAATGGCGCCGAGGATGCGGGAGCCGTCGAATGAGGGGCTGGTGATGATTCTCTCGCGCATGGCGTGGACGATCGAGAACATCTCCTCGTCGCTCTTCCAGGCATCCTCTCCGATGCCGTAGAGCCGCAAGGCCTTGGGCGTGCTGCCGCCGCTCTGGTCGAGAGCTGCCAGAAAGCCTGGCGCACGCTCCATTCGTGCGAACTGTTCCGTCGTCATCACCGATGTCCGCGGCTGGTTCCCGCCATCAATACCAACAGGGACGCTGCGCGGAAATGGCAGCCCTGTGGATGGGCTCTTCAGGCGCGATGAAAACGGGTGCGGTAGGCGCGGGGACCACTGCCACTCTTCGGGAAAGGTCCTTCCTCGAGGTAGCGCTCATGGCAGCGTTGCAGGGCCTTGGCATCGAGCGTCACTCCGAGACCGGGCCCCTCGGGTACCGGCACGAAGCCATCCCTGGGCACCGGCGTGCCTTCCTGGGTGACATCGTCGGCATACCAGCGGAACAGGGTCTGACTGGGTTCCCGGATATGCTCCATGGCCGCCGAGACCTGCAGGTAGGCGGCGCTCGCCACACCGGTTTCACCGCTGTGGAAACGAAAGCCGATGTCGAATTGCTCGCAGGCGCGGATGAATCCGATCGTGCGCGCGATTCCGCCGAGTTCCACGAGGTTGGTGACAAGCGTGTCCGGTGCGCCCAGCTCGACAGCCCGCGGCAGGTCGAGCACGTGAGTCGAGAAGCTGGCCCGGGTCACCGGACGCAGCTGCGCCATTTCCCGGTAGGTCTCGACCGGATCCTCGTAGTAGTGGATGACATGCTCGTCGAATTGCCGCATCGCCTCGCGGGCAGTCTGGACGGTCCAGCCGCCGTTGGCATCGAGCTTGAGCGGACGGTCGCCGATGGCTTCGCGTATGAGGCGGACCATTCGCACCTCTTCATCGAGTCCTACCGTCGCCACCTTGCCTTCGAAGTTCGTGGCGCCATGGTCGTCGATCATGCGGGCGCAATAGGTGGCGACCTCCTCGGGTGTCTGCTCGCCCTGTTCGGTGACGCCCGGAAGACGAAAGCCGAAGTACTCGGAGAGTTCGATCCGCGATCTCGATGCACCGCCGAGGAGCACATGGAGCGGCACATCCTCGCCGCGTGCCCTGGCGTCCCACATCGCCATCTCGATTCCGCCGAAGGCTCGCGTCTGCCCCTGGACATCGCCCCAGGGTGAATAGCGGAAACCGGGCAGGCAGAGGCGTTCGGCGGTTCCCGTCTCGCGGACATCAAGACCGGTGAGAATCTCGCCCATGGCCTCTACGTCGCGGGCCCTGTCACCATCGGCGACCTCGCCCAGTCCGGTGATCCCGGCGTCGGTATCAACCTCGACGACAGTCTTTGTGAGGGACCTCACCGATCCGTGGCTGAAGACATAGGGTGCGGTGAAGGGGATGTTGACCGGTGTTGCCCGGACTCCGGTGATTCTCACGGGATCCGGACCGGTCAGCGTGTCGGGTCGTCAGAGACCCTGACGAGCTGCTTGCCGAAATTGCGCCCCTCCATGAGGCCGGCGAAGGCTTCGGGCGCCTTTTCCAGGCCATCGATGATGTCCTCGCGGTACCTCATCTCTCCGGACTGCACCCAGCGCGTCAGGCGCGCCAGTCCCTCCTGGTAGCGATCCCGCCAGTCGAAGACGAGAAGGCCCTTCAGGGAGGCGCGCTTGACGAGAAAGTGGCGAAGGTTGCGTGGGCCGGTGGCCACTTCCGTGTCGTTGTACTGTGCGATCTGACCGCAGATTGCGATGCGCGCGCCAAGAGCCAGGTTCTCGATGGCGGCATCCGTGATGGGTCCGCCGACATTGTCGAAGTAACAGTCGATGCCATGGGGACAGGCGTCGGCCAGCGCGCCGCTCATGTCGTTGGTCGTGCGATGGTTGATCGCGCGGTCGAATCCGAGCTCGGTCGTGATGTAGGCGCACTTGTCATCGGATCCGGCGATGCCGACCACCCGGCACCCGCCGATTCTGGCGATCTGCCCGACCACGGCGCCGACAGCGCCGGAGGCAGCATTGACCACCAGCGTGTCGCCTGGCCTGGGCTGCAACACCTCGAGTGTCCCGAAATAGGCCGTCAGTCCCGGCATGCCGAGGACACCGAGCGCGGTCGAGATGGGGGCGGCGCCGGGATCGAGTTTCCGCAGTCCGTCGCCCCTGACCACGCCATGGGTCTGCCAGCCGATGTCGGCCGTGACAAGGTCGCCAGCCGCGCATCGATGGTGGCGCGAAGCGACGACCTCGCCCACAACCTCGCCGATCATGACCTCGCCGATCTTTTGCGGTTCGGCGTAGGAAGGGCCGGGGCGCAACCGGCCGCGCATGTAGGGATCCACCGAAAGATAGATGGAGCGCACCAGCACCTCGCCCTGTGCGGGTTCCGGCACCGGAGATTCAATGAGCCTGAAGTGACGGGCTTCGGGAGCGCCCGAAGGGTAGTCGTCGAGGACGAGGGCGCGGTTGATGGACGTCATGGTCGAGATGCCTCGCGTTTGTCTGAGGTGATCAGGACGTGGTTGCGGTGACCGCACGATAGTGCGTGAGAAAGCCCACGAGCGCCTTGTCGCGCAGTGTCGCGAGATCCTCCATGGTGCGCTCTCCCTGCAGCCTGGCGCATCCGGCAACCATCGCCTCGGTCAGTTCCGGTGTGATGGGAGGTGAGGGCAGGCGCGTCCAGGCGTCCGCCACGGCCGGGTCGAAGTGCTCCAGGAAATGCCGCATGCCGCCTTCGCCGCCGGCCATGTGAAAGAGCAGGCAATAGCCCATGATGGCAAGTCGCGGGCCGAATCCGTGAACGATCGAGGCATCGATCTGCTCGGGCGTGGCCTCGCCGGCGGCAATCATGTGGAGAATCTCGTTCCAGATCGCCTGCTGCAGCCTGTCGGCGACATGGCCCGGAACCTCGCGATCCAGCTTGAGAGGGTGCTTGCCCGCGGCCTGGTAGAAGGCGCAGGCCCAGTCGACGGCTTCGGGCGCGGTCTGCCGGCCGCCCACCACTTCGACCAGCGGCATGAGGTAGGGCGGATTGAAGGGATGTCCCAGTACCATGCGCGCCGCGTTACCGTCTCCGGCCTGTATGTCGCTCATGAGCAGGCCGGATGTGGAGGATGCGATGACGACGTCGTTCGCCATCGTCGAATCGAGGCGATGATAGAGGTCCCGCTTGATGTCGAGTCGCTCGGGCGCGCTTTCCTGGACAAAGTCCGCATCCGCCACCGCCTCTTCGAGATTCGTTGTAAAGCGTGGTTCCGTGGCTGGCGCCGCATCGGCGCCCATGGCCACGAGACTGGGCCAGGCCGTCTCGATGGTGCGGTGCAGCGTCCTTTCGGCCCCGGGATCGGGATCGTGGACAATGACGTCATACCCGGCCGCCAGGAAACTCGCGGCCCAGCCAGAACCGATGAGACCCCCGCCGATACAGGCGATACGCCTGACATCCGCGGGATCGGGGCGATTGAATCTCAAGGTGAATCGGCTCCCTTGCTGCTGGCTGCGACGAAGGCATCGGCCTTCTCGCGCAGGGCGAATTTCTGGATCTTGCCGGTCGCCGTCTTGGGCAGGGGCCCGAAGATCACGGTTCGCGGCGCCTTGAAGTGGGCGAGGTTGTCACGGCAAAAGGCGATGATGTCGGCCTCCGTCACGGACTGCGCCGCATCGTCCTTGAGAGTGACAAAGGCACAGGGTGATTCGCCCCAGGTCTCGTCCTGCTTCGCCACGACCGCCGCTTCCAGCACGCAAGGGTGACGATAGAGGGCGTTCTCCACCTCGATGGAACTGATGTTCTCTCCGCCCGAGATGATGATGTCCTTGGAACGGTCCTTGACCTCGATGTAGCCGTCGCCATGCATGACACCGAGGTCGCCGCTGTGGAACCAGCCGCCGGCAAGGTCACGGGCGGTTTGCTGCGGATTGTCGAGGTACCCCTTCATCACCGTGTTGCCACGCAGCATGATCTCGCCGATCGTCTCGCCGTCGGCGGGCACCGGCGCACTGGTCTGGGGGTCGGCGACCATGTAGCCGGCCAGCATGGAGTGGCGCAGGCCCTGGCGCGACATGGCGGCCGCCCGGTCCTCGACCGGCATCGCCATCCAGTCGTCCTGATAGGGCGAGACGAGAGCCGGTCCATAGGTTTCCGTGAGACCGTAGAGATGGATGACATGGAAGCCGAGCGCCTCCATGCCGGCGATGACCGCGCTCGGTGGAGCGGCGCCGCCGGTGGCGATGGTGACCTTGGAGGGGAAGGTGCGCCGGTGGTCCGAAGGCGCATTGAGGATCATGTTGAGGACGATAGGCGCGCCCGACATGTGGGTGACGCCATGCTCGGCGATGAGACGGAAGATCTCCCGGGTGTCGATCCGGCGCAGCAGGACGTGGGTGCCTGCCCAGGCGGTCACGCCCCAGGCGTGGCACCATCCGTTGCAGTGGAACAGGGGCAGGGTCCACAGGTTGACGGTGCTCCCGGAGAAACCGAGCGCCATGCCGTTGGCGATGGCGTTCAGATAGGCGCCGCGGTGGTGGTAGACCACACCCTTGGGATTGCCCGTGGTGCCCGACGTGTAGTTCAGCGAGATGGCATTCCACTCGTCCGCCGGCAGCAGCGGCTCATCGCCGGCACTGCCCTGGAGCAGGAAATCCTCGTACGTGACGTCGCCAAAGGCGGGGTCGTTGTCGGTGTCGGGATCGTCGATGGCGATCACATGGACCTTGCCGGAGTGGCGGGCGAGAGCCTGCTCGATCACGCCCCGAAACTCGCGGTCCGCGATGAGAACCCTGGTCCCGGCATGGCCCAGCATGAAGGCGATGGATGGCGCATCGAGGCGGAAGTTGAGGGCGTTGAGGACGGCACCCGCCATGGGCACGGCAAAATGGGCCTCGAGTATCGCAGGGCCGTTCTGCGCCATGACGGCGACGCTTTCACCGGGTTCGACGCCGTGACGGCGAAGCGCGCTCGCCAGACGCCGGCACCGTTCGTGCATGGTGGCGTAGGTGACGTGCCGCGAACTGTATATCCAGGCAGTCCGCAGGGGATGTGCGGTTGCGGAACGCACCAGAAAGTCGACCGGGGTCAACGGTTCGTGGTTGGCCGGATTGGCATCGAGATCCGTTTCAAACCGGCCCGTGCGGAGAGCGCGATCGACCAAGGGGCACCCATTGTCAGTGTCCGTGTCTTCTTTGCCGCTTGTCCCGGTTCTGTCAATGCCTGATCAGCCACGGTTCCATCGGCGACGGATATGTGCAGTATCGAGGGTGAGCGGACCCCGCACCCGCGATGGAAGGAATCCTCATGAGCGCCGGTGTTCGAGGCATTCTCTTCATGGTGGCGGGTTGTGCCCTCATCGTCTTCAACGATGTCATCGTCAAGCTGCTGACCGAACAGTACCCGGTGGGTCAGGCGATGTTCGTGCGCTCGCTGTTCGTCATCCCGCCGGTACTGCTGTTCGCTCTCTACGAAGGAAAGCTTGCCAATCTCCGGGTGCACAATTTCAAGGGCCAGGCCCTGCGCTCGGTGATCGTGGTGACAGGGATGTTCCTGTTTCTGACGGCCATCACCATGATGCCGATTGCCGATGCCCTCGCCATCACCTTCGCCGCGCCCCTGATGGCCACGGCGCTGGCCGTTCCCCTTCTCGGTGAACGGGTTGGGTGGCGCCGCTGGTCGGCGGTCGTCGTCGGCCTTGCCGGTGTCATCCTGGTTCTCAGGCCGACAGGAGAGGGTATCGCCGCCGTGGCGTTGCTGCCCCTTGGCAGCGCGATCACTCTCGCTTTGCGCGACATCCTGACGCGGCGGCTCAGTGTTTCGGACTCATCGTCCTCGATCCTCATGTTCACGACCCTGGCGGTCATGGGAGCCTCCCTTGCCTCGTCTTTGGCGGACCCGCTGCTGGGCTGGACGGCGGCTGCATGGCAGCCCATGGAGGTGGGGCATGTCGCCATGCTCGCTGTCGCCGGCGTTCTGCTGGCAGGTGCCCAGTATTCGATGATCGAGGCCGTGCGCCTCGCGGAGATCGGCCTTGTCGCACCGTTCAAGTACACGAGCATGGTATGGGCCGTGCTCACCGGATACCTGGTCTTTGACACGGTGCCCGACATCTGGATCATTTCAGGATCAACGCTGGTCGTGGCCAGCGGACTCTACATGCTGCACCGGGAGGCAACCCTGAAGAAGGACCGCCGAACCGTTCCGCAACGACCCGAAACCACCGTGCCCCAACGGGCGGCCGCAAGGAGCAGGAGACCGGCTGATGGGACGTTGTGACGGAAAGCGGGCGCTCGTCACCGGTGCCGCTTCGGGCATCGGTGCCGCGACCGCCCGTCTCCTCGCCGGCGAAGGCGCCAGGGTGATGCTGGCGGATATCGACGAGGCCGGCGCCGCGCGCGAGGCCGGTGCGATCGGCGAGGCCGCTTCATCGACCTTTCTCGACGTCTGCCGGGCCGACTCCTGGTCCGCTGCCGTCGCCGCCACCGTCGCGAGCCTCGGGGGCTGGGATGTGCTGGTGAACTGTGCAGGAATCCTGCGCCGGGGCACCATCGAGACGACCTCCCTGGAGACATGGCATGAGGTGCTGGATGTCAATCTCCGGGGCACATGGCTTGGCGCCAGGGAAGCGGTACGCCACATGCAGGGCACCGGTGGTGTCATCGTCAATCTCTCTTCGGTCTCCGGCATCGTCGGCGATCAGGATCTGTGCGCCTACGATGCCAGCAAGGGAGGTGTCAGGCTGCTGACCAAGGCGATTGCGGACCACGCGACCCGCCATGGCCTCGGCATCCGCTGCAACTCTGTCCACCCGGGCGTCATCGAAACGCCCATGGTGGCGAACTACATCGCCGAATCCGACGATCCGGTGGCCGAGCGCGCCCTGTGGGACAGTTACACGCCACCTTGCGTGACAGGGCATCCCGACGACGTCGGCCATCTCATCGTCTTCCTGGTGAGCGACGAATCCCGGCTTGTCGACGGTGCGGAACTCGTCATCGACGGCGCGGGGACGGTGGAATGACCGGGCGGCTCCGCCACAAGACAGCGCTCGTGACCGGAGCCGCCTCAGGGATCGGGCGCCAGAGCGCCATCCGCATGGCCGAGGAAGGGGCGCTGGTGTGCATCACCGACATCGATGACGAGGGCCTGGCCGGAACACTCGCCCTGATGGCCGGGCGCGGCTTCAGCCTGCACCACGATGTCACGCAGGAGGAGTCCTGGCGCACCACCATTGCCATGGCTCTGGAGCGATTCGGCAAGCTGCAGATTCTGGTCAACTGTGCCGGAATCGGTGTCCGGCACGACAACATTGCGGCACTCGAGGAGGAAGGCTGGGATCGGCTCATGGCCGTCAATCTCCACGGCACGTTCATGGGGTGCCAGCAGGCGATCGCCTGCATGAAGCAGGCGGGAGGCGGTTCCCTCATCAACATCTCGTCGGTCCTCGGCCTCAGAGGCTCGGCCGATGCCCTCTCCTACTGTGCCAGCAAGGGCGCGGTGCGGCTTCTGACGAAGTCGATTGCCGTCCATTGCGG
>JAJEHK010000090.1 GCA_022823765.1 Alphaproteobacteria bacterium | reverse complement strand
AAGGCAATCGGAAGAATGATGTCAGTGACGATGCCCATGGCACCCTCCATCCTGCTGGCCGGATGCTAATGGATTGCCAGCCCGCGGGCAATGTGCAGTTGTCACCGCTTGTCGAAACGCCTGAGAACCGGCACACTCGCTCACCGTGGCTGAATTGCCTGGAGAAACATGCGGATCACCTTCAAGCTCTTTGCTTCTTTGGCGCCCTATCTTCCGGATGAAGCCTATAAAAATGCGGTGCCACTCGAAGTGGAGGAAGGCACCACCATCGGTGCGGTCCTTGACCATTGCGCCGTTCCGCGCCAGATGTGCCATCTCGTTCTGGTTAACGGTTTCTTCGTGCCACCGTCGGCGCGCGACACGCGCATCCTCACGGACGGCGACACGCTGGCCGCCTGGCCTCCCGTCGCCGGTGGGTGATGCCACATCAGGAGTGGTCGCAAAAGACATGGCGACCACACCCGGAGAATTCCATCGCCTGCTTCCACAGCTTGCCCAGGGCATGGCGTGCGTTGCGGAAGAAGGACGTGTCATCGTCGGAGAGGCCGGAAAGGGTGTCGTGATCACCACCAGGGTTCTTGAGCCACGCCGCATTGCCGGCCTTGTCCTTGATCGATGCCGGGTGGAACTGTCGTTCAATGGCATGGATGAAAGCGAGATCACCGCGTTCCTGACGCGCTTCGACCGCGTCTACCACAAGGGTGGAGGATAGCCTACGCGAGCCGGCCGAGCCGCACAGCGGTCTTGCCGGGCATGGGTTCGCGGGCCGGCATGACCAGAACGCAGTCAGGGTAGGGAGTACGTATGGGGTGGTTGCCGTCATGGGCGATCAGCGTTGACTCTTCGGGTAGGGTCTCGAACCCTTCGAAGGTGCGCACGAACCGGAATTCGTCAGATTTGATTGTGACAGCATCAGTCACCTCGACAAAGACCTGCGGTTCGTCATCTCCCTGAGGCAGGTGGGCGTCGACAAAGCTGTCTGAAACCACCCCAAGGTGCCGGAGAAAGCGCAGCGACGTCTCAATGGCGATATCCGTTGCCTCGGTGTGGAAGTGATAGCCGCACTCCACAAGGCAGGCGCTACTTGGGCTTTCGGGATCGTCGAATGCGGCAAAGTCCCGCACTCTCTTTCCGGCGTCATGTCCACGGTCCATGACAACATGGCGCGGCTTGCCGATGGCCGCCGCCAGGGCACGGCCCTTCGCTCTCTGGCCGGCCAGCAGCATGGCGGGTTGCGGCAGATCGACCGAGTGGATGTCGAGGAGATGATCGACCACTCCGAACACCTCGCGCATGGCACGGGCACGGGTGAGTTCCTGGCTTGTTCGCGAACCTTCAAGGGTGCTCTGATCCCACAGCCGGTTGAAGTCCTCGTCGACAAAACGGGAAGCATAGGGATTGGCGGCATCGAAGGTCTCGTAGGCGGCAACATTGGCAAAGCTCAAGGTGAGCCGCCCCCGGACCGGCCGCACGTCGTTCTCAAACAGGTATGTCAGTGCGTGGGCACCGCACAGTTCGTTGCCATGGGTCAGGGCATTCACCATCACGTGGGGGCCAGGGAGACCGCTGTCGAATGTGGTGATGTACTCGATTCCGGTGTTGCCCTCGCGGTAGGCCGAGATGTCACAGGGCAGCAGGCGGACGCCGGGATGGGCTTCGGTGCCGGTATTCATGTGATGAACTGCTCCTTGAGAATACGTTCCTCGAGATTGTGTTCGGGATCGAACAGTAGCCGCACGGAGCGGTTCTCGTCCGGTATCACGTCGACCCTGACGACGTCGCGAACTTCGGCGGAATCCGCAACCGCGCTGACAGGCCGCTTGATGTGATCGAGAACCTCGAAGCCGACACCGGAATTGTCCGGCAGGATGGCGCCCCTCCAACGACGCGGCCGGAAGGCGCTGATCGGAGTCAGGGCCAGCGTGTGAGATCCGATGGGGAGAATGGGTCCGTGGGCAGAGAGATTGTAGGCGGTGCTGCCGGCTGCGGTGGCAACCATGACGCCATCGCACATCAGTTCGTCCATGCGCACGATCTCATCGATGCGGATCCGTATCTTCGCCGTCTGGCTTGTTTCGCGGAACAGCGAGACCTCATTGATGGCCACGGCCTCGTGGCGAACTCCTTCGACATCGATGGCGATCATGGAGAGGGGTTTCAGGATTGTCGTCCTGGCGGCTTCGAGCCGTTCGATCAGATGATGGGTCGCAAAGGCGTTCATCAGAAAACCAATGGAACCCCGGTTCATTCCATAGACACCCACGTCCCTGTCGAGATAGCGATGCAGGGTCTCAAGCATGAAACCATCGCCCCCCAGGGCAACGACGACCTTGGCATCGCCGATGTCTGCGCAACCGTAGCGGGTGACCAGTTCGTCACGTGCTTGTTGCGCCCTGATATCAGTAGATGCAACGAAGGCGATACCCGGCCTCTCCAAGACCCTGCCTCCCTGATGCCGGCGCAAGCGTTACAGGATGGCCTTTGGTGTGTCCAACGAATCAGCGTGCCGGGCCAGTCTGTCCCGCTTTCCAATGCGGCCCCGACACCATAGGTTCCGGGTGCTGTCGTCTCCGGAGCTCATCGCCATGCCGCGTTTTGCCGCCAACCTCTCCACCATGTTCACGGAAGCACCTCTTCGGGAACGGTTTGCCCTGGCCGCGGACGCGGGCTTTGAGGCCGTCGAGATCCAGGAACCCTATGAACTTCCGGCCGTAACGGTTGCCAGGACGTTGAAGGATTGTGGTCTTGACCTGGTGCTTGTCAACGCGCCAGGCGGCGAGGCGGGATTGGCCGGCATTCCTGGCGCCGAAAGCGAATTCAGCAACTGCCTGAAGGTGGCGCTCGACTATGCTGCCGTCACCGGCGCCGGTCTTGTCCACGTTCTCTCCGGAGTTCTTCCGCCGGCTACCGCCCTTGAAACCTGTGAAGAGGTACTCGTCAACAACCTCCGCCGCGCATCCGTCGAGGCGTCCTCTCGGGGCATCACGCTGCTCATTGAACCGATCAACGGGTGCGACGTTCCAGGGTACATCCTGACACGTCAGAATCAGGCGCGACGCGTGGTCGAGGCCGTGGACCGGGCGAATGTCAGAATTCAGTTTGACTTCTACCACTGTCAGGTCAGTGAAGGGGACATCTCCCGCCACTTCACGGAGCAGCTGCCGTTGATCGGGCATGTCCAGATCTCGGACAACCCGGGCCGTCATGAACCGGGTACCGGTGAAGTCAATCATGACTGGATTTTCGATCTGATCGACCGCAGCGGATACAGGGGCTGGGTTGGGGCGGAGTACACTCCCGCCGGAGCCACGCAGGAGGGCCTCAGCTGGTTTGCACCCTGGCGCAGCCGTCCCGTGAAGTAACTCCTACACGGAATACCCCGCCTTCATGCCCTCGAGGACCGCTTCCTCGCAGGTTCGGGGATTGAGGCAGTCGCCTATCTCGAGGCATGTTCCGGGCCAGTCCGCGAGATCATCGGCAAGCGTGGTATCGGGCATGTGACCGACAGCCGCGACAACGGTGTCGACCGATTCTATGAGAATGATCTCGTCCGACGTGACGTGCTGCAGCCAGGCGCCTGAAGAGTCGGCGCCGACGAGACGAACGTACGGGATGATCTCGATGCCAAGACGGTCGAGTTCACCTGCCCAGCGGTCGCGCACGTACATCTGGATCATCTGGCCCGGCATCGTGCCATTGACCACCAGAGTGACCCGGCATCCTTCCAGGGTAAGTTTTTCGGCCAGCCCCAGGCCTGTCCAGTCGCAGCGCCAGTCGGCGACCACGACGCGGGAACCGACTGAAACCTCGCCACGGATGACCTGCCAGGCGTCCACCAGCATGGTGCGACCATCGGTTTCGATGTCGGGAACCAGCGGCGTCGCACCCGTCGCCACTATCACGGTATCGGCATCCCAGTCTTCGAGCGTCTGCCGTGTCACCCTGGTGTCCAACTTTACCTCCACCGCGTGACATGCCATCTCTCGTTGAAGATTGGTGACGATGCCACCGAATTCGGCGCGTCCGGGCAACTCCTGGGCCAGCAGAACCTGACCTCCCAGGCGGAGTGATTGTTCGGCGAGAATGACCCGGTGGCCGCGCTCCGCAGCGACAGCTGCAGCTTTCATGCCTGCCGGCCCACCGCCTGCCACGATCACGGTCTGCGGCAGCCTGGCAGGAGGTTTGACGGCGTACTCCAGTTCCCGGCCGGTTTCCGGATGCTGGATACAGGAAATACCGTGGCCGGTCTGCATGTGACCGATACAGGCCTGGTTGCAGGCAATGCATGCGCGGATGTCGTCGACGCGTCCGGCCTTTGCCTTGTTGGCCATTTCGGGATCGGCAATCTGGGCCCGGGTCATCCCTGTCATGTCGGCCTGGCCGGTGGCGAGGATGGTTTCTGCATCCCGTGGTTGATTGATCCTGCCGGCGACAAACACAGGTATGGGCACCAGCTGCTTCACGGCGGCAGCAAGCGGCGCCAGATAGGCGGTCTCGATGTTCATCGGCGGCACCACGTGTATTGATCCCCTGAGACCCATCATGGAACCTGCGATGACGTTGATGTAGTCGAGAGCTCCGGCGTTGCCGAGCTGCCGGCACGCCTCGAGCAGTTCCTCGGGGTCGTTGCCGCCGGTCTCCATCTCGTTCCCGGAAATCCGCATGCCGACGACCATCAACGGGCCTGCATGGTCACGCACGCAGGCGATGACTTCTTCAAGAAACCGCATGCGGTTTGCCAGCGATCCGCCATAGGCATCCTGGCGCCTGTTCATGGCCGGATTGAGGAATTGCGCGGGAAGCAGGCTGTGGCTGGCGAGGATCTCGACACCGTCAAGTCCGGCTCTCTTCATGCGCCCGGCGGCACCGCCGTAGGCGGCCACGAGTTCGCCGATCATGGTCAGTGACAGGGCGCGGGCGATGGTGTGGGTACGTTGCGTCTTCACCTGGGAG
>JAJEHK010000058.1 GCA_022823765.1 Alphaproteobacteria bacterium | reverse complement strand
GGCCAGTGCCGGCGCCGGCAGCACCGACCGCCTGCCCCCGGGCCGTGTCACCTCGAAGCGGCCGCCGGTTCTTCCTTGATAGGTGAAATCGTGGCCCGCCACGATGGCCGGGGCCTCCAGCGCGCCGGCCCGGTCAAGAAGAACCTCCATGGCTTCGTCGTCCTGGGGGGCGATGACGACCGGAACGCCGCTCTTGATGATTCCGGCCTTCTCGCCCGCGATGGCGGCAAGCGTGGTGCCAAGAAACTGCTGGTGATCCAGTGACACCGGCGTGATGATCGTGACCAGCGGCCTGTCGATGACGTTGGTGGCATCGAGCCTGCCGCCGAGTCCGGTCTCGAGCAGCAGGATGTCCGCCGGCTCCCGGACAAACGCCAGGTAGGCGGCGGCCGTGGTGATCTCGAAGAAGGTGATCGGCTCGCCGCCGTTGGCAGCCTCGCATTCCTCGAGCAGGGCCATGAGCCGATCCTCCTCGATCACCTGGCCGGCGATCTCGATTCTCTCGTGGAAGCGCACGAGGTGCGGGGAAGTGTAGACGTGGACCGTATGTCCGGCGGCCATGAGTGCCGCCCGCATGTAGGCGATAACCGATCCCTTGCCGTTGGTTCCGGCGACGTGAACAACGGGAGGCAAGCGCCGGTGCGGCTCGCCGAGACGTTCGAGGAGTCGGTGGAGACGGTCGAGTGAAAGGTCGATGAGCTTGGGATGAAGCTGCATCAACCTTTCGAGAACGACATCACTTCCCGCCTGGAAGGTGTTCGGCATCGTTCACCACCGGCTGCGGAAGCTGCCGGGACGTCGCCGGCATGAGGTGAGATAGCAGAATGGCGATGGTGGAACGCATCTTCGAGCGCGCCACCACCATGTCGAGCATGCCGTGATCGAGAAGATACTCCGAGCGCTGAAATCCGTCCGGCAGCTCTTCCCGGATGGTCTCGCGGATGACCCGGGCTCCGGCGAATCCGATGATGGCGCCGGGCTCGGCTATGGACACGTCGCCAAGCATGGCGAATGAGGCGGTCACGCCTCCGGTCGTCGGATTGGTGAGTACGCTGACATAGGGAAGGCCGGCATCCTTGACCTGGGCAATCGCGGTCGTCGTGCGCGCCATCTGCATCAGCGACAGGATGCCTTCCTGCATGCGCGCACCTCCCGAGGCGGAGAAGATGACAAGGGCACGGCTCTCGTCGACGGCGATTCTTGCGGCCTCGACGATGGCTTCTCCCAGGCCCATTCCCATGGAGCCGCCCATGAAGTCGAAATTGAAGACGGCGACGACGGCAGGCTGGCCGTCGATCATGCCACGGACGACGACGATGGCTTCATGCTGGCCGGTCTTCCCCTGAGCCTCCTTCAACCGGTCCGAGTAGCGTTTCCTGTCACGAAAACGCAACGGATCGGTGGCCACGCCGGGGAGGTCGACATCGCTCCAGCTTTCCTCGTCAAGGATGTTCTGCAGGCGATCGCGGGGCGCGATGCGCATGTGGTAGCCACAGCGCGGACAGACATTGAGCGAGTCCTCGAGATCGCGGCCGAACACCATCTGGTCACAGCTCGGGCACTTGTCCCACAGAGTCTCTTCGCTCGGTGTCCTGCCGACAAGGTCCCGGATCTTCGGCAGGGTGAGATTCGACAGCCAGTTCATGCGCGCGCCTTGCGGACATCGTACGAGATCGCTTCGCACAACGTCAGGGCATTGTCGATGGAGGCGTCGGTCCCCTTGCCGTTGTCGAGGCCGTCGGCCACGGCCTGGCAGAACGCCGAGCCGACAACCACCGCGTCGGCGATACGGGCGATGCCGGCGGCCTGTTCGCCGTTGCGGATGCCGAACCCGACTGCAACGGGCAGGTCCGTGTGACGGCGCAGGCGGTCGACCGCGGAGGCAATGGTCTGACTGGTTGCCGCGTGGGTGCCGGTGATGCCGGTGATCGAGACGTAGTAGACGAACCCCGAAGCATGCGCCAGGACGTCGGGCAGGCGCTTCGAGTCGGTGGTTGGTGTCGCGAGACGTATCCAGTTGAGCCCGGCCTCGACGGCGGGAAGACAGAGCTCCCGGTCTTCCTCGCTCGGCAGGTCGACGAGGATAAGGCCGTCAACGCCGGCATCGACGGCATCCTCGAGGAAGGCGTCGTTCCCATAGGAATAGATGGGGTTGTAGTACCCCATGAGAACGATGGGTGTGTCGTCATCATGCCGACGGACCTGGCGTACGAGGTCGATGGTGCCGGCCAGGGTCATGCCGGCCTTGAGCGCTCGCTGCGAGGAGGCCTGGATGACCGGACCGTCCGCCATGGGGTCGGTAAAGGGCATGCCGATCTCGATGATGTCGGCCCCGGCTCCGGGCAGTCCGGCGACAAGTCGCGCCGAGAGAATCGGATCCGGATCCCCCGCCGTCACGAAGGCGGCCAGTCCGGCCCGCCTTTGCCCTGCCAGATCGGCAAAGCGCCTGTCGATGCGGGTGCCGGTCACAGGTCCACTCCCTGGGTCCGGGCAACGGTGAAAACGTCCTTGTCGCCCCTGCCGCACATGTTCATGCAGATGATGTGATCGTCGGGGAGCGCCGGTGCGATCTTCATGACATGGGCAAGCGCATGGGCAGGTTCGAGGGCCGGTATGATCCCTTCGAGCCTCGAACACAGGTGGAAGGCCTCGAGGGCCTCGTCGTCCGTGGCCGACACGTAACTGACCCGCCCCTGGTCCGCCAGCCACGCATGTTCCGGGCCGATTCCCGGGTAGTCGAGACCCGCCGAGATCGAATGGGCCTCGACGATCTGTCCGTCGTCGTCCTGCAGGAGGTAGGTCCGGTTACCGTGCAGGACACCGGGTCGGCCGCCGGTGATCGATGCCGCGTGCTCGCCGCTTTCGATGCCGCGTCCGGCGGCTTCCACACCGATGATGTCGACGGTCCGGTCATCGAGAAACGGATGAAAGAGGCCCATGGCGTTCGAGCCACCGCCGATACAGGCGACGACCGTGTCGGGAAGACGGCCTTCGACAGCCATCAACTGCTCCTTCGCCTCGCGTCCGATAATCGCCTGGAACTCGCGCACGAGCTCCGGATAGGGGTGAGGGCCGGCCACGGTGCCGATGATGTAGAAGGTTGAATCGACGTTGGTTACCCAATCGCGCAAGGCCTCGTTGAGGGCGTCCTTGAGGCTGCGGGAACCGGACGTCACATGACGGACCTCGGCGCCGAGGAGTTTCATGCGAAAGACATTGGGGGCCTGGCGTTCGATGTCCTTGGTCCCCATGTAGACGACGCAGGGAAGGTTGAATCGGGCGCACACCGTCGCCGTCGCCACGCCGTGCTGGCCCGCGCCGGTTTCGGCGATGATGCGGGTCTTGCCCATGCGCTGGGCCAGAAGGATCTGGCCGACCGTGTTGTTGATCTTGTGGGAGCCGGTGTGATTGAGTTCGTCGCGCTTGAAGTAGATGCGGGCGCCTCCAAGATGCCGCGTCAGCCGTTCGGCGAAATAGAGCGGACTGGGCCTGCCGACGTAGTCCCTGCCCAGGCCGTGGAATGCGTCCCAGAACTCCGGGTCGTCACGAGCCTCCTGCCAGGTCCTGTTCAGGTCCAGAATGAGCGGCATCAGCGTTTCGGCGACATAGCGGCCGCCGAACATGCCGAAGTGGCCGTCCTGATCCGGACCCTGGGCGTAGGAATTGTCCGTCATCGTTGGTCTGTCCGGGCGCGAACCTGGCACAATGGATATCAGATAACCCGGGCCTGCTCCATAAACTCGGCGATGCGTGAGGCAGACTTGTGTCCGGGTGATGTTTCGACGCCCGAGGACACATCAACCATGGCAGCGCCGCTGGCCTCCACGGCCCGGCAGAGGTTTCCGGCGTCGAGACCGCCTGAGAGGATCCACGGCGATTGCGGCCGGATGCCGGCCAGCAGCGTCCAGTCGAAGGCGATCGCGTTGCCTCCGGGACGGGTTGCATCGCGGGGCGGCATGGCGTCGAACATGATCATGTCGGCCACGGTGTCGAAGGCCGGAAGGGATTCCAGGTCACCGGACGTCGCCACGCGAATGACCTTCATCACCCGGACACCGAATCGCGTGCGGACATGGGCGAGTCGGCGGACATCCTCGCTGCCGTGAAACTGGATGGTGTCGAGTTCTGCTGCGGCAATCACGGCGCCAAGCCTGTCATCGCCGGCATCAACGGTGACGCCGACCTTCTCGATGCCTTCGGGCACGTGGCGTGCCAGGGCGGCGACGTCCCCCAGGGACACGTTCCGCGGGCTCCTGTCGAAGAAGACAAATCCGACCATGCGCGCGCCGTGGCGCACCGCCGCATCGAGGGCCGGCCGCTCTCTCAAGCCACAGATCTTGACGCCGACGGCCAAGGGTCAGGGCCGGCTCATGTCGGCGACGGTCCGTGCAGCCGCCGCAACCGGATCCGGGGCCCGGGTGATCGGACGCCCGACGACAATGTAGGAAGCTCCGGCGGCCACAGCGTCTCCGGGAGACATGGTGCGTTTCTGGTCGTCGCACCCGCCACCTCCAGGGCGGATGCCGGGAGTGACGACAAGGAACCCGGGTCCGCAAAGGCGGCGCACGTCGGCAATTTCACGGGGTGAACACACCACGCCGTCGACACCTGTCTCGAGGGCAAGTTCTGTCAGGCGCAACACCTGATCACGCACCCCGCCCCGCCCGCCGGTCGCCTCGACGTCATTGTCATCCATGCTGGTCAACACGGTGACGGCGAGAATCTTCGGCCGGGCGTCTCCTGCCGGTGCCACGGCCTCCAAGGCGGCGCACATCATGTCCGGCCCGCCGGTCGCGTGGACCGTCGTCATGAAGGGGGCGAGGGGCAGCAGGGCACGTACCCCGCCAGCCACGGTCGCCGGGATGTCGTTCAGCTTGAGATCAAGAAAGATCCGGGTCTCTTCTCCGGCGACCGCCCTGACACCCGCCACGCCGTGGGCATAGAAAAACTCCATGCCGAACTTGAAGGCCCCGACATGGCTCTCCAGGCAGGAGACCAGTGATGACGCCCGCTCCGTGCAGGTGGTGTCAATGGCACAGACAAGGCGTTTCCTGGGGTCAGCCGTTTGCACCCTACCCTCCGCCGCGTTGTCATGGGGCGAGTGTCTTGTAGGGCGCACGGCACAGCAGTGCAAGATGGACCCGCAAACCGGCCCTGTCAGTCCCCGGCGGCCCTCGCCAGCAACCAGCGCGCAGTGCCGAGATCGAGGTGTCCGCCGCCCGAGTTCTTGAAGAGCGTGATGTCGTCCGCATTCCGCCTGCCGCCGACTGTTCCGCGCGAGAGATCGAAGAGATCACCGGCCACATCGTCCTCGGTGATGATGCCGGCCTCCAGCGGCTGGCAGATGTCGCCGACGCGATGCAGCGTGAACATGCGGGAATCCATGTAGATCCTGGCGCGCCTGACGCAGTCGTCATCGCTTTCGCGCATGTGGGTCTGGTAGCTTCCGACAAGGTCGAGATGGGCTCCTTTGGCGAGCCAGGCGCCGCGAATCAGGGGCTCGGTGGCCATGGTGGCACAACTGATGACGTCGGCCTCTCGTGCCGCCGCCTCGAGGTCGTCGGCTGCCTCTACCGCGAGGGAGTCGATGGCAAGACGCCGGGCCAGGGCCTCAGCCCGTTCCGGTGTGCGGTTCCAGATCCGGGCGACTTCCAGGGAAGGGCGTACGGCCTTCATGGCCATGATGAGGTGCGGCGCCATGGCGCCGGCGCCCACCATGAGCATGGTGCGGGCGTCCTCGCGGGCGAGAAAGCTGGCGCCCGTGGCCGAATCGGCGGCTGTCTTGCGCAGTGTCAGGGCGATACCGTCGATGAGGGCAAGCGGCTTGCCATCCTTGCCGTCGAAGAGCGCATAGACTCCCTGCACCGAGGGCAGGCCCGTGCCCGTGTACTCGTTGTCGGGGAACACCGTGACGAGCTTGATTCCCACCGCTTCGTCACGTTGCCAGGCGGGAAGGGCCAGAAACACGTTGTCGGTGCCCGACGGCGCCGGTTGCGAGAGATGAATGTCGCGCACCTCGTCGACATCCTCGAGGTGAAAGCGCTTGAAACCCTCGACGAGCGCGGCGTAGTCCGCCAGTTCATGGACTTCCCTGCCGGTGATGAAGCGGACCATCGCCGGATATTCCTTCAGACTGCCACCGGAGGCGAGCCCTGCGGTTGCCGGTCGAGTTCCGACTTCAGCACGTCGCGTTCCCGGGTCACCGAGGCAAGACTTGTTTCGAGATGCTTCACGCGGCGTTTGCGCTCACCCGACAACCGGCGGGACGGATGGCCGCGCATCCATACGAAGAGTCCGCCGAAGAGGGCCCCGGCGACAAACGACGCGAGGACGACAAGGAAGACGGGAGCCGTCACGATCCGCGGGTAGGGGAACAGGGAGACCTCCATCTCCGTGCGGTTGGCCAGCACGAAGACGACAATGGCGAGAGCGAGAAGGGCGCCAATAATCCCGACAAGGAGCATGAGGGGATTGCGCATGGCGGCTGGTTCAGTCCTGCGCGCCCCTTGCGTTGAGGCGGTCGCGCAGGGGTTTGCCGGTCTTGAAGAAGGGCGCGCGCTTGGCTTCCACGTCGACCTTTTCGCCGGTTCGCGGGTTGCGCCCGACACGTGCCCGCCTCTCGCGGGCCGCGAAGGAGCCGAAACCACGCAGTTCGACGCGGCGACCGGACTCCAGGGACCGGGCGATTTCATCGAAGATCGTGACGACGAGGCTCTCGGCCTCGTACGTCTTGAGAAAGGGATAACGCGCGGCAACGAGCGCGATGAGGTCAGATCTCGTCATGAAGGGGATCCCGTTTTCCGGCCACCGAGTCTGGTGCCGGCATCATTCGACTGTCAATGATCTCCATGGGGCGGGCGCTCTTCAGGCGCCCGCCCCATGACGCAAGGACTCAGGCTGTCGGATCCGTGAACCACCAGCGTTCCATCAGGCGGCCTCCGTCGAGGCCCCAGTTGCTGCCGATGTTGGGTCCATGGGACAGCGACGTCGATGCGGCGTCGACGTTGTTGGCGTAGGCCATCACCATGGCCCCGCCTTCCATGGCCACGATCTGCTGCATTTCGCGGTACATCTCGCGGCGCAGCGGCTCGTCGAGTTCGGCGCGGGCCGCGATCAGCAGCTCGTTGAACCGATCATGCTTCCAGAACGTGTCGTTCCATGGCGCATCCGCCGAATAGGCGGTGGAGAACATCCAGTCCTCGGTGGGCCGGCCTCCCCAGTAACAGGTGCTCCAGGCCTTGTTCATCCAGACATCGGCCCAGTAGCCGTCAGCCGCCTCCCGCACGACGTTGATCGTGATGCCGGCCGGCGCCGCGTGCTCCTTGTAGAGAACGGCGGTGTCGACGGCGCCGACGAACGCCGCCTCGGACGTCGACAGTTCCACGGTGAGGCTGTCGAGGCCGGACTGCTTGAGATACCACTTCGCCTTGTCGAGATCATATGTGGCATGCTCGATGTCATCGGCAAAGTAGCGGTTCGCCGGAGTGATCGGCGAATCCTGACCGACCACTCCGTACCCGCGCAGGATCTTGTCGACGATGTCCTGGCGGTCCATGGCGTGCTTGAGAGCGAGGCGGACGTTGTTGTCGTCGAACGGCGCCATGTCCGTGCGCATGGGCAGGGTGTAGTGCAGCGTGCCCGTGCCCTCGACAAGGTCGACGGCAGGATGCTGCGCCAGGAGGGCCGCCGTCTTGGTGTCGACACGGTCGATGACGTCGACCTGACCCGACATGATGGCGTTCTGGCGCGAGCCCGGATCGGCGATGGTCGTCATTTCGACGGCGTCGAACCAGGCGTAGCCGGTCTTCCAGTAGTTCGGGTGGCGCTCGAGGACGGCGCGTACGCCGGGTTCGAACTCGACAAGCCGGTAGCTGCCGCAGCCGATGCCGGACAGTGGATCGGCAATGTTCCCCTCACCGTCACTTGGCTGGATGCCAAGATGGTAGTCACTCATGATGTAGGGGTAGTCGGCGTTGCCTTCCGTGAGTTCGATGACGACCGTATCGCCATCGACACGCATGTCCTCGACCTGCTCGAACAGGCTCGATACCGCCGAGACCGAATCTTCGCCGCGGTGGTAATTGAGGCTGGCGACGATGTCGTCGGGCGTGACGGTCTTGCCGTTGTGGAACTCGACGCCCTGCATGATCTCCATTGTCCACTGGGTGGCGTCGCCGTTCGGTTCCCAGCTTGTCGCCAGGTTGCCGACGAGCCCCTCGCCGGGGATGTAGTC
>JAJEHK010000065.1 GCA_022823765.1 Alphaproteobacteria bacterium | reverse complement strand
GTGCTCTCGGTACTGCCGAACAACAGGCCCTCCAAGGAGTTGCTGGATGCGGTCGTACCCGACCGTCCGGTGTACCTTGAGGCCTTTGACTTTCACTCCTGTTGGGTCAACTCCGCTGCGCTCGAAGAACTCGGCATCGACGACGACACGCCGGATCCTGCCGGCGGGACCATCGCCCGTGACCCTGAAACAGGTGAAGCCACCGGCCATTTGCTGGAAAGCGCCAGCTTCGAGCTGGTGGCACCACTACTTGCACAGGTTGATGATGAGGTGCGGGATGGCTATGTCTCCACGGCGCTCGAGGCCTTTGCGCGGGCGGGCATCACCACGGTGGTGGAGATGGCGCTTGAGGAGGAGGCGCTCGAATCAATTGCCAGACTGCGAGCGGCAGGCAAGCTGACCGTGCGGGTCGTGGCGCACATGATCATCTGGCGCAAGGGCGACACCGCGGAAGAGCTCGCCCTGGTGAAGAGGGCCGCAGAACTATCCCGGGAGTATCAGGGTGATTGGCTGCGTGTCGGTGGTGTCAAGGTCATCTCGGATGGCTCGATCGATGCCTGTACGGCCGCACTCAGCAAACCGTACACGAACGGGACGAGTTCCGATCCGATCTGGCCGCCCGAGGCGCTCGACCCGGTTGTCGAGGCGGCAGATGCCGCCGGGTTGCAAATTGCCGTTCACGCTGTGGGCGACCAGGCGATCCGGAACACCGTCGATGCCATGGAAAGGGCCATGCGGGTCAACGGAACGTCCGGAAGACGCCATCGCATAGAGCATCTGGAGTACGTCCGCCAGGAGGACATCGAACGTATGGGCCGGCTCGGCATCACGGCGTCTATGCAGCCGGTGCACATGGATCCGGCCTATCTGCAGAACTGGATTGCGATGATCGGTCCGGAACGAGCCAATCATGGTTTTGCCTGGCCCCTGCATGTCGCGGCGGGCTCAGTTCTCGCCTTCGGCACGGATGCACCGACCACCCCGCACTGGTCGCTTCCCAACATGTACATCGCCTCAACCCGCAAGTCGCCGGTTGACGAGACCCTGCCGGCACTTCGACCCGACTGGGCACTTCCACTCGAAGAGGCCATCGTCCACGGCACCCGCGAATCGGCCTGGGCTGCATGGCTCGACCACGTGACAGGTGTGCTGAGGCCCGGGTTCGCCGCGGATGTTGCCGTGCTGGATCGTGACGTCATGGCGCTGGGGCCGGCCTCGCTGCTTGAAGCCCGTGTCAAGCTGACGATGATGAACGGCAGGATCGTCCATTCGGTCCCGGATTCCGGTGTCGCGCCATAGACCCGCAAGTCCAGCACGCGAAGCGTCCCGCCAGACCCCCGTTGAATCATGATGGTGCTGATTCGGCGGAGTGGCCCCGTGCGATGTCGTTCTCGAGTCGGGCCTCGTGAACGCTGCTGCCCGGAATGCGGAAGGGCAATGGGACACGAGACCGGCTTCGCCTCGCCTGCGCTGCCTGTTCGGGGGGAGCGCGATGACTGTTGCGCCACGCTGATCGGATAAACAGGTTGTCCGCTTTCTGTGACAACCGATGTTCACCGGGCGTCGTGGCGAGACGGGACCCATGTCGTGATCCCGAGCGGGTCCCGGACGTGATGGCGAATTGGGGATCTTGATGTCGAACGCTCATCCTGCCGCGCATTCGCCGCTGATGTTCGCCTCGCTTGCGGTGGTGTTCGTCCTGTTCTGGGCGACCGGGTTCGTTGCCGCGAAGTTCGGCTCCCCCTACGCCGAACCCCTGACATTCCTTGGTACGCGATTTGTCATCGCCAGTGTGCTCCTTCTCGTGCTTTGTCTGGTCCTGCGCACCTCTTGGCCAAGGCGTCTGCGCGACTACGGTCACATCGCGGTTGCCGGCCTGCTGGTGCAGAGCCTCTATCTGATCGGTGTCTATTGCGGCATCTATCTCGGGGTCTCCATCGGCGTCATGGCACTGATCGTCGGGCTGCAACCATTGGTCACCGGGGCACTGGCCGGACCGTTTCTCCGCGAGTCGGTGACTCGCTTTCAATGGCTCGGGCTGGCGCTGGGGTTTGGCGGTCTGAGCCTGGTCGTGGCGGAGAGGGTCGTCCTCGGTGAGGCCGTCTGGTTCGGCTATGTGCTCGGACTCGTCGGACTTGCGGCGATCACGACCGGCACGCTTTACCAGAAGAAGTTCTGTGCGATCTTCGATCTGCGTACCACGGTGGCGATCCAGAACACCGTCAGTTGTGTGGTGATCCTTGCCCTGGCCGCCACGTTCGAGACCATGGAGGTATCGTGGACCGGAGAGTACCTGTTCGCCCTCCTGTGGTCAGCGGTGGTGCTCTCGGTCATCGCCATGATGGTTTTCTACTCTCTCGTGACCCGTGGTGCTGCTACCAGGGGTACCAGCCTGATCTATCTCAGTCCGCCCACCACCGCAGTGATGGGCTGGCTCATCTTTGACGAGTCCCTCGCTGCGCTGGCGGTCGTCGGCATGATGGTGGCAGTGGTTGGAGTGGCGATGGTCTCTCGTGCGGGCAACTGATGCACACCCGGCAGGGACCAGGAGGATTGGCCACGATCAATTGCTATTGTCCGATGGTGAGGATGACCTCGAGAGGATGAGGTCAGTTCGGCTTGCCTGAGCCGCCCACGTCGGTGGCCAGCATGGCCGGGTCGATGCCGAGTTTCGTCAGCGCCCCCGTCCACTTGCCATCGAGGTCGCTGTCGAAGAGGAGTTCGGGGTCAGCGTCACAGACCAGCCAGCCATTGTTCTGGATTTCGGCATCGAGTTGGCCTGGCGCCCACCCGGCGTAGCCGAGAGCGAGCAGGCTGTTGCGGGGGCCGTCCCCCCGGATCATCGCCTTGAGGACATCGACAGTGGCGGTGAGAGCAATGCCCCCTGAAATCTGCAACGTTCCGTCACGCACGTAGTCGTCGGAATGCAGCACAAAACCCCGTCCTGTCTCCACGGGACCGCCGAAGTGCACGCGGATTCCATCGCCGCTGTCACCTGGATCGAGACCGAGGCGTTCGACGACATCGTCGACCGTGATGCTCTCCAGTGACTTGTTGACGACCAGCCCCATCGCACCCTTGTCGCTGTGGGAGCACATGTAGATCACGGTCCGTTCAAATCGCGGATCACCGATCGTCGGCATGGCAATCAGGCAGCGCCCTTCGAGCTGGCTGTCGTCGTCCATTGGTTCGTTCATGAATCCATGTCCACGGCCGGGGTTCATCATAGCCGTTGCCGCGGACTTTTGCATCAACGGACCAGGAGGGGGTTGAGGAAGGATGCCGGTCGGTCCATATACCACGGCACAGATCACCCAACCCGGGCGAAAGGAAAGAGACCATGACGATCAGTGTCGGCGACAACATGCCATCGGGAACACTTCACACCATGACGGCGGGCGGTCCGGCACCGGTCTCGACCGACGAGCTCTTTGCCGGGAAGAGGGTGGTCCTCTTCTCCGTTCCCGGCGCCTTTACCCCCACCTGTTCGAACGAACACCTGCCAGGGTTTGTCACCCATGCCGGCACGATCAGGGGCAAGGGCGTGGACACCATTGCCTGCATGGCGGTCAACGACGCCTTTGTCATGGGAGCCTGGGGTGAGCACCAGGGGGTCGGAGACAGTGTCCTCATGCTGACCGACGGCAATGCCGACTACTCGAGGGCGCTGGGGCTGGAACTCGATCTCTCCGGAGTTGCCTTCGGCATGCGCGGGAAGCGGTTCTCGATCCTCGTCGAGGATGGCGTGGTCAAGCAGGTCAATGTAGACGAAGACGGCTTTTCCTCGACCAGTGCGGAGACCATGATCGAGCAACTGGGCTGACCGGTCCGGATCGGACTACCGGCCCCCTGTAGTCGAGGACTGGGGGTCAATGCTCCACCACCATCCGGCAAACCGGCGACGTGGCTGGCACCGCAAGTGGCGTGCAGTGACCCGATCCTGTAGTATCTCCCTCATTTCCGGGAGATCGGATGGTGGCTGACACTCCTCTTCTCGACACGATCAGGGTTCCAGGCGACCTCAGGAAACTGCCGGTCGATGCGCTCGGGCAGATCGCCGACGAGTTGCGGGCAGAGACCATCGATGCGGTGTCGGTCACCGGAGGCCATCTTGGCGCAGGTCTTGGGGTGGTCGAGTTGACCGTGGCGCTCCACTATCTCTTTGACACGCCAGGCGACCGGATCATCTGGGATGTCGGCCATCAGGTGTACCCCCACAAGATCCTGACCGGACGACGGGACCGGATCCGCACCCTGCGCAAGGGAGGCGGCCTGTCAGGATTCACGAAGCGCTCGGAGAGCGAGTACGATCCGTTCGGCGCAGCGCACGCGTCAACGTCGATATCGGCGGCTCTCGGGTTCTCCGTGGCGCGGGACCTCCAGGAGAAGTCCAACAGGGTGGTCGCCGTCATCGGCGATGGCGCCATGACCGGGGGCATGTCGTTCGAGGGCCTCAACAATGCCGGTGCGAGCGCCAGCAAACTGATCGTCATCCTGAATGACAACGACATGTCGATCGCCCCGCCCGTTGGCGCGCTGTCGGCCTACCTGTCGCGGCTCATCTCGTCGAAGTCCTACCGGTCCTTGCGCGAAATCGGCCTGCAGGTTTCGGATCGGTTTCCCGATACCGTCAGGAAAACAGCGCACAGGGCGGAAAGCTATGTGCGAGGGATGCTGACCGGAGGCACGCTGTTCGAGGAACTCGGCTTCTTCTATGTCGGGCCCATAGACGGTCACAACCTGGACCACCTGATCCCCGTGCTGCGTAATGTTCGCGACGATACAAGCGAGGGACCGGTTCTCATCCATGCCATCACCCGAAAGGGAAAGGGCTATGCACCGGCGGAAGGGTCGAGCGACCGGTATCACGGAGTCGGCAAGTTCGATGTGGCGACCGGCGAGATCGCCAAGA
>JAJEHK010000260.1 GCA_022823765.1 Alphaproteobacteria bacterium | reverse complement strand
CCACTTCAGGGACGTCATCGAGGAGATCTGCGCGGTAGTCAGCGGACCGGTGAGCGCCGAGGTCACCGCCACCGATTTCGAAACGATGCTGGCCGAGGGCCAGGGTCTGGCTGACCTCGCCCCCAACATCGCCGTCAAGGTTCCCCTGACCTGGGATGGGCTCAAGACGTGCAAGGCGCTGAGCGATGGCGGCACGGCTGTCAATGTCACCTTGTGTTTTTCCGTCAACCAGGCCCTGCTTGCCGCCAAGGCGGGGGCCGCCTTCATCTCTCCCTTCGTCGGCCGTCTCGATGACATCGGTCACGACGGAATGGAGCTCATCGACGAAATCCGCGAGGTCTACGACAACTATCCCGATCTCGACACGCGCATCCTCGCAGCATCGATCCGCTCGCCGGCTCACCTGCGTCAGGCAGCCCTTTCCGGCGCCGACGTCGCCACCCTTCCACCCGGCGTCCTGCGCCGGCTGGTGGAGCATCCGCTGACCTCCAAGGGCCTCGATGCCTTCCTGGCGGACTGGAAGAAGACGGGCCAGACCATCCTCAGCGAGAATTGATCCATGAGGAGCCGGATGGCAACGGTGCAGGAGGCCACACATCCGGATCCCGCCACGCCATATGCTGCCACCGGCGAGGTGGCGGGACTGGCAGCGGCATGGCTTGAGCAACTGGCATCCGAGCGCCGCCTCGCCCGCAACACCGTTCTTGCCTACCACCGCGATCTCAGGGAATTCCTCGCCTTCATGGCCGACCACCAAGGCGAGGAAACGCGCCTTTCGACACTGAAATCCCTTGATCAAGGGGACCTGCGATCATGGCTCGCCGCCAGGGCGGTGCGTGGCCTCGCCAGGACGTCGACGTCCCGTGCCCTGTCAGCCGTGAAGAGTTTCTTCCAGTACCTCGATCGCCAGGGACTGGTGTCCAATCCGGTGGTCCACAATGCACGGGCTTCAAGAGTTCAGCGGCAGGTGCCGCGGCCCCTGACCATGGACGAGGCCACAGACGTGCTCGCCTGTGCCGAGGATTCCGCAACGAAGGTCTGGATAGGCAAACGCGACCTCGCCCTCATGATGCTGCTCTACGGCAGTGGGCTCAGATTGGGAGAAGCGTTGGCTCTCGACGTCAGGGACATCACCGGTGGCGAGACCCTGCGAATCGTCGGCAAGGGGAACAAGACGCGCATGGTGCCCTTGCTGGCCCGGGTCAGGGAGGCACTGCTGGATTACCTGCGCCATCGCCCCGACGGAGCGTCGCCAGCAAGCCCCCTCTTCATCGGCACTCGCGGCGGCCGACTCAATCCCGGCGTGGCCCAGAAGCGCTTCCGAGAACTGAGGAAACGCCTCGGCCTTCCCGCAACCGCAACCCCCCACGCCATGCGCCACAGCTTCGCCACCCATCTGCTCGGCAACGGCGTGGATCTCCGGACCATTCAGGAACTGCTCGGCCATGCCAGCCTGACAACAACGCAACGCTACACCCGTATCGACGCCGGCGGTCTCCTCGAGGTCTACCAAAAGGCCCACCCACGGGCCTGATCGCCCATTCAGGCGTGGATGGCGCGGCCGTCGACAGCGAGTGCCGCTTCGCGCACGGCCTCGGAGAAAGTCGGATGGGCATGGCAGGTGCGCGCGAGGTCTTCCGAGGAGGCGCCGAACTCCATTGCGACTGCGGCCTCGGCGATCAGTTCGCCGGCAGCGGTGCCAAGAATGTGCACTCCGAGTACCCGGTCGGTCGACCTGTCGGCAAGAACCTTCACCATCCCCGCCGTCTCGTCGTAGGTGCGCGCCCTTGAATTGGCGATCATGGGAAAGCGCCCGGCAATGTAGTCCACACCGGCGGCCTGCAGTTCCTCTTCGGTCTTGCCGACCGACGCCGCCTCGGGGTTGGTGTAGACGACGCCTGGGATGACATCGTGATTGACGTGCCCCGCACCGCCGGCGAGGGTCTCGGCGACGGCAATTCCCTCGTCCTCGGCCTTGTGAGCAAGCATGGCTCCGGCAACGCAGTCTCCGATGGCATGGATTCCGGGCTGACTGGTGGCAAACCGGCTATCCACCTTGATACGCCCCTTGTCGTCGGTGGCGACACCGGCTTCGGCGAGACCAAGACCCTCGGTGAAGGGCTTGCGGCCGACACTGACCAGCACGATCTCCGTCGTCAGGGTCTCAGCCGTCCCGCCCCCGGCCGGTTCCAGGGTGACATCGACGCCGTCCTCGCCAGGCGTGACGGCGGTCACCTGACTGGCAAGGCGGAACACCAGGCCCTGGCGCCGCAGCAGCTTCTGGAATTGCCCGGCGATCTCGCCATCCATGCCGGGAGCAATGCGGTCGAGGTACTCGATCACCGTGACCCTTGTACCAAGACGCCGCCACACGGACCCCATTTCCAGACCGATGAAGCCGGCGCCGATGACGACCATGCTTCGGGGCACCTCGGCAAGGGAAAGCGCTCCCGTCGATGACACGACTCGCTTCTCGTCGATCTCGATACCGGGAAGCGTCGCATGGTCCGAGCCCGTGGCAATGACGATGTGGTTCGTTGAGACGGTCTTGCCGTCAACGTCGACTGCGTGGGGATCGACGATGCGGCCCGTCCCCGAAAGATGTGTGATGCCGTTCTTCCTGAAGAGCGCGGCGATGCCCTTGGTGAGTGTCGTCACCACCTTGTCCTTGCGCGCCATCATGGCGCCAAGGTCGAGACTGACGTCACCCGGCAGGATACCGTGGCTCTTGAGATGGGCTGTCTGCTCAAAGAGTTCGGACGACTGCAGAAGCGCCTTGGAGGGAATACAGCCGATGTTGAGGCACGTGCCGCCGAGAGTCGCACGTTTGTCGACGCAGGCGGTCCTGAGCCCGAGCTGGGCGCAGCGGATGGCGCAAACATAGCCTCCCGGACCGGCGCCAATCACCACAACATCGAAGTCCCGGTCGGCCATGGTCGCTCTCCTGTCAACCCGCTCAGATCTTCAGCAACAGGCGCTGCGGGTCCTCAATGGCCTCCTTGATACGCACAAGGAAGGTCACCGCTTCGCGTCCGTCAATGATGCGGTGATCATAGGAGAGTGCGAGGTACATCATGGGTCTTGCAACCACCTCCCCGGCCACGACGACGGGCCGCTCCTGGATCTTGTGCATGCCGAGAATGGCCGACTGCGGCGGATTGAGAATCGGGGTCGACAAAAGGGAACCGAAGATGCCGCCGTTCGAGATGGTGAACGTGCCGCCGGTGAGATCATCTGGAACGAGACTCCCGTCGCGCGCCTTCGCGGCAAAGCCGGCGATGGCCTTCTCGACTTCGGCCAGAGACATGCGGTCGGCATCGCGCAGCACCGGCACGACGAGACCCTGGGGCGCACTTACCGCAACGCCGACATGGTAGTAGTGCTTGTAGACGATCTCGTCTCCGGCGATCTCGCCGTTGACGGCGGGGATCTCCATGAGAGCCTGGACCGCTGCGTGCACGAAGAAGGACATGAAGCCAAGGCGGACGCCGTGTTTTCGTTCGAAGAGATCCCGGTAGGTTCGCCGGGCCTCCATGACGGCCGTCATGTCCGCCTCGTTGAAGGTCGTCAGCATCGCCGCCGTGTTCTGGGCGGCCTTCAGCCTCTCGGCAATCCTCTTTCTCAGGCGATTCATGCGCACCCGTTCCTCGCGTCCCTCCGGGTCGGGAAGTGAGGGCGGGACCGATGCCGCCTGCTGGGGCGCAGCCGGCGCGTCCGGCACGGTCTGCGGTGGCTGCACGGTGGCGACCGCCGGCGGAGACTCGGCGACACGCCTGACGTGCTCCAGAACGTCGGCCTTGGTCAACCGTCCGTCCTTGCCCGTGCCCGTTACATCCGCGGCATCAATGCCGTGTTCGGCGAGCGCGCGGCGCACGGCTGGTGACAGGTTCGCTTCCGCCGCCTTCTCCGTGCGAACCTCGCCAGCACCTTCGGTAATGCGTCCCACCACGGCGCCGACGGCAACATCGGCGCCCTCCGCGTGGAGAACATCGGTGATGACACCGGAGACGGGCGCGTAGACCTCCATGGTGGCCTTGTCGGTCTCGAGCTCGAGCAATGGCTCGTCCTTGTTGACCGTTTCGCCCTTTTGTCTGAGCCAGGTGGCGACAGTCGCCTCTGCGACCGATTCTCCCAGTTGCGGGACCGTGATGTCGACTGGCATGGCGTGGCCTTCCTTAAGTTCAAGGGCAGCGTGCGGCGGTCAACCTGTGAGGGCCTTGCGCACCAGTGCCTCCTGCTCGCGTTCGTGAACCCTGATGTAACCCGTTGCCGGCGATGCAGCGTCAGGCCGGCCGACGTAGCGGAGCGCGGGCATCTTCAGCTGTCCTGCCTCGATCGCCTGGTCAACCTTGTCACGCACATAGGTCCAGGCACCCATGTTTCGCGGCTCCTCCTGACACCAGACGACCTCGGCCTTGGGGTAGGTCTCGACAACCTCCTGAACCAGGTCGAGCGGAAATGGCGACAATTGTTCGACCCGCGCCAGCGTGGTGTTGGCGAGACCGAGTTCTTCGCGCTTCTCGAGAAGGTCGTAGTAGACCTTGCCCGTGCACAGGACGAGGCGGTTGATGTCCTGGCCCCGTTCGGCGTCATCGAGATCCCAGAGCATGCGGTGAAACTGCGTCTCGCCGGAAAACTCCTCGATGTCCGACACGCAACGCCGGTGCCGCAACAGGGACTTCGGCGTGAAGATGACGATCGGCTTCCTGAACTTGCGCTTCATCTGCCGGCGCAGGACGTGGAAGTAGGAGGCCGGCGTGGAGCAATTGGCGATCTGCAGGTTGTCTTCGGCGGCCAGTTGGAGATAGCGCTCGGGCCGTGCGGAACTGTGTTCCGGGCCCTGGCCCTCGTAGCCATGGGGCAACAGCATGACGAGCCCCGACATGCGGAACCACTTGCTCTCTCCGGCCGAGAGAAACTGGTCGATGATCACCTGGGCGCCATTCGAGAAGTCGCCGAACTGGGCCTCCCACAGGACCAGGGTATTGGGGTCTGCGAGACTGTAGCCGTACTCGAATCCGAGGATCGCCGCTTCCGACAACATGCTGTCGATCACCTCGAAGGTGCCCTGATCCTCGCTGATATGATTGAGAGGGATGAAGCGCCCCTCGGTTTCCTGGTCCACCAGGACGGAATGGCGCTGGCTGAAGGTGCCGCGGCCGCAATCCTGGCCCGACAGCCGCACGTTGGCCCGCTCGTAACACAGGGTGCCGAAAGCCAGCGCCTCGGCCGTGGCCCAGTCGATGTTGCGGCCCGATTCGATCATATCCCGGCGCTGGTCGATGATGCGCCGGAGTTTCCGGTGAACATTGTGGGTTTCGGGGAACGTGCAGATGGCCCGCCCGATGTCGCGCAGTTCGTCCACGGCCACAGCCGTCTTGCCGCGTCGTGCGCCGTCCCTGTCGGCGACCTCGATTCCCGACCAGACTCCTTCAAGCCAGTCGACCTTGTTGGTGCGGAATCCCGCCGCGGCCTCCAGGGCCTCGTCCAGAACCTGGTAGTAGTTGCGGCTGATCGCCTCGGACTCGGCCGGTACGATGGCCCCTTCCGACACAAGCCTCTCGGCGTAGAGTTCGCGTGTGGTCGCCTGCCTGGCGATCTGTCCGTACATCAACGGCTGCGTGAACGCGGGCTCGTCTCCCTCGTTGTGGCCATGCCGGCGGTAGCAGAAGATGTCGACGACGATGTCGCGTCCGAATTCCTGGCGGTACTTGACCGCCAGCTTGGCAACGTGGACGACCGCCTCGGGGTCGTCGCCGTTTACGTGGAAGATCGGCGCCATCACCATCTTGGCCACGTCGCTCGGATAGGGCGACGACCG
>JAJEHK010000238.1 GCA_022823765.1 Alphaproteobacteria bacterium | reverse complement strand
TTTCCACGATGTCCGCCAGTTCCCTCAGGCGAGACTTCCTGAGGTCCTCATCTGTCCACCGCCAGGCGGCCTCGGGCCACAGACCCTCGGCGACGTGGCGCAGTACCTCCGCAGCCATCCGCGGCGTCAGCACCATGTCGCCGGGGCCAAAGACGATATCCTCCCCCTCGACACCGGTGAAATTCATGGCACCTGTCAATCCGAAGCGGATGGCATTGGGAGAGTGCCTGTGAGGCGGCATGACCTCTCGGGGATCATTGAGGCGGTAGGCGGTGTACATGGTCGTCACCGTGGCGCGGCGGGGAGCAAGGCCGGGATTGACGAGGATGAGGGAACGCCGTTCCGAATCCGACATCGAGACGAGGTCGGCGGAACGCCTGAGCAGCGGCTCGATGACGTCTTCGTAGTCCCAGACATGGGCGACCGCCTTCGATACCGCCATCAACTGGCGCACCTCGTCGTGATCGACGTCCGTCGTCGTCGCCCAGAATGGAAACATGGAGGCGCCATGGACGTCGTCGTAGAGACATTTGAGGGCCGCCTCGCGGTCGTTCGTCGCCATTCCCTGACCTTCGCCTGCCGTGGCGCAGTCTACAAGCCTCCGGCTGCGTGTGCGACCGCATTGAGGCGCGGTTGTCCGATCCGGTCGCGGACCTGTAGTGTTTGCTGCACATTCTGGGAGGAGGAACAGTGCAGCACACGATTCGTCCGCGGCGAAGCGTTCTCTACATGCCGGGATCCAATCCCCGGGCGCTCGAGAAGGCGAGGACACTTGCCGCCGACGCGCTCATCTTCGACCTCGAGGACGCCGTCGCTCCCGATGCAAAGGACGAGGCGCGCGGCCTTGTCTGCGCGGCTGTGGCTGAGGGCGGTTACGCGGAACGCGAGATCATCGTCCGCGTCAATGGGCTGACGACGCCGTGGGGACGTGACGACATCATGCGTGCGGCGGGCTCTGGCGCCCATGCGCTGCTGTTGCCGAAGGTCGAGGGGGCGGGGTACATCCGCGAGGCACTTTCCCTGATGGATGTCGCCGGAGCCCCGCAGTCAATGGCGGTGTGGTGCATGATGGAAACGCCGCTCGGCATTCTCCATGCGGAACGGATCGCCTCGGCCAGTCCCAGGATCGGCGCGCTTGTCATGGGGACTTCGGATCTCACCAAGGATCTGGGAGCGCGGCACACTCCCGATCGCATTGCCATGTCGATGAGTCTCGGTACATGCGTGCTGGCGGCGCGGGCCTTTGGCGTCTCGATCCTCGATGGCGTGTTCCTCGATCTCCGGGATGACAGCGGATTCGAGGCCGCCTGCATCCAGGGCCGCGACATGGGGTTCGATGGCAAGACCATCATCCATCCGCGCCAGATCGAGCCGGCCAACCGGGTGTTCGGACCGACCGCCGAAGAGGTGGACTGGGCGCGTCGCATCATCGATGCCCACACCGAGGCCTCGGCCAGGGGTCAGGGCGTGGTGGTGGTCGATGGCAAGCTGATCGAGAACCTCCACGTGGCGGAAGCACGGCGCACCCTCGCTCTTGCCAGCGCCATCGAACAGGCGACCGCCGGTTCATGAATACCCGCAGCGGCTTTTTCCTTGAGGACTTCGACGTCGGACGGGTCTTCCGTCACGCCACGCCACGGACCATCACGGCCGGCGACCGGGCGCTTCATGTCGCTCTCACGGGATCACGGTTCGCCATGGCCTCGGCCGATACCTTTGCTGCCGCTTGCGGCTTCGCCAGGGCGCCGGTGGATGACGTCCTGGTCTTCAACATGATCTTCGGCAAGACGGTCCCCGACATCTCGGCCAACGCGATCGCCAATCTCGGCTACGCCTCGGGCCGGTTCACCGCGCCGGTTCATGAAGGGGACACGCTCGATGCCGTCTCCGAGGTGATCGGCCGGCGGGAACTCTCCAATGGCCGGTCCGGCATCGTCTGGGTGCGTTCGACCGGACGCAACCAGGACGGCAGGACAGTGCTCGACTATGTCCGCTGGGTGATGCTGAACAAACGCGATCCGGCGAGTCCGGCGCCGGAGGCCAACGTGCCGGCGCTTGCCGAAGCGGTCGATCCCGCCTCGATCGTGATCCCTCAAGGACTCGATCTTTCAGGGTACGACTGGGTTGCGGCCGGCCATGGCGCGGACTGGGAATCCCTCGAGCGCGGTCAGCGGTTCGACCATGTCGACGGCATGACCATCGAGGAAGGCGAGCACCAGATGGCGACGCGCCTTTATCAGAACACGGCGCGGGTCCATTTCGATCAACACCGGTCCTCCGCCACCCGCTTCGGCAGGCGTATCGTCTACGGCGGCCACATCATCAGCCTCGCTCGGGCGCTCTCCTTCAACGGCCTTTCCCACGCCTGCCTCGTGGCCGCCCTCAACGGCGGACGGCACACCGCGCCGACCTTTGCCGGGGACACCATCTATGCCTGGTCGGAGGTGCTGGAGAAGGCGGAAATTGAAGGCCGGCGGGACGTTGGTCTGGCGCGTGTGCGCACCGTGGCGGCGAAGAATCATGCCTGTGACGACTTCCCCGATCGCGATGACGACGGCCGCGATCATCCCGACAAGGTGCTGGATCTCGACTACTGGGTGATGATGCCCCGGCGTTGACCCAAACCGCGCCGGGACAATAGACTCTGGTCCATGTCGACTGCTCAACCAGATGGCGAGGCCGGCGCCGCGCGGCCGCTGTCGCCGCATCTCCAGGTTTATCGCCCGCAGATCACATCCGTTCTCTCCATCGCCCATCGCCTGACAGGCGCCCTGCTCTCGATCGGCATCGCCTGTCTTGTGGCCTGGCTGGTGGCCGCGGCGGCAGGACCGGAGAGCTTTGCGGCCGCGCGGGAGATTGCCGGCTCGTGGCCGGGGCTGGTCCTCCTCTTCATCTGGTCCCTTTGCCTCGTCTACCACCTGTTGAACGGCATCCGGCACATGGTGTGGGATACGGGACGCGGTCTCGAGCTGACGCCGGTGAGGGTGTCGGGATGGGCTGTCGTCGGCGGTACGGTCCTCCTCACCGCCCTTGCCTGGGTGCTCGGCGCCATGGTGGCGGGGTAAATGGCGAACCTGAAGCGAGGCGCGCTGCACTGGCGTCACCAGCGTCTGACAGCGCTGGCCCTCATCCCCCTCACCCTTGTCTTCATCGGCCTGTTGCCGACTCTCGCGACCGCCGACCACGAGACCGTCGTGGGCCTCATGGAGACCGTCATTGTTCCGGTCTTCCTGGTGGCGTTTCTCGGGGTCGGTCTCTGGCACATGAAACTGGGTCTCGAGACCATCATCGACGACTACGTGGGACAGGGATCCTGCGGTTCCGCCCTCAGGGTCCTCGTCATCGCCGCCGCGGTCGTGCTGGCGGCCATCGCCGTCGTCTCCCTCGCCATGCTCATGTTGGGCCAGGCATGACGAACGCCTACCCAATTGTCGATCACGCATACGACGTGATCGTGGTCGGCGCCGGCGGTGCAGGCCTGCGCGCCACCCTGTGTCTGGTCGAGGCCGGCCTGTCGACCGCCTGCATCACCAAGGTCTTCCCGACCAGGAGCCACACCGTCGCCGCCCAGGGAGGGATCTCGGCCGCCCTGGGCAACATGGGTGACGACGACTGGCGCTACCACATGTACGACACCGTCAAGGGATCCGACTGGCTCGGTGACCAGGACGCCATCGAGTACATGTGCAAGGAGGCTCCGGCCGCGGTGATCGAACTCGAACACTACGGCGTGCCGTTCTCTCGCACCGCCGAAGGCACCATCTACCAGCGCGCCTTCGGTGGCATGACCACGGAGTACGGCAAGGGCACCGCCCAGCGGACCTGCGCCGCTGCCGACCGCACCGGCCATGCAATCCTGCACACGCTCTACCAGCAGTCCCTGCGCCACGAGGCGCAGTTCTTCATCGAGTACTTCGCCCTCGATCTCATCATGGACGATGATGGCGCCTGCCGGGGCGTGATGGCCTGGTGCCTGGAAGACGGCACCCTTCACCGGTTCTCCGCGGCGCTGACCATCCTCGCGACCGGCGGATACGGCCGCTGCTATCTCTCGTGCACCTCGGCCCACACCTGCACGGGCGATGGCAACGGCATGGTGCTGCGCGCCGGACTGCCGCTGCAGGACATGGAGTTTGTCCAGTTTCACCCGACCGGGGTCTATGGCGCCGGCGTCCTCATCACGGAGGGCGTGCGCGGAGAGGGCGGCTACCTCGTCAACGGCGAAGGCGAACGGTTCATGGAGCGGTACGCCCCCTCGGCCAAGGACCTGGCGAGCCGCGACGTCGTGTCGCGTTCCATGACTCTCGAGATTCGCGAGGGACGCGGCGCCGGCAAGGAGAAGGACCACATCCTGCTCAAGCTTGACCATCTCGATCCCGATGTCATCGCCGCGCGTCTTCCCGGAATCTCCGAGAGCGCCAGGATCTTTGCCGGTGTCGACGTGACGCGCGAACCGGTTCCGGTGCTGCCGACGGTCCACTACAACATGGGAGGGATCCCGGCCAATCACCACGGCGAGGTGGTGGTGCCACGGGACGGCGATCCGGAGGCCGTCGTGCCGGGTCTCATGGCGTCCGGGGAGGCGGCCTGCGTCTCGGTGCACGGCGCCAACCGCCTGGGATCCAATTCGCTGCTCGATCTCGTCGTCTTCGGCCGAGCCGCGGCCTTGCGCGCCGCCAGCCTTGTCACGCCGGGCGGGACGCGCGAGGACCTTCCTCCTGGCGCCGGTGACGCGACGCTCGAACGCTTCGACCGGCTGCGCCATGCCTCCGGCGGTACGCCGACGGCGCGGCTGCGCGAGATGATGCAGCGCACCATGCAGAATGACGCCGCGGTGTTCCGCACCGAATCATCGCTCCAGGAGGGATGTCGCCGGATGGCGGAGGTCCATGCCGGGTTCTCCGACATCCATGTCAGCGACCGTTCCCTGGTGTGGAACACCGACCTCATGGAGACATGGGAACTCGACAACATGCTGCGACAGGCCGTGGTCACCATCGTCTGCGCCGAACACCGCAAGGAGAGTCGCGGCGCCCATGCCCGGGAGGACTACACGGAACGCGATGACGAGAACTGGATGAAGCATACCGTCGCCTGGCTCGACGATGACGGCCGCCACAGGATCGATTACCGGCCCGTGCATCTCGACACGCTGACCGACGAGGTGGAGAAGATTCCGCCCCAGTCCAGGGTGTACTGACCATGCCGGGTTCCCGTCCGCCACGCACCGGAGCGATTCACAATGGCTAAGTTCAGACTGCCCAGGAATTCGAGGGTAAGGGTCGGCAAGGCCCATCCCGTACCGCAGGGCAGCGCCCGGCGCACCCGCTTCAAGATCTACCGCCATGATCCCGACAGCGGCGCCGGCCCGCGCCTCGACACCTTCGAGGTCGACCGCGACACCTGTGGCGAAATGGTCCTCGACGCCCTCATCACGATCAAGGACGACATGGATTCGACGCTCGTCTTCCGCCGTTCGTGCCGCGAGGGGGTGTGCGGTTCCTGCGCCATGAATATCGATGGCGTCAACACGCTCGCCTGCACCAAGCCCCTCGACGACATCTCAGGGGACGTCCGGGTCTACCCCCTGCCCCACATGCGGGTCATCCGGGATCTCGTCACCGACATCTCGCATGTCTACGGGCAGCTCGCTTCGGTGAAGCCATGGCTGCGCTCGCAGAGCGCCGCGCCGGAGGCAAGGGAACGCCTGCAGTCGCCGGACGAGCGCGAGAAACTCGACGGCCTCTACGAGTGCATCCTGTGTTTCTGCTGCCAGACGGCCTGTCCGAGCTACTGGTGGAACAGCGAGACATTTCCGGGTCCCGCCGTTCTCCTGCAGGCCTACCGGTGGGTTGCCGACAGCCGCGACGAGGCAGGCGACGAACGGATCGCCGAACTCGACGGCGCCGACGAACTCTTCCGCTGCCGCACCATCGTCAACTGCACGAATGCCTGCCCCAAGGGTCTCAATCCGGCCCGCGCCATCGCCGAGGCCAAGAAGCGCGCGGCACAGTCACATCGCTAGTCTCAGGGATTGTCCTGCCCTGGTCTTGAGATTCGCGGGTTATGCGCGAGGTCACAGTGCCGCTAAACACAGAGCCACATTGCGGAGGGTAGGGATTGCGAAAGAGCCGGTTTGCCAACATCAAGAGCGACTCGCCGAGCGAGCAGGAAACTCCAGTCGGTGCTACTTCTCGATTTCCTCTTCTGCTTCGCTCTGGCCGTCTCCACTACGGTCTCCCGCATGATCGCGACTGTTCGCGTTCTGACTTCGATATCGGCAACATCCTCCTCCTTGCCGCTTGACGACACCGGGCATGTAACTACAATAGAATAACTACAATAGGTCAGCATTCTTGCGCTGGACGTGGGATGACAACAAGAGTCGCACCAACAGGCGAAAGCACGGTCTGGGTTTCGAGACAGCTCAGCTCGTGTTCGACGATCCCCTGGCGGCCTCAAGACAAGAAATGCATCCGGACGAAGAGCGATGGCAAACAGTCGGCACGATGGGGAACGTCATTGTGATCGTGGCTCACACGTGGCCTCGTGTGGACCATGTGACTGGCGAGGAGACAGGACGAATCATCAGCGCCCGAAAGGCCACACCGCACGAAAGGAGGCTCTATGAACAAGGCGACTTCCAAGGCACTGACCGATGAGCAGGAAGCGGAACTGGCCGCACTCGGAACTCTCCCCGACGATCGGATCGATACGAGTGACATTCCCGAGGCGGTGAATTGGCCGGATGCTCAGCGCGGCCTCTTCTACCGCCCGGTCAAGAAGCAGATTACATTGCGCCTGGATTCCGATGTGCTGGCCTGGTTCAAGAGGCGTGCGCCAGGCGGTCGGGGATACCAGACCGAAATCAATCGCGCCTTGCGGCAACACGTTCAGCGGCGCAAAACGCGCTGAATCATCGTCGCGCGGAGTAGCATGAGGGGCGGGATCCTCCGCCACAGCAAACGACCACTCTCGCCAGATTGTGACGAAGCCTCGCCGGACTCATGGGTTGATCCGAATTTCCTGGGCCATGCCAAAGAGCAGACTTCGCGGTGGTCGCGTAGAATTGTGGTTGGCGCTGAAGGCTGACCCCGAACCCGTCACCAGAACGCCGGAACCTGCGGAGAGATCGCCGTTCGGCAAGGAGCACTGATAAGCCGTCAGGGTTGCGAAGCGACGACGCCGCGGATGATCTGCCGCACCTTCCCTGTCGACGTCGCCATGACACCGGCCATGGCATCGACCCGGATCGGGCCCGGCGCGCGACCCGCTGCGGCGTTCACCACGATCGCAAGATGGGCATAGGCGATGCCGGCCTCGCGCGCGAGCACCGCTTCCGGCATTCCGGTCATCCCGACGATGTCGCAGCCATCGCGTTCCAGGCGGTCGACTTCGGCTGCGCTCTCGAGCCTCGGACCCTGAGTGCACGCGTAGGTACCCCCGGCGGTGACCGCGGTGCCGGCGGTCAAGGCGGAGCTCTGTAGCGCCGAACTGAGTGCGCTGTCGTAGGGGGCGGTAAAGTCGACGTGAACCGGCGCATCGAGGTCGTCCTCGAAAAAGGTGTGCTCGCGTCCCCACGTGTAGTCGACGATCTGGTCCGGAATGACGAGCGATCCGGGCACGAGGTCGCCACGAATCCCTCCGACAGCGGCCACCGCGACGATGCGATCACATCCGGCGGCAGCGAGCGCGCAGATGTTGGCCCGGTAATTGATGCGATGAGGCGGAATGCGCGAGGGCGTGCCATGGCGGTGCAGGAAGGCGACACCGGTTCCCTCGAGCACACCTTCGAGGACCGGTCCGGAAGGCATGCCCCAGCGTGTTTCCTCTTCACGGCGTGCCTGGACCTCCAGCCCTTCGAACTCGAGAAATCCGGTGCCGCCGATGATGCCGAGCCGTTTCATGTGACCCCGCAGTCTCAGGCATCCGCCAGTGTCGAACAAGCCGGGGCAGCGGGATGTCCATGTCTTGACAAGGACGAGAACGATTTTATATTTATAGAACTATGGAAACGTCTCGTGCCATCGACCTCCTGCATGCCCTTGCCCAGGACACCAGACTGGCGGCCTGGAGGTTTCTCGTGAGAGCGGGGCCCGAGGAAACACCGGCCGGAGTCATTGCTCGCCATCTCGGCATCGCGCCGCCGGTCCTGTCGTTCCATCTTTCCTGCCTCGCCCGTTGCGGCCTCGTCGTGTCACGGCGTCATGGACGCCATATGATGTACGCGGCTGACCTTGACGTCATGAAGGACCTCACGGACTTCCTCGTCGAGGACTGCTGCCTGGGTTTCGATGCGCCGCCGGATACCACAATCATCGCCAAGGAGTTCTGAGCCATGAAGCGCGTACATGTCAGTGTCAATGTCGACAACCTCGAGGAAGCCGTGCGCTACTACGCGGCGCTCTTCGGTGCCGAACCCGACGTCCTCAAGGAGGACTACGCCAGGTTCCGTCTCGATGAGCCCTCGATCAACTTTTCCATGACATCCAGGGGTCGCGCGATCGGTCTCGATCACATGGGAATCGATGTCGACAGCGAAGACGAACTCGTCGAGGTGACCGAAAGGCTCGAGGCCGCCGGCCAGGCGACAAGCGAGATCTCCGACGGCGTATGCTGCTATGCCCAGTCCAAGAAGTCGTGGTCCGTCGATCCTGCCGGCGTTCCCTGGGAGACCTTCCACACCCGTGCCGGCGCCACGGTCTACGGCACGGACCGGATCGATGACGGCGCCATCGCCGCCTCGGCAAGAGAGGACGGTCGCACGATCACGTCCGCGGCGCGCGAGGCGTGCTGCGGCTGAGTCACCGGCCGCGAAGGCTCTGGGGACTGACCGGACAGTTTCCGGAGCCGCGCTCCCTGTCGCCACTGATAAGGAGCGCGACACCTTGTCCCGGGTTTCCAGGGTACGCGGCGGCGGCGTCAGGAAAGAGATTCTCCTTGCGTTTGGCCGATCGTGCTGTTTGTTTCGTGGCCGTGCAATCCGACAAGAGGTTCCTGATGCCTGGCATGCTTCATCACTATTTCGGCGGCCACAGGGTCGCCGGAAGTTCGGGCCGTTGTGGTGACGTGACCAACCCGGCAACCGGTGAGGTGATTCACCAGGTGCCCTTTGCCTCGACCAGCGAGGTCGATGAGGCCATCGCTGCGGCGTCCTCCGCCCAACCCGGCTGGGAAGCGGTGACGCCGCAGAATCGAGCCCGCGTGATGTTCCGGTTCAAGACACTCGTCGAGGACCACATGGACGAACTCGCGGAACTGGTATCGCGCGAACACGGCAAGACCCTGGCGGATGCGAAGGGTTCTGTGACCCGCGGCCTGGAAGTGGTGGAGTACGCCTGCGGCATCGCCCAATTGCTCAAGGGCGAATACTCCGGAAGCGTCGGTACCGGTGTCGACAGCTGGTCCATGCGTGCGCCGCTCGGCGTCGTTGCCGGCATCACGCCCTTCAACTTCCCTGCCATGGTGCCGATGTGGATGTTTCCGATGGCCATCGCCTGCGGCAACACCTTCGTCCTCAAGCCCTCGGAAAAGGTCCCCTCCTGCGCCCTGCGCCTTGTCGAGCTCCTCGAGGAGGCGGGCGCCCCCGAAGGCGTCCTCAATGTCGTCAACGGAGACCGGGAGGCGGTGGAGGCGCTGCTCGCCTCGCCGACGGTCCAGGCCGTCAGCTTCGTCGGTTCGACGCCCATCGCCGAGCACGTCTATCGCACCGGCACGGCGTGCGGCAAGCGCGTCCAGGCGCTCGGCGGCGCCAAGAACCACATGGTGGTGATGCCGGACGCCGATCTCGAGCAGGCGACCGATGCCCTGATGGGCGCCGCCTTCGGCTCGGCCGGAGAGCGCTGCATGGCGGTCTCGGTCGCCGTTGCCGTGGGCGACAGGGTCGGCGATGCCCTGATCGAACGCCTGAAACCGCGGGTCGAGTCCCTCAAGATCGGCCCCTATACCGACAGCGAGGCGGACATGGGTCCCCTCGTGACCCGGGCACACCATGACCGGGTCAGCGGCTACATCGACTGCGGTGTCGAAGAGGGCGCCGATCTCGTCCTCGATGGACGCGGGTTCAGCCTGCAGGGATACGAAGGAGGCAACTTCATCGGCGGATCGATCTTCGATCACGTGACATCCGGCATGCGCATCTACAAGGAGGAGATCTTCGGTCCGGTCCTGTGCGTCGTGCGCTCGGAGGGCTACGAGGACGCACTGCGTCTCGTCAATGACCACGAGTTCGGCAACGGAACGGCGATCTTCACTCGCGACGGCGATGCGGCACGAGACTTCGTCCAGCGTTCGCGAATCGGCATGGTCGGCGTCAACGTTCCCATACCGGTCCCCGTTGCCTACCACAGTTTCGGTGGCTGGAAGCGCTCGCTGTTCGGTGATCACCACATGCACGGACCGGAGGGGGTCCGGTTCTACACCCGGCTCAAGACGGTGACGGAACGCTGGCCTTCGGGCCTGCGAAAGGGCGCCGAGTTCGTCATGCCGGTTCTCCACTAGACCGATGGAACTGAAGACCACGGCGAGACGGATGGTCGAGGAGGCCACCGCCGGCATCGAGAGCGTTCCCGTCGAGGAGGCCCTTGCACTCGTCCACGATCCTTCCGTCCAGTTTGTCGATATCCGCGACGTCCGGGAACTCGACCGCGAAGGCATGATCCCGGGGGCCTGTCACGCACCGCGCGGCATGCTGGAGTTCTGGGTCGACCCGGAGAGTCCCTACCACCGGGAGGTCTTCGCCAGCGGCAGGAAGTTCATCCTCTACTGCGCCGCCGCCGCCCGCTCCGCACTGGCGACGAAGACCCTGCAGGACATGGGATTCGGGCCCGTTGCCCAGCTCACCGGCGGATTTGCCGCCTGGAAGGAAGCGGGCGGAGACGTGGTGGAACGTCCCCGCAAATCCTGAAGAGCGATGGTGGAGCGGCCAGGGTGACCGCTCCACCACAACCAGTCAAGGCTCAGGCGTGCAGTTCCTGTGCCATGCGGGTGCCGTCAGGCGCATGGGTTTCATCTGGTGACGCAACCGCCCCCGGATCGGTGTGCAATGACTTCACCACGCCGAAGGCCATCAGCAGCATGATCACGCTGACCGGCAGAGCCGCGGCGATCGATGCCGTCTGCAGTGCCGTCAGGCCACCGGCGAGCAGCAGCACGGCGGCCACGAAACCTTCGCCCAGGCCCCAGACGATTCGGAATCGCTGTGGCGGATTGTCAGAACCCATGCTCAGCATGGTGGTGATCACAAGTGTTCCCGAATCCGACGATGTGATGAACCACGTCGCCAGAAGGAACGTCGCCAGTGCTGCCATGATCCAGTTGAGCCAGTTGGCCGTGGTCACCAGTTCGATGGTGCCGTAAAGCGCCGAAGGCAGATCCCAACCCCGCACCAGGTCAGCAATTCCGGCGGTGCCGACACCACCTGCAGCGTTGAGTTCCATGTGCATCGCCGTCCCACCGAAGATGCACAGCCAGAAGAAGGCGAGAGTTGTCGGAACGAACATCACGCCGACCATGAACTCCCGGATCGTGCGGCCACGGCTGATGCGGGCGATGAACATGCCGACAAACGGCGCCCAGGAGATCAACCAGCCCCAGTAGAAGATCGTCCAGCCACTCTGCCAGGCCGCATTGGCTTCGTCGTTGAAGGTCTGGAAGCCCATGGGAATGACGTTCCACAGGTAGTCACCGGTGGTGCTGACGAAGAATCCCAGCAGCCACTTGGTGGGTCCGCCAAAGAGGAAGAAGGCGAGCAGAACGATGCTGAGCCAGATGTTCCATTCCGAAATGATGCGGATGCCCTTGCCGACCCCGGAAACCGCCGAAAGCGTGGCGACGATCGAGATGGCGACGATGAGAATGATCTGCGTGACGATCCCCGGATCGACCCCGAACAGGTGGTTGAGGCCGGCGGCCATCTGGCTCACGCCAAGACCCAGTGACGTGGCGACGCCGAAGACGGTGCCGAACACCGCAAGCAGGTCGACTGCATGTCCGATGGGCCCATAGATGCGGTCGCCGATCACCGGGTAGAGCGCCGAGCGCAGCGTCAGCGGCAGTTTCTTGCGAAAGCCGAAGTAGGCGAGGCACAGGCCGACGATCACGTATCCTGCCCAGCCATGGAAGCCCCAGTGGAAATAGGTGACCCGCATGGCGGCGGCGGCCCGCTGCTCGTTCATGGCGGCCAGGCCCGCCTGTTCGGCAAAGGGATTGTTGGGATAGCCCCAAGGCTCGGTGTTGTCGAAATAGAACATCGGCTCGGCGATGCCGAAGAACAGCAATCCGATGCCGACACCCGCCGAGAACAGCATGGCCAGCCACGAGAAATTGGAGAATTCAGGCCGGGAGTCGTCGTCGCCCAGCCTGACAGTGCCGAAGCGGCTGAACATCAGGTAGAAGCAGACGAACAGCATGATCACCAGGGCCATGATGTAGTACCAGTTAAGCGCGTATTCGATCCAGCCACGCACCGCCTGGTAGACGCCGTTGGCGAAGTCGACATTGATGGCCGTGAAGACAACGAAGACGACCACCATCACCTTCGCCGCTATACCCATGCCCGAGTGCAGTCCCTTGAAGGGGCCACTCCGGGCCACCAGACTTGACTGTGTCATCGTGCGATCCTCCCGAAGGCCTTGCATGGCACGGATTCATGATCGTGCCTTACCATTCAATCACAGGACCCCGCATGAATCACGGTCTGCTGGGGACACTCAGGCCTGATCGATACGCCCGGCAAACATGCAGATGATCCCGACAGCGATCATGGCGGCCCCGGCGACCTGCAGGAAACCGAGCCGTTCCTGGAAAACGAAAACCGACACGATGAGCGTGATGACGATCGTGCCGGTCACCACGGTCGGGATCACCACGCTCGCCGGCAAGGGGTCCGAGCCGCCGAAGATGGTGAGGTAGCAGATCTCGGCTATGCCGATGCACAGCCCTCCCGCCAGGGCCCAGAGATAGCTCGGCAGGGAGAGACGGAAATTGTGTCCGCCCTGGATGCCGAGAACCGTGATGAAGGCCACGGAGGTGAGCAATGCGCCGGTCTGCAGGCAGAGGGCGGCAAGCACCGTCGTGGTGGCTTCGGGCGGTATGTGATCACCCGAAACCTTGATGAGCAGGTTGTAGCCCACGTAAGCCAGCGTCACGATCGCCAGCAGCACCATCATCGACATGACCGACTCCCCTGAACCCTCCAGGAAGTCTGTACCCAAGAGCAAAAAAGACCAACAGGTTGACTTCCTGTTGCCATGACCATCAGCATCCGGATCAGGGATCCCAACAAGGTGCCGTCATGATCGAAGGAAGCATGCACACCGGACGCAGCGAGGCGCGTGGAAGGGACGGCGTGGTCTCGGCCGGACACCGTGATGCGGTCGCAACCGCCCTGGCACTCCTGGAGGCAGGAGGCAACGCCTTCGATGCCATCACCGGTGCGGCCTTCGCGAGTTTCGTCGTCGAACCGGCCCAATGCGGACTCGGTGGCTATGCCCGCCTTGCCGGCTTCGACGCCCGGGCAGGCCGCCTGGTCTCCGTCGATGGCTACTTGAGAGCACCTGCCGCTGCCCGCGAGGACATGTTCGAAATCGACGAATCGCGGGGGCTCAAGTACTACGAAACGCCATGGACCAAGGATCTGAAGGGCGAGAAAGGGCATCTCGCAGCAGGCGTTCCGGGCGCCGTTGCCGCCATGTGGGAAGTCCACCAGCGCCGGGGGCGCCTCGACTGGGCCCGTGTCCTGGAGCCGTCGATCCGGCTGGCCGAACGGGGTCTCACCATGACCTGGAACCAGTTGCTCCACGTCTGCGAGGTCCACCCGCTCATTCGCCGCCATCGGCCGATGCACCGCCACTTCTGCCCCGGCGGCGAGCTTCCCCGGATCAACGGCCAGTTCGGCGGCGCCACCGTCCTCGACCTTTCCGAACTCGCGCACACGCTGCGTCTCATCGCCCACGAGGGTCCTTCCGGTTTCTACGAGGGTCGGACAGCGGATCTCATCGAGCAGGAAATGAGGGAGGGCGGCGGTATCCTCACCGCCGAGGACCTCGCGTCCTACCGGCCGAAGGTGCTCGAGGAAACGCCGCTGGATTTTCACGGGCTGGACTGCATCACCTGCTTCTGCCCGACCTCCGCCGAATTCCTGAATCTCCTCGGGACGTTCGACCTCCGTTCGGCCGAAGGCGCCACGTCACACCACCTGATGGCCGAGTGCATGCTCACCGCCTTCACCGACACCATCCGCTGGTACGGCGACCCGGATTTCGAGGATGCTCCCGTCGCCGCCCTCTCGTCGGTCGAATTCGCAAGGCGGCGCGCGGGAGTGATCGATCCGCAGAGTGCCATGCCGCGACCGCCGCAACCGGCCTTGGCCGACGATCTTGCGGCCTTCGGCCACGGGGCGCTGCCGCAATCCCTGGAAACGACTCCCTGGGCGCCCAAGCTCGGAGGAACGACGCAGGTCGCCGTCACCGACAGGGAGGGGAACATGGCGGCCCTGTGCATCAGCCTTTCCGATGCCCATGGCTCCCTCGTCTACTGTCCGGGCACCGGCGTGGTTCTCAACAACGGCATGCAGAACTTCGATCCCCGGCCAGGACGGCCAAACTCCATCAAGCCCGGCAAGATGCCGATTTTCGCCGCCCCCGTTCTCGTGGCCATGAATGAGGGCGAGCCCGTCTTCGCGGCAGCCGGTTCCGGCGGCTACCGGATCCTCACCGGTGTCATGCACACCTTTGTCAACTGGGCCGTTCACGGCATGGATCTCAAGCGCGCCATCGAGGCGCCCAGGGTGCACTGCCAGAGCCGCGAGACCTTCGTCGACGAGCGCCTCCCCGCCGCCATCATCGACGAACTCGCCGCCATGGGACACGACATCCGCCTCCAGCGCGACGCACCCGGCCTCAACGCCTTCGCCCGCGTCGCCGCCGTCGCAAGGGACCCGGCCGGGGGCCTCCTCACAGGCGCCGCCTGGCCCCCCTGGATCAACGACACCGCGGCGCTCTGATCAGCGCCTGCGGTGGCGTTGAAGACCGGGTCCAAGTCCGTCAGCCTGCTCCCGCAGGCGACGAGAGTGTCGGTCACTCGCCGGCGCTCGGCCAGTTCGGCGGCGTCAAGGACGTCTGGTATCACGTGATACCATTTCTCCCGGCAGAACGGTTTCTGGGCGCTGGTCAGGGTTCCTGCGTTCTCCGGAAAGGGGTCATTCCATGAAGGAGGGGTCCTTGCGTTGCATCAGTCGCATCAGGGCATCCCACTCCTGCAGGCCCGGCTCGAAATGCTCGGTCTGGCTGGCGAAGACATCGCAGACTTCCCTGGGAATGACCGTGTAGCGCTCCCCCGTCGCCATCACGCCCATCTGGATCCTGCAGGCCAGGATCAGCCAGTACATACGCACGAAGGCGGCGCCGATGGTCTTGCCCAGGGTCACCGGGCCGTGATTCCGCAGCATCAGGACGTTCTTGTCGCCGAGGTTCCTGGCGATGCGTTCGCGCTCGCCGAGATCGAGCGAGACACCTTCATAGCCGTGGTAGGCGATGTCGTCGTAGAGCATGGTGCTTTCGCTGGCGATCATCTCCAGGCCATCCTTGAGGCAGGCCACCTGGACCGCCTCCATGGCGTGGCAGTGCACCGAGGCATGCGCGTCGGAGCGGGCGCGATGGACGGCGCTGTGGATGGTGAAACCTGCAGGCGGGATATTGTCGGGTCCCTCGACGATGTTGCCGTCGATATCGACCTTGACCAGGTTGGAGGCACAGATCTCCGTGTAATGCATGCCGAGCTGGTTGATCAGGAAGTGATTCTCGCTGCCCGGCACGCGAACCGTCGAATGGTTCCAGACCAGTTGGTCCCAGCCGAAGTGGTTGAGCAGGCGAAAGCAGGCCGCCAGTTCGACGCTGGCCTGCCACTCGGCTTCGCTGTAACGGGTGCTGCGGGACGAAAGCCGATGGACCTGTCGAGACATCCGCATCTCTCCCATTTTCTTAAATGACGTAGCTGACAATCGGACTCCCGTCGTCTCGACGCAGGCATACACGGTTGGCCTTCCAGCGCAGGTGGTCCAGCACCTCGCTCTTGATCGAGGCATTGGAGGCGTCTGATCGTGTTGCGGCTTCAGACACTGACCGAAACCGCAGGTGTGTGCACTCCTTGTCCCACCCTTCTCACGCGGGTCAACCAACCCCGGTAGAGAGCAACTACAGCATCTTCATTTCCTGCATCGGCGGGCAGAGGCAACGTTCCGGGGCCTCACGATGATCCGTGCATCGCCGGAAACGAGGCCCGCCTGCCATTCCGACCGGAAAGGCAGGCGGGCCAGGAACATCAAGCCTTCATGAAACGCTTCCAGAGCATGCGCCCGTCGGGCGTGAGCGCCGGAACGATGGTGTTGCGGTAGATGGTCGGCTCGAATTCATGAGTGATGAACCGGTAGCAGCCGGATTCTTCCATCATGTCCTGCATGGACCGGTACATGCCGTCACGCACGGAAGGATCCATGGTGACGAGTGCCTCGGCATGAAGGGCTCCGAAATCCGGGTTGTTGAACCGCTCCCAGTTCCACACACCGACCTGCTGAGGCGTGAACCACATGGTGTACCACCCCGGATCGGGCTGGGAGGAGAAACGGGAATAGAGAATCTGGAGTGACTTCCAGTCCTCCCCGGAACTCTCGTCCCCCATGGTCCACCAGACGCCGGGGTCGTGGACGTTGATCTCGGCATCGATGCCGATGTCGGCAAGGTTGGCCTGGATCACCTGGCAAGCCGCCGTGTAGGCCGCCTTGTTGAGGGTGTCGATCCGGCACGAGAACCCGGATCCAAAGCCCGCTTCCTCGAGCTGCTGGCGGGCATACTCCGGATTGCCTTCGTAGGGAACGAGCGGTTCGGGGCGGTGGCCGACAAGGCCTGGCGGGATGATGCCGTTAGCGGGCGCCGCCAGCCCGAAATACGCCGCTTCGAGGATCTGGTTGACATTCACCGCATGCTGGATCGCACGCCGTATCCTGATGTCGCCCATCGCCTCGTTGTCGCGGTTGATCCCCATCCAGACGTATTTCAGCGAAGGATGCTGCACCAGCGTGGCATCCTCGGGCAGGCTCTCCATGAGCGTCGGCACCGAGGTGATCGGCACGCGGGTGACGTCGAGGTCCCCGGCGAGGAAACCGACTTCGGCCGCCTGCTCGTCGATGATCGGGTAAATCTCGATGGTGGTGAAGTCCGGATTGGCATGGGGCCCGGTGTAACCCTGCCGCGCCGACAGGGTGAGCTTCTGGGACGGTTGCCAGTCCGTGATCTCGTAGGCGCCCGACACCGCCGGCGGTTCCGCTTCGTAGCGCTTGCCGTCAAGGGACTCGACTGCCGCCTTGCAGACGATCATGCCGCGCCCGGCAGGCATCGTCGTCGTCCACAGGGGCGCGTAGGGCTCCTTGAGCACGATCGTCCCGCTGCGCTCGTCGTGGACATCGACGCGGTCAAGGGCGCTCCAGTCCTCGGCATAGGGTGACGACATCTCGGGATCCGCGATCCTCTCGTAGGAATACTTGACGTCTTCTGCCGTCATGGCGCCAAAACCGTTGGTCCAGCCAATGTCGTCGCGCAGGGCAAAGTTGATGTGGGTGTCATCCACCTGGTCGATCTCGGCCGCAGCCTCGTTTTCCCAGCCCCACTGGTCACCCGCGGTCACCGTGACGAGGCCGTGAAGCAGGCAGGCGTTCACGTCGGATTCCGGAGCCGACAGGATGTAGCCGGGGTCAAGGACCTGGATGTCCGAGTAGTTCCTCGTCCTCAGGGTATCGCCCGCTTCCTGGGCCCCTACGGAAGCACCGGTCATCGCCAGCGTGCTTCCTGCCACGCCCGCGGCCGTTGTTTCCATGAAACGGCGCCGGGACAGTTTCAACCGATCATTGGGCATGTCTCACTCCCCTGTGTCATTGTCAGATACTGCGCCAATGTGATGCAGTCCTGCGCCCCTTGTCCAGCATCGAATTCCGATCCCGGCCCCGTTCCGGATGAGGCGGTTTCCGGGCAGGATCCACAATGCGGGAAGATGGCGGCGAGCCTCGAGAGTCCCTACCATGTGAATCGGCTGCGCGGCTCCTGATGCCCCTGCCCGCCCAAGGAGTGCAGGAACGCCGACATTTTGGCCCGCAGGTTGATCGGTCCGGATGGATGGAACATGCGGCAGACCGGAGGAGAAAGACGATGATCGACGGCGAGACCCTGCGCACCATGCAGGCGCCCCTCAAGGAGCGCTACCGCGACGAACCTGGTGCCGCGGTTGTCACCCTTCGGGCCACGGGAAGCATCGGGCTCGAAGATGTCACCTGCAGCGTGGAAACCTCGAAGGCCATGATCAGGGCCGGTCTGCATCCGGCCACGGGAGGAGACGGCCTTGCCGCCTGCTCCGGCGACATGCTCCTCGAGGCGCTGGTGGCCTGTGCCGGCGTCACGCTGAATGCCGTGGCCAGCGCACTGGGCATCGCCCTGAAAGACGGCGTGATCACCGCCGAAGGCGATCTCGATTTCCGCGGCACACTCGGGATCGACCGCGACACGCCTGTGGGATTCAGGTCCATTCGCCTTGGTTTCACCCTCGATACGGATGCCGATGACGACACCCTCAACAGTCTGATGAAGCTCACCGAACGCTACTGCGTCATCTTCCAGACCCTGACATCGCCACCCGCCATCGAGGTCTCGCGCACTTCGACGCCCGCTGGTTGACCGTCCCGCGGTCGCGCTCGTCTGAGGACCCGCTGGCCGACGTGAATCAGGAAGCCGTCACCACGGTCATTCATGAACATTAAAAAGGTGTCGGGCAGGGTCGCCCGGCGCGTCACGTCGCGAATGACCGCCCGGCAACCCTCTCCTGATCCTCGAAAATCGAGTCGGAGTCGGGGATTCTGGGAATCGGTGCACGCACGGGAAGAGCCTCCTGGCGGGGCTGAAGGGTCGGCTCGCCCCTCAAGATGCGGCTGTCGAACTCGGCGAGATCGAATGATCCGGCACTGGCAAGGGGCCAGGCATCAATCGCCATGTAGCACATGAGAAGCAGGCGGCGGTCCCGGTCCGACCGGTTCTCCAGGGAACCGTGCAGCGTCCGCACGTGGTGAATCGTGATCGAGCCCGCCCCTCCGGTGAGAGGCACCGCGTCTTCGCAAAGCGCACCGAGCTCGCCGGCGCTGCAGCTCCCCACGAAGAGACCCTCGTGGTGGTGATCGAACACCGGTCCCCTGTGGCTTCCCGGAATCACCATCAACGGTCCGTTCTCCAGGGTGCAGTCGCCGAGATAGAGACCGACGGCAAGCAGATCGTCGTTCGTGTGGGGGTAGAAGGCCCAGTCCTGGTGCCAGTCAATCGCCGCCTGGCCACCCCTGGTCTTGATGTTCATCTTGGAGTGGTCGAACCGCACGCCCGGTCCGACGAGGCACTCGACGATGTCGAGCAGACGTTCCTTGCGGGCGGTCCGGGCATAGACCTTGTCGACTGCCACCGGATTCTTGATGCGCCGCACCACCGGGCTCTCCGCCGTATGATGCGGCGCCAGGTCGAAGAGAGAATTGCTTTCTGCAATCTCCCGTGAGCATTCGATGTAGCTGTCCGTCACGCGATTGAGTTCGGCGACTTCAGATCCATCGAAGACATCCTCGACAAGAAGATAGCCTTCGCGGTGATAGAACCGTACCTGTTCGGGCGTCAGCATGGGCATCCTCCTGCCATCTGCCGCGGCACGTGCGGAAACGAACGGTGCCTGCAGTCACCGGCGGCCGTCAACACCAACGAAAACGGCCCGGCAGGAGCCGGGCCGTCTTGATGTGCACCTTGGCTGGCGCGCCTACTCGCTGCGGGCAACACCGAGCAACTGCATGAGCATGATGAAGAGGTTGATGAAGTCGAGGTAGAGCCTCAGGGCCCCGTGTATGGCCGACTTCGTCATCACCGCGCCGCTCATGTGAACGTCATAGCTCTCCTTGATGCGCTGCGTGTCGTAGGCCGTCAGGCCGACGAACACGATGACGCCGATCGCCGAGATCGCGAACTGGAGTGCGGAACTCTGCAGGAAGATGTTCACCACCATGGCAATGATGATGCCGATCAGGCCCATGAAGAGGAACGAACCCCATGCCGCAAGGGACCGCTTGGTCGTGTAGCCATAGAGGCTCATGGCGCCGAAGGTCACCGCCGTGATGAAGAAGACCCGGGCGATGCTCTCCTGCGTGAAGGCAATGAATATGGTTGCCAGCGAGAGCCCCATCAGGGCCGCAAAGATCCAGAACACCATCTGGGCGGAGGATGGAGACATCTTGTGAAGACGGAAGGAGAACAGGAAGACGAGGCCAAGGGGCGCCAGCATGACCACCCACTGGAGCGGCGAGCCAAACAGAAGGACGCCCAACTGGGTGAATCCGATGATGTCGCCCTGTGCGTTGGAGACAACCGACAGTTGCGCCGTACCGAAGGCGATGATGCCCGTGATGGCAAGCGCCACACCCATGTAGTTGTAGACGCGCAGCATGTAGCTCCGCAGACCCTCATCATAGAGGGCCGATGTCCGGGTGAACGCAGCAGCGCGGGGTCCAGCGTTGCCGAAAGCCATGTTCTTCATCCCTGGTTGTGTCGTTCGGAAGGTATGCCGGGCGTCATGCCCGGTTTCACTGTCATTTATGTGTGATTCGGGGGCGAACCGTCAAGACCATGTGACAGTGTCCCTGGTCAGGCATTGCGCAGGACCGGAGCTGCCGGAGCCGAAAGCAGGGTCCATCCCGCCACGATGCCGGCGATCAGCGACACGCAGAGGGCAAGGATGAGGAGGGCAAGTGTCGCTGCCCAAGGCATGACCCAGGCAAGATCAAGGGCGAAGGTCACGATCGCCCATGATGCCGCGGTACCTACCATCAGCGCCGGAAGGGCGACCGCGGTTCCGAGAATGGCGTGTTCGAGGGTGAAGACGGACAGCACCAGGGGCCTCGTGGCGCCCAGAACCTTGAGGATGACCGCCTCTCCAAGCCGCCGCCTCTGTGCAGCCACGACCGTTTCGGCGATGACGATCAATCCGCTGGCAAAGGCGATGAAGGCGATGCCGCGGACGACCGAATCGACGCTCTCCAGCATGTCGCGAATATCCTCGATGACATCGCGCACGCTGATGATGGAGATGTTGGGAAACATCCGGGCAAGCTCCCGTCGCAGCGAACTCTCGGCGTCAACGCCGGCATGAAGGGTCGCGATGTGGGTGTGCGGGGCCGCCTCGAGCAAGCCGGGCGAGAACACGAGGACAAAGTTGAGTCCGGCGGATGCCCAGTCGATGTGCCGCAGGTTGGCGATCCGCGCCGTGATCTCCCTGCCGAGTACGTTGACGGTCAGGGTATCCCCGACACCGATGTGGTAGCCGGCTGCGAGTTCGGCATCGAAGGACAGAAGCGGTGGCCCCTCGTGGTCTTCCTCCCACCATTCGCCGGCGACGACCGTGGCGTTCCCCGGCGACCCCTGGTAGGTGACGCCGACATCGGAGTTGATGGACCACCGGGCATCGTCATCAACGGTTGCGTCAGCCACCGGTACGCCATTGATCGCGGTCACCCGGCCACGCATGGCGGGGGATGATTCGACCGCCGTGACATCCCGACGCGCAGTCACCGTATCGATGAACGGATCGATCTGATCGGACTGGATGTCGATCACGAAGAAGGCCGGAACCTTGCGGGAGGAGGCGACCTCGAGCTCTCTCGCAAGATTCGCCTCGACACCGGCGATGACCGCAAGAACGGCAAGCCCGGTTCCGAGCGCCACGGACACCGGAACCGTCCCCGCTCCCGGACGATGGAGATTGGCGAGCGCCAGACGCAAGGCCACAAGGCGCGGTCTGCCGGCGAATCGCGCCAGACGGGACAGTCCCTGGCCGACAAGACGAAACAGCACAAGAACGGCAAGGATGGCGGCACAAAAGAGGGCAGCGAAGAGGCGCTCGTTGCCGGCAACAATGGCAATCGCCACCACTCCCGCAGCCAGGAGAACAATCGTCAGCCTGTCGCGCGGGCGCAGCGTCGTGCCTGGAAGCCCGGTGACACGAAACAGGCTGGCCGGAGAGACTTCCCTCGTGCGAAGGAGCGGTGGCAATGCGAAGACCAGCGTGATGAGGATGCCGCAGG
>JAJEHK010000314.1 GCA_022823765.1 Alphaproteobacteria bacterium | reverse complement strand
ATGGTGAACGTGGTGGCGGGCGAGATGCGATCCTGGCCGGTAGCGGGATAGGCATCGGTGTGGGCATCGACATGGATGACGCAGAGGTCGTCATGGACACGATGCCATGCGCGCAACTGAGGCAACGTGACGAGACCGTCGCCTCCCATCGTCAGGGTCGCCACACCCTCGCGGGCAATCCGCCACACCGCTTCCTCCATGACCTCGAAAGAGGGTTCGGGGCGGCCTGGCGTCACCAGGGCATCGCCGCAGTCGATGACACCGAGTTCGTTCAGCGGGTTGGTGTCATCGAGAGGCGGATGATAGGGACGCACAAGTCCGGACTGCTCACGAATGGACGCCGGTCCCAGACGGGATCCGATGCGTGTCGGATGAATGCCACAGTCAAAGGGCATGCCGACGATCGCCAGCTGGCAGCCGTCGAGATTCCAGGTGACGGGCGCATCCATGAAGCCGGCTGTGGGACGGTAGACCCTGGAATCGAAGATCGACGTCGTCATGGGGGGCCCTTTCCTCTCTGATGGGGCATGTGCGGCAGATACTCCCCTATCAGCCCTGGTGGCGCCATCGCCGCTGTGCGATTCCGGCCGACGGGTCCTGCGAGTGTCAGAAACCCTCGAGGCAGGCTTTCCGCATTCGCCGCCCCCACGAGTGGCCGTTCGTGTTTGCCGGCCTTCGGGCCAGGGTGGAAGCAGTTGGACCGGACCGCCTGGCGCTGCATCTTCGAGAGGGGCTCCATCACCTGTTCGACTGACCGCGGGGTCATCATGACTGTGCCATGGCGAGCACATCTTCTGACGTCAGGCCCGCTTCGCGCAACGATCGGACCGTTACCGAACGATCGCGCTTGGCATGACGCCGGCCATCCTCCCCGAGGAGCAGTCGGTGGTGGTGATGGAGAGGTTCCTTCCAGCCCATGAGCCGGCGGATCAGGCAGTGGACATGGGTGGCGGGGGCGAGGTCGCACCCCCGCGTGACCACCGTCACGCCCTGCACATGGTCGTCATGGGTGACGGCAAGGTGATAGCTGGTGGGAATGTCCTTGCGCGCCAGCACCACGTCACCGGCTGTTCCCGTATCGACCGGGATGGTGCTGCCATCGAGCGTGCGCCATGCCAAGGGGCCCGTCTCGTCCATGGCCCTGGTGACATCGAGTCGCCAGGCATGATGGTCTCCGGCCTCTAGCCTTGCCTCGGCCTCGGCGGCGGCGAGGGTGCGACAGGTTCCGGGATAGATGAGACCCAGCGGGCCATGGGGCGCTGCCTGCGCCTTTTCGACCTCCCGGGCGATCTGGCGGCGCGTGCAAAAGCACGGGTAGACGAGCCGGCGCGCCCGCAGTTCGGCAAGCACCGAGGCGTAGGCACCAAGATGGTCCGACTGACGCCGGACCTCGCCGTCCCAGTCGATGCCGAGCCAGGCGAGATCCTCCAGGATGGCATGCTCGAACGCGTCGCGGCAGCGCGCCCGGTCGATATCCTCGATGCGCAGGAGAAACCATCCCCCGTTGTCGCGGGCCAGACGCCAGCCCTCAAGGGCCGAGAACACGTGGCCGATGTGCAGCAACCCGGTGGGAGAGGGCGCGAAACGCGTGACAATGGCGGACATGGGCGGAACCTCGCCTCAACGATACAGCCTCCACGCCTCTATGGAAGGTCTGGACAACGACGAGGGACAGGATCGATCCTGCGCACCGTGACCAAGAGTCCGGGGAGTTGACCGCCATGCCCTTGTCAGGACCGGCCGTGCCGCCCCGAAAGGGGGAAACACGCCAGCTTGTCGTGCTGCTGCACGGCTGGGGCGCCAACGGCAATGACCTGATTGGCCTTGCCGGGCCCTTGCAGACCACCCTCCCCCGGGCCAGATTCAACAGTCCCGATGCTCCGGAACCGTGCGACCAGAACCCGGCCGGCCGGCAGTGGTACTCCCTGATGGAGCCGCGCCCCGAACGGGCTCGACAAGGGATCGACCGGGCCAGCGACATGATCAACGCCTGGGTCGATTCGGAACTGGAGCGCCTCGGCCTTGACGAGAGGGCCCTCGCCTTTCTGGGATTCAGCCAGGGTTGCATGATGGCGCTCCACGTGGCGCTGCGTCGACGGCGACCAGTCGCTGCCGTGGCGGGATTTTCCGGCATGCTGATCGAGGAAGAGAGTCTTGGCCGGGAGATCGTCAGCCGCCCGCCGGTCTTCCTGTGTCACGGCGATGCCGACGAGGTGGTTCCCTTCGCCATGCTGCACAGCGCGGTCGACACGCTTGGCCGGCACGAAGTGCCCGTCCAGTGGCATGTCTGCCAGGGCATCGGGCATGGTATCGATCCCGAATCCCTGGGCTTTGCCGCCCTCTTCCTGAAGAACGCCTTCGCCAGCAGCTGACGGGGCCGCTAAACGACCCCGTCAGCCTCCAGTTCGTCGATTTCCTCGTCGGACTTGCCCAGCAGTTGGGCGAGAACCGTCCGGGTGTGCTCGCCCAGAAGCGGTGGCGGGCGCTGATAGGCGGGTGGTGAGCCCTCGAGATTGACCGGACTGCGGACCAGGGGAACCGTGCCGGCGAGCGGGTGGTCCATCTCGAACTTCATGCCGCGCGCCCGGATGTGCGGGTCCTCGTAGACCTGCCGGAAGTTGTTCACCACGCCATAGGGAATACCCTCTCTCTCCAGGTGCTCGACCCACCAGGAACGCTCCCGGCGTTTCATCAGTTCGACGACCTTTTCCACCAGGAGCTCGCGATGGCGGATGCGCGCCGGATTGGTGGCAAAGCGCTCGTCATCAGCCAGTTCCGGCGCGTCGGCGAGACAGCACCAGCGGCGGAACTGCGTATCGTTGCCGATGGCGATGATGATGGGATCGTCAGCCGTGTCGAACACCTGGTAAGGCAGCAGGTTCTGATGCGCATTGCCGTAGCGCTTCGGCGCGATTCCCGTGGTCAGATAGTTCATGTTCATGTTGGCCATGAGCGCCACGGCGCAGTCGGTGAGCGCCATGTCGATGTACTGTCCCTCGCCGGTCGCATGGCGGTGATTGAGAGCGGCGAGAATGGCGATGGCGCTGTAGAGACCGGTGGTCAGGTCGGTGATGGCGACTCCCGCTTTCTGCGGCCCCCCGCCCGGCAGGTCGTCGCGTTCCCCGGTGACCGACATGAAGCCGCACAGGCCCTGGATGACGAAATCGTAGCCGGCCCGTGCCGCATAGGGGCCGGTCTGTCCGAAACCGGTGATCGAACAGTAGATGAGCCCGGGGTTGAGGGAGCGAAGACCGGGATAGTCGAGACCGTACTTTTCAAGACCGCCGACCTTGTAGTTCTCGACCAGGACATCGGCCCTGGAAGCGAGTTCCCGGGCAATGGCCTTCCCCTGGGGAGTCGCGATGTTGAGCGTCAGTGACTGCTTGCCCCGGTTGGTCGCAAGGTAGTAAGCCGCCTCCGAGGTATCCTCGCCGTCGCCATCCTTCAGGTAGGGTGGTCCCCAGGCACGGGTGTCATCACCGGTTCCCGGCCTCTCGACCTTGATCACCGTCGCCCCCAGATCCGCGAGGATCTGGGTGCACCAGGGACCGGCGAGAATGCGTGAAAGGTCGAGAACCACAATGCCGTCGAGCGCCAGGGTCATCAGCCTCTTCCCCTTGTCGTTGCATGACCCGGAATCAGGGTCACGGGACTGATATGACGGATGGACAGAATGAGTCCATGGCCCGCGGAAGGACAACTCCATCGTCACATCGCCTCGGGTGAACACGATCCCGAGGGTTAACATCTGGCCGTCAGCCGCTATGATGCCGCCGAAAGACGCCAATATTTTGGATTTCGCACCCCCGGAAACACAGCCAGTGGTATCGCTCCAGACATGTCCGGCTCTGGTCCTCAATGCGGACTACAAGCCGCTGAGCTACTTCCCGCTATCGGTCTGGCCGTGGCAGGAGGCGGTCAAGGCGGTGTTTCTCGATCGCGTGGAGACCGTGAGTGCCTATGACTTGACGGTCCGCTCGCCGTCCTTCGAGATGCGGCTTCCCAGCGTCATTGCCCTGCGAAACTACATTCCGATCAACAAGCGTCCGGCGTTCACCCGGTTCAACGTGTTCCTGCGCGACCGGTTCTCATGCCAGTACTGCGGGTTGCGCTTCGAGACCCGTGACCTCACCTTCGACCATGTAATCCCCCGTTCGCGCGGCGGCAGGGCTACCTGGAGCAATGTCGTCACGGCCTGCCGTTCCTGCAACATGTCGAAGGGCAACCGGATGCCGGGTGAGGCGCGGATGTTCCCTCTCGCCAGACCGGCCCCTCCGACGACCTTCCAGCTGCGCCGCAACGGACAGTCCTTCCCGCCCAACTTCCTCCACGAACACTGGCGCGACTACCTCTACTGGGACAGCGAGCTCGTCTCGGACTGATACCGTCGGGACCGGCGGCAACGGTGACCCGTCACAGCCTGGTCGAAAGACGAATGGCAAGGCGTGTGCCACGGCGGATGGCGCCCGTGAGAAGGCCGTGCGCAGGCGTCTCCCGGGCACCGTGCTCCAGGGCTGTGTCGTGGTGAGCCATCTCGTCCTGGCGGAACTCCTCGATGGTGGCCCTGAGGTCCGCCTCGTCGTCTCCCAGGCGCCGGGCCTGGCTGGCGTAGTGTTCGCTGATGACACTCTCGACGGCTTCGGTGCAGGCCATGGCAGCGCGTGGGCCCAGGAGGGCGGAACCGACGCCCAGCGCAAAGCCCGCCACATTCCACAACGGTGAAAGCGCGGTCGGCCGAACCCTGCGCGTGACGATCAGTTCATCGAAACGGTCGAGGTGCTTTTGTTCCTGCTCCGCCATGCGGCGAATGACCTCGCCGGCTCTGGTGCCACCGAGCACGGCCAGCTGTCCGTCATAGATCCGTTTCGCACCGAATTCTCCGGCATGATCGACCCGGATCATGGCATCGACAGTGTCACGCACCGTGCCGTCACCGGGCAGGAGTCCATCGCGGGTATGGCGTCTTTTCGTCATCTGCGTCCCCGCAACGATGCCAGACAACCGGTTATGGTGACCGCTGCCAGCATGAGGGAAACGATGGCGTTCCATCCGGCCATGGAGACGCCCGCCATCGACCACACGACCTCGTCGCATGGCACGACTTCGATGGAGAGGAAGGAATCGATCGACATCTCCCCGAACTCCGGTGTGCTGCACCCCGGCGACGCCACCCAGTGCCATTCAACCATGACGTGCCACGCAGCAATAGCGGTTCCGGCAAGGAAGGCAAGGGCAAGGACCGCCAGCAAAACCGCCGCACGCCCCGGCGTCATGAGGACAACCGAGACGGCCGCAACGGCGATGGATGCGCCGTGGGCCCAACGCTGGTCAATACACAGGGAACAGGGCTCGAGTCCCGCCACGTGCTGGAACCAGAAGGCGGTGGCGAGGCAGACGGCACTGGCGAAGCCGAGCAGGCCGGCGAGCAGCCTGGGGCGTTTCCATGCCGCCATGGGAGAGAGGACAGCCATCACACCCCGAGTATGAAGCCGCTCCGGGGACACCTACAAGAACCACTTGATGGCGACGAAACCGGCCACCAGCGCAACCAGCATTGCCAGTCCCGCCAGGGTGAGATGACGTTCCACGAGGCCGCGCAACGGCACGCCAAACCACGACAGCAGTGCCGCCTCGATGGCGAAGCGCAGGCCGCGCGAGACGGCGGAGGCAATGATGAAGACCCAGATGTCAAAATGCATGGCGCCCGAAGCAATGGTCACCACCTTGTAGGGAATCGGCGTGAATCCGCCGGCGAAGACGATCCAGGCTCCCCACTCGTTGTAAAGAGCGGCATACTCCGCATAGGCCTCCGCGTAACCGTAGAACTCGAGCAAGGGCCAGGCGACGGCGTCGTGGAGGAATAGCCCGATGGCGTAACCCGAGACACCACCAAGGACGGTCCCGATCGTGGCGACAAGCGCAAGGAACCATGCCCTGGAGGGCGCCGCGAACATCATTGGCAGGAGCAGGGCCTCCACGGGCACCGGGAAGAAGGAGGCCTCGGCAACGGCAAGCGCCAGCAACCACCACACCGCATGACGGCTGGCGGCAAGATCCATGGTCCTGACGTAGAGGCGCTCAAACATGTCGAGGAACCCACGATACCGCGTGGCAGCCCACCGGCGTAGTGACCCGGCTCTGCCGGGGAGTTAGGATGAATCGTAGGGAGTGGAGGCAGGCATGGAGGAAGTCAGGTCCCTCGAGCGCACGGCATCGACCGACGAGGCGATGGCCATTCTCGAGGAAGACGGTGCGGTCATCTTCCGCAGTCTCGTCGATGACGACGTCATGGACCGGGTCAACGAGGAACTCGAACCCTATCTCGGCCGGGCCTACTTCGGTGAAGGCGACTTCTGGGGCCGCAAGACACGGCGCGTCAGTTCGCTCATCGCCAAGTCCAAGACCTACGGAGAGGAACTCGCCACGGCACCGCAGATTCTCGCGGTCATGGATCGCCTGTTGCTGCCCCGCTGCGAGCGCTATCAGCTTCATGTGACCCAGGCGGTGCGAATCGCTCCCGGTCAGGGGCGCCAGATCGTGCATCGCGACGATGGCCTCATACCCTTCCGTCATCCCGGACCCCAGTGCCTCTGCAATACCATGTGGGCGCTGTCGGACTTCACGATCGACAACGGCGCCACCAATGTCATTCCCGGCAGCCACCTCTGGGACGACGACACCTACCCCGACGACAACTCCAGGCTCGCCTACGCCGTGATGCCCAAGGGCTCGTGTCTCATCTATCTCGGTTCGGTATTCCATGGCGGCGGAAAGAATGTCACTACCGATCAGCACCGTACCGGAGCGATCACCGGATACAGCCTCGGCTGGCTGCGCCAGGAAGAAAACCAGTATCTCGCGGTTCCGCCCGCGGTCGCCCGCGGCCTGCGCGAAGATGTCCAGCACCTGATCGGCTACCACCTGCACGACATCTTCCTCGGCTGGGTCGAGGGACAGGATCCCCATGTCGTGCTCGAGGACAGGTTCGCCGATGTCATGCCGGCCTCGCCGGAAGGCGGCGAGTACGTGGAGGATTCAAGCGTTTTCAAGACCGCGGTACTGGGAGAGCCGAGCCGTCATTGACGGTTCTTCTTGACCGGCCGTGCCAACCCCGACATTGATGACCCTCCTTCAGGCCTCTGTGGCGGAACTGGTAGACGCGGCAGACTCAAAATCTGCTTTCCATCCGGAAGTGGGGGTTCGAGTCCCTCCAGAGGCACCACCCTTTCCTCGTGGGCGGGGTTCGACCCGCCCGACATCGAATGTGCGGTAGCCGTCGCCGGCAACCCTGTCGCAGATCCGCCGGTAGCTGTCGAAGCCCCCGACATAGGGCGTGAACACCCTGGGCTTGCCGGGAATGTTGGCGCCGACGTACCAGGAGTTCGCCAGGGGATAGAGGGTCTCGTCACCAACCGCGATGGTGTGTTCGACCCAGGCGTCCTGCTCGTCTTCGGTCGCCTCGATCCGGTCGAGATCATGACGCTGCAGCCAGACCAGGCAGTCCGTGACCCATTCCACGTGCTGCTCGATGGCGCTCATCATGTTGGTGAGCACCGAGGGGCTCTGCGGGCCGGTGATGGTGAACATGTTGGGAAACCCGGCCATCGTGAGACCGAGATAGGTGCGCGGTCCCGCCTCCCAACTGTCGCGCAGGCTGACATCCTCCACTCCACGGATGTCAATCCCGAGAAGAGGACCCGTCATGGCGTCGAATCCGGTGGCGAACACGAGGGTGTCGACGTCGAAGGCCCTTCCTCCTTCGGTGACGAGGCCCGTCGGTGTGATGTGGCTGATCGGATCGTCGCTGATGTCGATGAGGGTGACGTTTTTCCGGTTGTAGGTTTCGAAGTAGTCGATGTCGACGCACAGACGCTTGGTGCCGAACGGGTGATCGGTCGGTGACAGCAGTCTGGCCGTCTCCGGATCGTCCACCCGGCTGCGTATGTTGTCGTGGGCGAAATCGACGAAGAGCTTGTTGACCTCCATGCTGGTGTTGACGTCATCGAAGGTCGAGAGAACGGTGAATCCGCCGATCTGCCAGCGCCGTTCCATTTCCGACTTGCGCAGGTTGTCGGAGACCTCCAGCCCGGGGCCGACGGCATCATCACAGTTGTAGCCGCTGTGCGACCAGCGGGCGCCTTCCCGGAAGGCGGCGTAGTTCTTCTTGATCTTCCGCACCTCGTCGGCATCGAGCGGGCGGTTCCAGGCAGGCACCGCAAAGTTCGGCGTACGCTGGAAAACGGTGAGATGGCGCGCCTCGCCGGCGATCTGGGGAATCGACTGGATCGCCGATGAACCGGTGCCGATGATGCCGACATCCAGACCCCGAAAATCGACCGGTTCATGGGGCCACAGGCCGGTGTGGTACCAGGGACCGCGGAAGAAATCGAGACCGGGAAAGTCGGGGCGCCGCGGCACGGAAAGACAGCCAAGCGCCATGATGCAGTAGTGGCCGCGAAAGACCTCGCCCGTGTCGGTTTCAAGGACCCAGCCCCCGGAGTCCTCGTCCCACCAGGCCCGAGTCACCCGGATGCCGAAGCGGATGTCGCGGCGCAGATCAAAGCGGTCCGCCACGTGAGCGGCGTATTCCAGTATCTCCGGCTGGGCCGAGTAGCGTTCCGTCCACTCCCACTCCTGCTGCAGGTCCTCGTCGAAGGAATAGGAGTACTCCATGCTCTCGACATCGCAACGGGCCCCGGGATAGCGGTTCCAGTACCAGGTGCCGCCAACATCCTCTGCCATCTCGAGCACGACCACCCGCAGCTCCAGGCGCCTCAGGCTGTAGAGCATGTACATGCCCGAAAAGCCGGCACCCACGATGACAACATCATGCGAGGCGGGGGATTGCTCCGACACGCTGGAAGCCTCCCGGTTGGTCTTCACCTAGGGTCGAAGATCATCACAGATGCCGGTGAGAGAGCAAGTCAGTTCCACGCAGCCCGGACCCGGCATACCATGAGGATGCTGGAATCGTAACGGACAGATACCACTCTCCCATCACCGCCTGGCCAAACGGTGACCTTCGGCCTGTAAGCCTCAGCCGCAGATCTATCCGCCCGTCAGTTTCTCCACGACCGCCTTTTCCCAACCGCCATGCGCAGTGACCGGCAGGTCGTCGGTGGAACACCACTGGGAATGCGCGTCACCGATCAGCGTGCCCTTGATCCCGGCCCGGTAGTGGAAAACGAGATGCCAGCCCCGCCGGCCGCAGAATGACTCGACGTGGTCAAACTCCGGCACGCAGGTCTCGAGACCGGCCAAGTCGGCCAACACCGCCCTGGCCGTGTCATCGGGATGGGTGTAGGGCTCAACGTCGCGGCCGGGCAGCCACCACTTTCCACTGTCGGGATCGTGGCGCACGAACAGCACGCGGCTGGCGCGGTCGGTGACGACAAGGTTGGCGATCACCTGGGTGGCAACGGTCTCCTCGGTCATGGTGGGCGTTCCCCTTGTCTGTCGTGATTCTGGATCTCGGCCGCGAGCCAGAAGAGTTCGGCGTCGAGCAGCGCCAGTTCGCGGCGAGCAAGGAGTTGCGAAGGCGCGGCGGGCGTGCGCTCGCGGATGTACCTCCGGCGTTCAACGAGCGCTTCCCGGCGGGCAGCGAGGCCGGCGCGCAATCCATGAGGCTCGAACTCGTCGGCCGCGGCCAGGGCTGCATGGACCGGTTCGGGCCGCGGCGTGGCGGCCGCCATGGCGACGGGCAGCTCCCTGGCCAGGGCCCGGTGTCCCTGCCGCGTGATCCGGTAGCGGGTCCGGGCCGGCCGGTTGCCTACCCGTTCCTCACCCGTCACTTCGGCGAGCCCCTGTTTCACGAGGCTTCTGAGCATCGCGTAGATTGAGGCATCCTCCAGCGCGAACCAGGGTGCGAAACCCCGGTCGGTCAGAATGGTCTTGAGGCTGTAGCCATGGTGCGGCCCTTCGGCCAGAAGCCACAGGATCAGAAGACGGGTGACCATGGGCCCCATATACTAAAGATTTAGTAATAAATCAAACAGCGACGCCGGCCGCCTGGCGACAATCCGTGAAATCGGTCTCAACGATGTCATGGCGGTCCGATAGTTCTCTTGTGAATGGACCGGGCTGACGACTCCGCTGTCATGCTCACTCCCGACTGAAGGGCCAGTGTCAGAGAGTCCGGTCCTTCCGTTTGGCTCGAGAAGCGCCGGCGGTCTTCATCGTCCCGCACCGCAGCGGGGCTTCAAACACCATTCCGGGCGGGGATTCGAGTTCCCTTGTCCGGGACGTGCCCGGCCTTCGATCCCCGGCGCCGATCCTCACGGATTGCGCGAAATGTCCGGAGCCTGCCTTCCTCCCTTGACGTCATATCTAAGTCTTTGTAACAACGTTGTTTGTATGCAAGACATATCTCCCAACGTCAAACCCGAATACACCCATGACGTCATGATGAGGCCCACACCAACCATGCCTGCCTTTGCCTCCTTCTGCGAAGCCGAACACCGCCACCGGCTCCAGCGCACCCGAGAAGCGATGAGAGCGGACGGCATCGATGTCTGTCTCTGCGTGGCGCCGGAGCACCTCTACTGGATCGCCGGCTATGACTCCTGGGTCGCCGTCAACAGTCCCCAGGCACTCGTCTTCACCGAAAGCGACGATGATCCCTGCCTCGTCGTGCGCGACGTCGATCTGCCCCTGGCGATGGAAACCACATGGGTCCGGGATGTCCGCACCTACCGCCTGCACCACGACGATGCGGCGGCCCTGATGGCCGACCTGGTGCACGACAGGTCCCGTGTCGGCGCCCGGGTCGGCATCGAAATGCGGTCCCACTGTCTTTCCTGGGAATGGGGCCAGACGCTTGCGGCTTCCCTTCCGGCATCACGATTCACCGACATCACGCCGCTCATCGGTGCCTTGCGCTGGATCAAGTCGCCCGCTGAGATCGCCTTCATGCGCGAAGCCGCCCGCCATGCCGAGGCCGGTCTTGCCGCCATGCGACGGTCACTCAGGCCGGGCATGAGCGAGATCGAACTGGCGGCCGAGATCGAACACGCCATGCGACGGCAGGGATGCGACTACTGGGCCATTCCCGTCGAACTGGCGAGCGGCCCGAGAAGCGAAGGCGGCCATGCGACACCGCGGAACCGTGTCATTGAATCAGGCGATCTCGTCCACGTTGAACTGGCTGGTGTTCACGAGCGCTATCATGCCGTTGCCATCGCCACCATGGCGGCCGGCAGACCCACCCCCGAAAAACGTGATCTTTACGAGGTGGCGCGGCGTTCCCTCGAGGACGGCATCGCTTCGATGAGGCCCGGTGTGCCGGTGGCGGAGGTCGAGGAGGCCTCACTCGTGGCGGTCCGTGAATCCGGTCTCGAAGATGCCGCCATGATGCGTTTCGGCTACGGCATCGGCATCGCCTACCCGCCGCTGTGGCTCGAAACCCTGGAGATCGGCCGCCACATGGACCAGCGTCTGCAGCCGGGCATGACCTTTGTGCTGCACGCCTGCCTCACACCACCCGGATCCGGGTGCGGCGTGGTCCTTGGCGGCACCTGGCTGATGCTGGAGGACGGTGTCACGATGCTGGCCGGCAGCGGCGCAGCGGACCTCGACACCATAGGCTGACTCCATTCGACTCGTGTGCGGCGCTGAACGACTGAATTGATGCCTCACTCTTTCAGCCCCAGGCAATCCACAACTGCCAACTTCCTTGCAGCTGTCCATCTGGTCCAAGAACCGAAACGGAATTCTCGGACCACCCGCAACCAGATCGAACACGGCAAGTCAAACCCTCGGTCCGGCACTACTGCGCCGGACACTCTGCAACGCAATCCTGTGCCGACGCTTTCGCCCTCCCTACGCTCACGCCCCCCTCTCCCCCTTCCACGGCTCGCCCGGAAGCAACGAAATCAGCCGTCCAGAGACGACTTCGAACGCTTGCGCCGGCCGCCACTCGAAGCCTGGCCGGAGAAGGGCACTCATGTCGGCGTTGAACTGCGCATCGTCCACCTTGGCCGCCAGGTTCCGCTCGAACATCGCACGAGTCACCGGACTTCCCTGGAGCTCCATGTACTCCCGGAACGCCGCGACGATCCGTCCGGCATTGCTTCGTCCGTCGCACAGCCCTGTTGCCAGATCGAACAGATCCCGCCCCTTGCGGCGCTGATAGAGAGCCCGCAGCTTCGTGGCCAGCAGTTCGTCGAGTTCGAAGGTCGCGATATCGGCCCGTCCCCGATACCACCGCGACTCGACTGAGAACGGTCGTTTGGTGAAGCCCAGCACCGCACAATGTTCGCGGGTGTTGATCTCGACCTTGAGGCGCAGCCGGATCGCCGGCGCGTGCTCGGACTGGAACCGGTAGCCGAATGTCACCCGGCCCCGTGACTGTTTCCACCGCGCCTCGCCAAGCCAGGGATCAAGAGCATTTCGCAAGCTGTCCATGATCGGGCCGGCTGGTCCGGGCTTGACCTGGACCAGATCTATGTCCTCGGAGTATCGGGCTGGCGGCATCAGGTAGAGCTTGTAGAGCGCGGTGCCGCCCCGGAAAGCAAGCGCCCCGGCGAGTACGGGATCGGAGAACATCTCGATCAGGGCCCGGCTGATGACGAGATCCTGCTCGACCTGGAAATCCTCGGTCCATGGCGCCCGCTCCCGCCATTCGGTGATGTAGTCCCGAGGGATCACGCGTCAGCCTCGATGCTTGCATTCACCAGCAGCCGCCAGTCCTTCGATCGCGGCGCATCCACGGCGTCGGCGCCGGGCAGGAGCTTCGTATAGTTGCGAGCGTGCCGTCGCACATGCTCCTTGAGCAGTACCGTCCTGTCTGCGGCCCCGACGTGCTCCAGGAGGTAGCCCAGACGTTGCGCCCAGAGGATGGAAGCGGACTGAGAAGCCTCGACGAGACTCTCCGGGTCCATGTCCTCGCCGAGTTCGGACAGCACACCCGCCACCCTGTCCACACCTCCGGCACGATCCATGTACCCGACGAGATCGACCGCCGTCGCTTCCACGGTCGAAAACTCGACCGTGCCGCGCGGATTGTTGACGCTCTCGACCGGCACGGTAGTGAGGTTCCGGCGCGCGAAGAATGCGACCCTGACGGAGCCACAGACTATCGCCGGCCGGTTCCTCTCCACCACCACCTGGAACTCCTGTGGGCGATGATGAGCCGCGCCGTGATACTGCGCGGCCGAGAGGAGACCGACATAGTAGCGGGTGCTCCGGTGCTCCATCAGCGCCGGGATGAACTGGTCCGCTGGCAGGCAGCCGAGCCGCCTGTATTCGGGTGGCACGATGACGTAGAACCCGCGCGCCGGACTTGCGATCTCCCCCTTGGCTGCGAGGCGGCTCAGCGCTTGGCGCGCCGCTGCCTCGGAGACCCCAAGAGCCGAGCGAAGCTCGAACGAGGTGAAGTGATAGCGGCCGCGAGCGGCCAGATCGACGAGGACCTCGCGGGCTCGCGGTGCAGTGGATGCCGACATGACTCGGCTAAAGTAGCATTTATTGTCACTTTATAAAAGTAATTTCGCAATATTCGCGACTGTCCGCCCGAATTCGATTCCTTCGCCGTCCCGTGGCCACGTCCTCGGAGAATCGCCTCTGCCTGCCGGCTCCTTTCGTCCGGATCGTCCGCACAGTGTTTCGGCACCACAACATGGGCCACCCGGGAATCAATGGGCGGGAACCATGACCGGTGGTGGCGGGCGCAAGGCGGCGATGAGATAGCCGATGACGACGAGATTGACGGCGTTGAAGGCCACCCCTGCGAGGAAGGGGGTGTGGTAGCTGCCGGTGACGTCGAAGCCGATGCCGCCGATCCAGCCGCCGATGGCCATGCCGAAGGTGCCGAAGAGGACGACGATGCCGGTGCACCTCCCGGTCCATTGTGAGGGGAGCGTTTCACGGATGATCACGGGATAGGCCGGCGCGATCCCTCCGAAACCGAAGCCGAAGATTGCTGCCGTAACCATCAATGATGCGGAGCCTTCGAGGAAGGGGAGCAATCCCAGCGTCGCCGTCTGGATGAACGAGAACACGAAGAGAGTCTTCAGGGCGCCGATCCACTCGATCATCAGGCCGCACACGATGGCCCGTGAGACAAAACTGGCTGCCAGCAGGACCGAAAGGACCGATGCCGCCTCCATCGGCGCTATCCCGACATCGGTGGCGTGGGATTTGATGTGGGCGATGGGCAGGGACATGCTGACGCAACAGCCGACTATGGCGATGCAGAGCAGCACCATCATCGCGCGGGGCCGCACGGGCGAGGACCCTTGCCCGGGCACGATCGCGTCCGCGGAGGTCCCGGAGGGCGCCAGGGCGCGCGGCGAACGCCGCAGGAGGAGGGACAGCGGCACCATCACGGCCATGCTGGCGACACCATAGACGAGGTAGGTATCGCGCCAGCCCCATGTCGCCAGCCCATACTCGAAGAGCGGCGGCCACAGGGCACCAGCGACACTCTGGCCACTGGTCACGAGTCCCACTGCGATGCCGCGCCGCCGCACGAACCAGCGTGTCGCATTGGCCACGAGAGGCGCATAGAGTGCTGCCTGGCCAAGGAGTCCGATCACCAGCCCGTAGACCAGATAGAACTCCCACTGGCTCGCCACCATGCTGACCAGCACGGCGCCTGTCCCGATCATGACGGCGCCCACCAGGGCCGGCCATCCCATTCCGGCCCTGTCAAGCCACCACCCCATGACGATGCCACCCACCCCGCCCCCGATGAACTGAAGGGAATAGGCAAACGAGGGAACCGATCGCGGCCAGCCAAAGCTGGCAGCGATATCCTTCATCGAGACGACCAGCAGGAACAGGGCTCCGTTCCCCAGAACGAGCATCAGGCAGGAAGCCGCCACCACGATCCAAGCGTAGCGGCTGTCACTCAAGTGACGCAGGTACCGGATCATGGGCAGGATGGGCGTTGGAAGACGGGCGGAATTCTCAAGCAGACTGCCGGGCCGTTGTCAGACGACCTGGCGAGATCGAACACTGACCGCGGTCCGGATTGGGTTCGACCGCACGGCCAAGGATATCGCCGAGGTCATCGGCACCACCGACATAGCCGCCATCGATCCAGATCTGCGGCACCGTGATCGGTGTCTTGGGTCCGACGATCGGCTTGACCCGAGCCAGCATCTCGTAGAGCGCTGCCGGCTCGCGCACCACGTCATGATAGGTGTAGGCGATCCCTGCCTCATCGAGATAGTCCTTGGCGCGCACGCAGTGCGGGCAGGTTGCCTTGCCGAACAGCCTGTTTCCGGCAAGGGGTGTGCGCTTGGCGTGCGCCTCGATGATGGCCTGGGTGAGCACCCCCCGGTTGAGTGCGGCCCCCTGGCTGACAAGGCGCCCTTCCACCAGAACGATGGGGGCGTGCCAGCCGCCCTTCGGCAAGGGTTTCCACCAGTGTGTCAACCAGTCACGGGTATCAACCTCGACCGGCACGCCGCCGAGCTCGGTCTCCACAACATCGGCAATCACGTCCCTGGTCAGAGCGCATTCACCACAGGGGATCTTCACGCTGAACGGTCCCCACGCGCCAGCCCATCGGTACAGTGTGACATTGACCGGCTTCGTCATGACCGCGTTTCCTCCGCTTCCCGAGGCACTTCCGGCCCGTGATTCCGGTCTGCAGGGTTTGAACCGGACCGATTCTCCGGGCCCTCGTTCAACCGGTTGTCCAGGAGAGGATGAGCCGGTTGACCTCCGCCGCCTTTTCCATCTGCACCATGTGTCCGGCCCCGTCGATCACGGTTGCACCCTCCACTGCCCGGGCGTGGGCAGCCGGGATGATGGCATCCTCCGCTCCCCAGATGACGTGGCACGGGCACCCGATGCCGGCAAGGTCACCGGCAAGGTTCGCGGCCTGACGGCCTCCGGGAAAGAGCGCATCCCTGAACGCCTCAAGAAAGGCGCCGACACCATCGAGGCGCTTGTACTTCAGCACGTCCTCGACCATGGAACGGTTGACCAGCGCCTGATCCGCAAAGAGATGCACCAGCGCCGGCTTGAGGTCGCGGCGCGACGACGCCGAGACAAAACCGTCGAGGTAGGCGCCGTTGATCTCCTCGCCAAGTCCCGCGGCGGCAATGAGGGTGAGCGAGGCGACGCGATCGGGCCGATCGATTCCGATCCGTCCGGCGACGAGACCTCCCATGGAATGGCCAACGAGGTGAGCCCGGTCCACGCCGAGGGAGTCCATGAGGCCGATCACCGCATTCGTCATGGTCGTGAGCGATGGCGCGGCAACGGACTTGACCGACTGGCCATGGCCCGGCAGATCGAGGGCAATCACGGGACCGGCCTCGGACAGTGCATCGATGTTGAAGAGCCAGTTGTCGAGATCACCACCGAAGCCGTGAATCAGCAGCACCGGTATCCCGTCACCAGGCCGTTCGGCGTAGCGGATACGGCCCACGTCCAGATCCAGGAAGAGCCGCACCGGCTCTCCATCGTCCTCTTCCTCGGCCACGGGCGCCTCGAAGGATGCAACGTAGGCGTCGATCTGCGAATCGGGGACCGATGGTGGCGCAAGAACGCCGAGCAGTGCGCGAACCGGATAGGTCTCTCCGGCCATGCCGACGCGTCGGCGCAAAAGACCACCATCGGTTGCCTCCACGGCATTGGCGATCTTGTCGGTCTCGACATCCATGATCTCGTCGCCAGGCGAAATTTCGCTACCCTCCTCGACAAGCCAGGACGAAAGGGTTCCCTGCTTCATGGAGAGACCCCATTTCGGCATCAGGATCGGGACAATCTCTTCGCTCATGAGGGACGTTCTCCCATGGTCCGGCGCACCGCCTCGGCAATGCGTTCGGGGGAGGGAATGTAAAGATCCTCGAGCGCTGACGAGAACGGGACGGGTGCGTGGGGAGCGGTCACCATCGCAACGGGTCCCTTGAGAGACCCGAAGGCATCCTGGGCCACTGCCGCGGCAACATCCGAAGCAATGGAGCAACGCGGATTGGCCTCGTCCACGCAGACGAGACGCCCGGTCATCTCGACACTCTCGAACACGGTATCGAGATCAATGGGCGAGAGCGTGCGCAAATCGATCACCTCGACGTCGATGCCCTCGCTCTTGAGCGTCTCGGAGGCCTCGAGGGAATAGGGCACCATCATGCCATAGGTGACGATGGTCACGTCCCTTCCCTCCCTGGCGATGTTCGCCTCGCCGAAGGGGATGGCATAGGATTCCTCCGGCACATCGGTCTCGCGATCGTAGAGATTCTTGTGCTCCAGGAAGATCACCGGATCGTTGTCACGGATCGACTGGATCAGAAGTCCCTTGGTGTCGTAGGCGTTGGAAGGACACACGACCTTGAGGCCCGGAATGTGGGTCATGATTGGTGTCAGCATCTGGCTGTGCTGGGCTGCCGCCCTGAATCCCGCACCGCAGGTGGCCCGGATGACGACCGGGGTTTCTGCCTTGCCGCCAAACATGTAGCGGAACTTGGCGGCCTGGTTGAAAATCTGGTCGAGACACACACCCATGAAATCGATGAACATCAACTCGGCAACGGGGCGCAGACCGCAGGTCGCGGCACCGATGGCTGCGCCGATATAGGCGCTTTCCGAAAGCGGCGTGTCGATGAGCTGGCCCGGGTGCTTGTGGATGAGGCCCTTGGTGACGCCCATGGCACCGCCCCAGGCGTCGTCCTCGCCGGGTGACCCGGTGCCGCCGACGATATCCTCTCCGAGCACGACAACGGTCGGATCCCGGCTCATCTCCTGATCGAGCGCCTCGTTGATGGCGGCCATCATGCTCAGTGTGCGTGCCATGTCTCCATGCTCCTCAGGTGTCGGGATGCGTCAGTAAGATACATAGACGTCGGTCGTCAGTTCGGCCGCCGACGGAAGAGGTGCCGCCTTCGCGCTCTCGAGTGCGTCGTCAATGAGGTCCACCACCTCGGATTCGATGCGGGCGAGCTCGCCGGTTTCGACGACGCCGGCTTCAAGGATCTTTGCGGTGAAGATCTTCAGGCAATCGCGGTGCGCGCGGTTCTCCTCAATTTCTCCCGGCGCCCGGTAGGTCTGGGCATCCCCTTCGAAGTGACCGTAGAAGCGGATCATCTTGCACTCGAGAAGGGACGGACCGCCGCCCTCCCGGGCCCGTCGGATGACCTCGCCGGCGGCCTCGTAGACGGCAAAGAAGTCGGTGCCGTCAACGGTGATGCCAGGCATGCCGAAGCCGGCAGCCCGATCGACATAGGAATCGGTGGCCACCGCGTAATCCACCGACGTCGATTCCGCATAGCCGTTGTTTTCGACCACGAAGATCACCGGAAGATTCCAGATCGCCGCCAGGTTCATGGATTCGAGAACTGTGCCCTGGTTGGAGGCGCCGTCACCGAAAAACGTGATGCCGACCCCGTCATGGCCCAGTTTCTGAGCGGCCAGACCGGCGCCGCAGATGAGCGGTGCTCCGGCGCCAAGAATGCCGTTGGCGCCCATCATGCCCTTGGAGAGATCGGCGATGTGCATCGATCCGCCCTTGCCGGCACACGATCCGGTCGCCTTGCCGTAGATCTCCGCCATCATGGCCCTGACGTCGACTCCCTTGGCGATGCAATGGCCGTGCCCCCGGTGAGTCGAGGCGATGCGGTCGTGGTCCTCGAGATGCATCATGATGCCGACGCCTGCAGCCTCCTCACCGGCGTAGAGGTGCACGAACCCCGCGATATCGCCCTTGGCAAACTCCACGTGCAGGCGTTCCTCGAATTCACGGATCGTCCTCATGCGGCGGTAGGCGGTGAGCAGGCCATCCCGGGACAGGGGGAACGGATTGTTCATCGGGGTTCTCCTTCGTGGCAGGGGGAGCTCGTTTGATGGACCATCAGTCCGTGCCTGGCGGCAAAGGCCATGCAACCGGAGACACTGACGGTTCTGAAGGCATCGGTCTCGAGATGGATGCTGACGTCATCGGATTCACCGAAGGTCAGTTCGCGTTCACCGTCGAGGGCAATGGAACCGGCGGCGACCGAGGGCCTGCAGGGGACGCCGGGCGCCATCGTCTCGACCGAAAGGACGCCGACCCTGCCGATCAGGCCAGGAGCAACCGGGAAGGCGAGTGTGCGCGGTGCGGCGCCGGCGGGCGCAAGCCTGACCCGCCTTCCCTGCGGCGTTGTCCGGTCGAGGGGACCGGTGAGTCCGACAAGGGAGGACATCCCTATGCCGTCCGCCTCACCGAAGGTGGCGAACAGATCACGGAAACTCTCCGTCTTCCAGATGGCGCGCGCTCCCACATAGCGTTCAGCTACCACGGCGGCATCCACAAGCGCAATCTCGTGGCGCCCGTTGACGGTCACCACCAGACGCTTGTTCAGGGCAAGGGCGATGTCGGCCGGAACGCGGCCGCTGACTGCAAGGCCGACGGCGAGACCGGTGATGGTTGGTTCGCGAAACTCCGGAAAGGCGTTGTTGGTCCCGGTGGAAACTCCGGCGATCGGTGTCTGGCCGCACGACGAGGCAACGACCCGGTTGGTGCCGTCACCGCCCAGGACCACGATGGCGCCGACACCCATGTCGTCCATGCGCCGGGCGGCCACGGCACTGTCAACGAAGGTCGAGGTCACGGGCATGTCGAGATAGGTGACGTCCGGCAGGCGGACCGTTCCCATGCGCCGTTCCCGCTCGATGGTGCGCATGAGCTGGGTGCGGATACCGCCGTTCTCAGGCATGACGACCACATCGGCCACGTCCGCCGCCGCCAGTCCCGTCAACAACCTGAGAACGATGTTGGCACGATCATTGATCGGCAGGTTGCCGGCGTGGGAGACAATCCTGCGTATGTCCCTGGCCGATACCGGATTGGCAATGATCCCGACCGCCCTCATGGGCACCCTTTCTCCTGGTTCCGGCGGCGTGATCAGTACTTCAGCACCTCGCCCAGAATCTCCGTGGCATTGCCACGGTAGCGGGTATCGTGGCGGCCTTTCCGCGCCCGGATGCCATGAGTGCGATAGATCTCGATGGAGTCGTCCACGGGCCGGCGATCACCCTCGTGGGCGGTCAGCCACAGGCGCAGGAGAAGGCGTCCCTCGTCTTCTCCCGGCGGATCGTCAAATCCCCGGCGGGCGTGAAGTGTCGTCAGGTTGTTGCAGACAAGAAGCTGACCCGGCTCCATCTGGAACTCGATCATGTGGTCGGGACGCAGGGCCACGTCATCAAAATAGGAAAGAGCGGCACGGTCCAACGCCGGAAGGTCCTCACCGAGTTCCTCGCAGGCCATGTAGATGTATCCGGCGACATAACGGCAACTGACACATCCCTCGCGTTCCGACAGCACCGGGACGCAATGCTCGGTGACCGGAGCTTCGCCGGGCCCTTCCTCGCCAAACCGGTGGTAGCGGAAACCGCGATAGAGGGGGCCGAGATACTCCGGCTTTTCGTCGAGTATCGTGTTGTGCACGGCGAGTGCGCTGGCGTACTGGGACTCCCCGCCCTCGATGCTCCTGCGTATGGAGAGCATGCACAGGATGTCGCAGGCATCGGTGTGCAGGGTCAACGGCAGGGAGTTGCGATAGGCGCGTTCCTTGTGATCCTTGCCGCCTACGTTGACGACATGACCGAGGCGATCGCCGATGACCGACTGGGACTGGCCCGTGCCAAAGTGGGTCCCGAGCCCCCAGTAGATGATCTCCGCCTTGGCGAGCGGCCATTCCTCGACCGGCAGGCGGTCAACGAGAACGATGCCGCGGCCCCACATGATCTCCTCGTAGAGGTCACGCAGGTCGTCGGCGATGGCCGGCAACCGGAAATGATGGTGCCCGATTTCATCGAGAGTCAGTCCCTGACGGTCGACCTCGCTCCACGCCTCATCGAGGGCGTCGATGTGGCGCTGATCCCACGTGACCCTGATGGCGTCGAGGGATCCAAGACCGGCCGAGGTCCACGCCGAAGGATGGTGAACCGGTTGAAGGTAGACGTCAGCCATTGCATGTCCTTCTCGTCCAGGCGGATCCTACCAGAGCCGGGGACGGAGCGTGAAGGACTTGCACCGAGGGGCTGCGGAAGGCAGCTTTCAGGCACAGGACCAGGGAATCACGACCATGATCGATCTCTATTTCGACCACACCCCGAACGGGCAGAAGGTCCATATCATGCTCGAGGAGTGCGGACTCGCCTACAATCTGATCATCATC
>JAJEHK010000041.1 GCA_022823765.1 Alphaproteobacteria bacterium | reverse complement strand
CACGAGCACCATCGAGATGCAGAGGTTGGTCGTGATACGCAGGAGAAGCCGGTCGCCCACGAGTTCCGCGGCCACGGCGACGAGGACGATCACTCCGCCAAGGAGAACGAACGTCAGCCAGTTTCGACGTGTCATCATGTTCGCTGACCCGATGCCGGCCCACGCACGATTCCCTCCGGACGCCACAACAGGATCAGGATGACCAGCGAGAAGGTGAATGCGTCGCGGAACTTGAGAAGGTCCTGGGGAAGGGTGTAGTTCAGCGACGTGTCGATGAGCGCCAGCAGGAATCCGCCGACCACCGCACCCGGCAGGCTGCGCATGCCGCCGATGACCGTCGCGATGAAGGCGATCAGGAGAGGCTCGAGGCCGATTCCCGGCACGACGGTGCCGATCCGGCCGATCCACAGGATGGCGACGGTACCCGCCAGCAGGCCGGAAATCGCAAAGGCCGCCGAGATGATGAGATTGGCCGGGATTCCCATCATTCGCGCCATCCGGAAATTCGTGGCCGCGGCCCGCATGGCGATGCCCAGCGCCGTCGACCGCATGAGCCAGGAGAAGATCCCGAGCATGACCACCGCGACGGCGATCGTGATGAGATTGCGGACCGGCGTGATGACGCCGGCGAATTCGACGGTGCGCGAGAAGAGCTCCGGCAGCGGCACCGCGCGGGGTCTTGGCGAGATGAAGAGGAGAGCGGCGTTCTGCAGCAGTGTCGAGAAGGCGAAGGACGTGATCAGAACGGCCGTGACGGACTTGGCGCGCACGGGACGGAAGGCGAGGTAGTCCGTCGCGATCCCTGCAGCGATCGCCATGACAACGCCGCACCCCGCCATCACCAGCCAGGGGAACCCGGATCCGCTGACGAGGAACATGGTGTAGCCGCTGACCATGATCAATTCGCCATAGGCGAAGTTCACGAGGCGGAGAATCCCGTAGACGATGACGAGGCCGAGCGCCATCAACGCGTAGGCCCCGCCGAGGCTCAGGACATCCAGCACGAATTGCACCGGATTCATGGCTCGGCGCCCAGGTAGAGAGACTTCAGTTCCGTCGCGGCGGCGATCTCGGAGGCCGGCCCCTCCGCCTCGATGCGCCCGAGCCGCATGACATAGGCGCGATCGCTGACCGCGAGGGCCTTTGCCGCGTTTTGTTCGACGAGAAGGATGGTCAGGCCGGAGTCCTTCAGGCTGCCGATCATGTCGAAGATCTGGTCCACCACGATCGGGGCCAGGCCGAGCGACGGCTCGTCCAGGAGCAGGACGGACGGACGCGACATCAGCGCCCGCGCTATGACCAGCATCTGCTGTTCGCCACCCGACAGGTTTCCTGCCGGCAGGTGCTGTCGCTCTGCAAGAATGGGAAAGTGGGTGAAATGCGTCTCGCGATCGTGGATCACGCCGGCCTGGTCACGGCGGCGCGTGAACGCGCCGAGCTGCAGGTTCTGCGCCACCGTCAGGTCAGGAAACACGTCGCGGGTTTCCGGCACGGCTGCCACGCCACGCCGGACCATGTTTTCCGGCGTCGCCCCGGTCACGTCTGCGCCGTCCAGCCGGACCCGGCCGGCGGTGGCACGCACCGCTCCGGCGATCGCCATCAGTGTCGACGACTTTCCCGCGCCATTGGCGCCGAGAAGGGTCACGAGTTCGCCCTTGCGGACACCAAGCGACACGCCACGCACCGCGCGGACGGCACCGTAGCTGACCTCCAGGGATTCGATGTCAAGCATGACCGCTGCCGCTGCCGAGATAGGCCTCGATGACCGCCGGGTCATCACGGACCGTCCGGCGGTCTCCCTCGGCAATGGTGCGCCCGGACGCCAGCACGTGCAGACGCTCGCACACGCGCATGATCAGGCCCATGTCGTGATCGATGATAAGGAGGCCCAGCCCGCGGGCCTTCGGCAGCATGGCGAGGATCTCGACCAGCGACTCGGTCTCCTCCTCGTTCATGCCCGCGGCGGGCTCGTCGAGCAGCAGGTAGTGCGGTTCGCCGGCCAGCGCCCGCGCGATTTCCACGCGGCGCTTCTCGCCGTAACTGAGCACCTCGGCCAGATCGTCGAGACGCTTGCCGAGTCCGAACTCCTCGATCAGCGCGGTGGCGCGATCAAGGGCCACACGCACCGAAGCGCCCTTTCCCAGAGCGGTCGTCGCGACGTTTTCGAGAATGGTCAGATTGTCGAAATGCCTGCCGATCTGGAAGGTCCGGGACACCCCGGCATGGGCGATCTCGCGGGGCGTCCGTCCGGTGAGGACGGTGTCCCCAAGGGATATCGTGCCGCCGGCCACGGGAACCTGACCGGTCATGGCGTTGACCAGGGTTGTCTTGCCGGATCCATTCGGCCCGATGAGCCCGAGTATCTCCCCAGACCCAAGGGTGAGCGACACGTCGTCGAGTGCGCGCAGGCCAGCAAACTCGACCGTGACGGACGCCGCTTCAAGTGGGGCCATGGCGCTCCAGAATACTGCGGTTCCTGCCGGCGCGGAGGTGTCCGCGCCGGCAGGGTGGTTCAGGCGATTCTTACGGTGCCGGTACGTTGGACGGCGTCCGCCAGCCAAGGAAATGCGTTGATGCATCCTTGACCTCGACGAGCACCGCCGCCTTGTCCGGAGCATGGCCTTCAGCGGCGTTGCGGTATGTCAGGTCGCCGGTGAGAAGATGGAACACGTTCTCCTCCAGCGCCTGCGCGACCGCCGCGCCATCTGTCGTGCCTGCAATCTCCGCAGCCTGGGCAAGAAGCATCACGGCATCCCAGCCGGTCGCCACGAAGGAGGTGTCCGGCGGTTCGTTGAACATGTCCTCGAAGAGTCCGATGAACTGCTCCATTTCCGGATGGGCATCGGAGCTCATGAAGGTATGGGTCACGAAGTAGATGTCGTTGCCAAGCGGGCCAAGTGACTGGATCATCGCCGGATCGTCGTAGGAA
>JAJEHK010000136.1 GCA_022823765.1 Alphaproteobacteria bacterium | reverse complement strand
CAGGGCAAACATCGGCAACGCGGAACGCCGGACCGGATGTGGACAATCACAGGAAACATCATCCCGAAAACCCCAAAAAACCTTGCCAAGAAACATGGATGCTGATGTCTTCCAAACCTGTATTTCAACGTTATTTTTGTTCTGAAAGCCCTGATCTCAACCTGTCAGGCCTGTGGAACCAGTGCGTTCGAGGTTGACCTCCAGGAGTTCGATGGCGCGGCGCTGCGGCCAGGTCACCGCGTGACGATGGTCGTGCGATCCTTGCCGGCGGAAGACGTTGAAGACGACGCTGGCCAGACCGTCGATGAGGGGCGGAAGCCATGCACCGGCAATCCGTCGGGGTCTCCCTGGCCAACGGCGACACCACCCTTGGGCGCGGTGCGGAAGCCCTCGGCGACATCACCGGAGAGCATGGAGGTTGGCGTTGGTCTTCTTCATGACCGGACCTTTCGCACCAGGCCTGCCTGAGGAGCACGGCAGCTTGCCGGTCTGGCTGGGGACGCGTTCGATGTTGAAGGCCATGGGGCATTCACTATGGGAACAGATGCCGGCTTACACACCCAGCGCAGTCTCCGGATGCAATGCGCGGCGGCACCTGTGGCGGAATGAACTCCATGCCGTGGGGTCAACCGAGCGCTTCGAGCCGCGCCATCAGGTCTACCAGAGGGACTGCGGTGGTCGTCCGGGACAGCGGGAAGGGCTCGCGGCCGGGGTGCACGACGAATCGCTCATCCACTTCCAGATCGGAGGCGGCAAGTTCGAATCCCTTTCCGGCCCTGGGCGCGGCGCTTCGCTTCACCTCGACCGCCCACAGGCGGCGGTCGGGCATGTTCAGCAGGAGGTCGATCTCCGCTCCCGCCCGGGTACGGTAGAACCACGCGTCCGTACCGAAGGGCGCGGCCGCGATCAGGTTCTCGATCACGAAGCCTTCCCAGCTCGCTCCGATCACCGGATGGGAAAGCACGTCGTCGAGGGTGCCGAGTCCCAGAAGCGAATGCAGCACCCCGCTGTCGCGAATGTAGACCTTGGGGGTCTTGACCAGGCGCTTGCCGACATTGGCGAACCAGGGAGGCAGCCGGCGAACCAGCATCAGATCCGACAGGAGGTCCACATAGCGCGTCACCGTGGGCACCGAGACATCGAGACTGCGGGCAAGTTCCGAGGCGTTCAGGAGACCGCCCTGGCGGTGGCCGAGCATCGTCCAGAAGCGCCGCAGGGTTTCGGCTGGCACGCGCACGCCGAACTGCGGGATGTCGCGCTCCAGATACGTGCGAACGAAGTTGAGCCGCCAGCGGGCGCTCGCTGCATCGCTCCGGGCGGTAAAGGAGTCGGGAAAGCCGCCACGGACCCAGAGGGTGTCGTGATCGGATCCAACTTCCAGGGCGTCCAGCCCCGGCAGCTCGTGATAGGTGATGCGGCCGGCGAGCGACTCTGACGACTGCTGTAGCAACGTATCCGAAGCCGACCCGAGGAGAAGAAAATGCCGCGAACGCCGGCCGCTGCGGCGGCGCTCGTCAATCTGCCCGCGCAGCACTCGAAAGAGATCGGGCATCCGCTGGATCTCGTCCAGAATCACCAATCGATCGGCGTGGAGCTCGAGATACCGCCCGGGATCCGCGAGACGGGCGACATCCCGTGGATTCTCGAGATCGAGGTAGAGGCAGTCGGGGGATTCCGCCGCGATAGCGCGGGCGAGCGTGGTCTTCCCGACCTGGCGCGGCCCGAGAAGCGCAACGGCCGGCATCTCTTCCAGAAACTGCAGGACTCGTCGCGTGTGTCTACGATCAATCATTATTGCTAATCTAACGCCTTTCGTTCAATTAGCAAGGAAAATTGATGATCGTCACCGAATCGGGAGGGTGCGGATGCACGTCGCGTAACCCGGCAAGGGACGGGTGGATCGTGAGCATCTGTGCTGATGGACGCGACGCGGATCCGTGTTGCAGCTTGGTGACAGTCCGCAGCTTGTGAGGCGACTCTCCGCCATGTACGCGAGATTTGCTGAAGCCGGAGGCTTTCATCAGCGGCACCGAGATACTGCTGAACATCGTAGGTGGGGTGGCGCTTCTCCTCTGGGGCACCCGGATGGTCCGCACAGGCATCACGCGGAGCTTTGGGACGACGCTCCGACAGGCCCTCGCGGCGGGCACCCGCAACCGATTTACAGCGTTCTTTGCAGGAGTCGCGGCCGCCGGGCTCTTGCAGAGCAGCACGGCGACCGCCTTGATGGTGGTTTCGTTCGCGAGCCGCCGCCTGACCTTCGTGCCGGCGGCACTCGCGCTGATGCTGGGCGCCGATGTCGGGACGACCCTGGTGGCCCAGGTCCTGTCGTTCGATCTGGGCTGGGTCTCGCCGGCGTTGACATTCACCGGCGTGGTCGCCTTCATGTCGAGCAAGGACGGGCAACGCCGGCATCTCGGCCGGGTCGCCATCGGCCTCGGCCTGATGCTGCTGGCGATTCGTCTGATTATCGCGGCGTCGGAGCCTCTGCGTCAGTCGCAGGCACTGGATGCGGTACTGGCACCGTTGGTGAACGAACCGTTGCTGGCTGTGCTGGTCGCGGCACTCATCGCCTGGCTGGCCCACTCTGGCCTGGCTGTGGTTCTGCTGGTGCTCTCGCTGGCGGCCGCAGGCACCGTGCCACTGCCTCTTGCCTTCGCCTTGGTCCTCGGCGCCAACGTTGGCGGCGCGATCGCACCCGTGGCGGCGACCCTGGCGGCACCCGCCAGCGCCTGAAGGGTGCCGCTTGGCAACCTGGCCATGCGCTTCGTCGGGGTCGTCCTGATGCTGCCGTTGTTGGACCATGTCGCGCCCTATCTCGCGGCCCTGGAGACCGACGCGGCGCGGCAAGTGGTGAATTTCCACACTGGCTTCAATCTGGCGCTTGCCGTGCTGTTCCTGCCAATACTCGATCCGGTCGCTTCAGCGCTCCAGCGGATTCTGCCCGAGGAGGAGAGAAGAGAGGTTGCGGGACAGCCGCGCTATCTGGATGACGGAGCCGTCGATACACCATCCGAAGCGCTGGCCTCGGCTGCCCGCGAGACGCTCCGGATGGGCGATGTCGTCGAGGAGATGCAGCGTCGCTCGATCGAGGCCTTCCGCTCCAACGATGCCCGTCTGGCCCGTGAGATCGAGGGGCTCGATGATGTGGTCGACCGGTTGCACGAGGCGATCAAGCTCTATCTGACCCGGATCGGCCAGGGGGAGATGGACGAAGGCGAGGGGCGCCGCTACATCGAGGTGCTGACCTTCACCATCAACCTCGAGCATATCGGCGACATCATCGACAAGAACCTGATGGAGTTGGCGAGCAAGAAGAGGCGCAACATGCTGGCATTCTCGGATGCGGGCTACGGTGAGATCGCCGAGTTCCACGATCGCGTGATGGAGAACATGCGGCTCGCCTTCAACGTCTTCATATCGGAGGACGTCAAGCTTGCCCGACAACTCCTGGGTGAGAAGGTGGCGATCCGTGATGCCGAGCAACAGGCGACGGAAAGCCATCTGGCGCGGGTCCGGGCCGGCCAGCCGGAGAGCATCGAAACCACGTCGCCGCACCTTGATGTGATCCGTGACCTGAAGCGGATCAACGCCCACCTGACCTCGGTGGCCTACCCGTTCCTGGAAGCCGCGGGTGAGCTCCGGGAAAGCCGGCTGAGGACGACGACACACGCTTCCGCGATGGCGGCGGGTTCAGTCGAATCGTCCATTCTCCCGAACGAAGGCGGGGTCGCTCGCAACTGAGCACCCATGTTTCGGTGCAAGGTCCTGCGAGTGTCTCTGGCGTTCCGACATTCCCGTGTCTTCGCCCTGTGGCCGGGAAGACGTGCAGTTCGTGATCCCGGAAGGAAAGGGCTGCCTCCCGTTGATCGCGGTCACGTCACCCGGCGCGACGGCGCCGGGCGGCAACGTTACCGCAGTCAATGGGGTCCCATGTGTCGTGTGTCCCGTCTGCAGCTGCGCGGTGGCTCGATCTCCTCGAGGATCTCGATGTCGACCTCGACGATGATCTGCAGTCGTTCTCCATAGCCGTATCGCGAAGGGAGTCCGGGAGCCTGTCGAGGCAGTCCCGATAATGCTCCTGCAACGCGCTGAGCACGGCCACCGCATCACACCAGCGTTGGGCACGGGAGCGTCGATGACGGGGCTTTCGATACCGGACGGGAGGGTTTTGCCGGCCTTGAGCCGTTCCCGACAAAGGCGCTGCTTGTCGGTCTGCACGAAGCCGTAGTGTACCCGGCACCGCGCTGCTGAAATCTATCGAATGACATTCATATCAGATACTTGCGCTTGATGTGGCTGTAGAAACTCGGGCTGATGCAGCGGGTTAGACAATTTGAGCGCCCATTGCGTTCCGCCTAGAGTCCGGCATGGCAACGTCTTTTGTCCTTCTCTCGCTCAACGAGATTCTGTTCCATTTCTCCCGAGCCGCCGCCGGCGCCGGCGCCCCCGCCGGCATCTGTGATGAGTTTGCCTCCAATGCGGCGTGGCTTGCCTTCATCGACATGGACCCCGCCCGGGCAGTCATGCCGGCGCTCGATGCCCTGGCCAGGGGCGAGAGCAACGGTGACCTCGTGATCCGGGACAATCGCCTCGCCTGCCCCGACGGCAGGATGGTGTCGGCACTCTTCGCCGGCCCCGTCATCACCGACAGGCTCTCCATGGCGCCGACCGAACCCGTGACGCTCCACGTCGAGAAGGTGGACGTGCCGCTTCTGCTTGCAGGAGCCGTCGCCTCCGCTGGCAGAGACCACACCCGCCTTTCCTGGCATGGAGGCAGCGGGACGGCCATCGACATCGCCGGAGGAACGGCGACTCTGGAGGGGGATAGCACCCGTACCCGGGCAGCCGTGACAGTCGTGGCGAATGCCCCGGGCACCACCATGTCCTCCTCGGCCCCCCGGCATGCCATCGAGGAGGGAAGAAGGACGGCACTGGATGGAGGAATTTCTGTCGACAGTTCGGCCTGGTCCGGCATTCTCGCCTACTACGCCAGGACACTGGTGCCCTCGACCGCACGGTCGAGAAGCGAGGGTGCGGGACCGTCCGATGGAACCTGACGGTATCATCACCCTCCCCTTCACATTGTCCGGCGTCTTCGCCAAGATGTGGCGCCCGTCACCCAGCCATCCGGACAGCCGATGAAGTGTGCAGTATTGCGGGAGCGTCATCCCGGCGAGACCAGGATTGCCGCCTCTCCGGACATGGTCAGAAGGCTGAAGAATCAGGGTGTCGCAGTCGCCATTGAAGCGGGAGCAGGCGAAGCCGCCGGCTGGACTGACGACACGTTCCTCCAGGCCGGCGCCATCGTGTCTGCCGATGCCGCCGATGTACTGGCCGGTGCCGACATCGTCTTCAAGGTCGGCCCTCCGATCACCACGGATGACATCGACGAGGTGGCCCTCATCCCCGAAGGGTGTGTCGTCGTCGGGCTCATCAACCCCCTCGTCGACCGCGAACAGTACGCCGGCTATGCGGCCAGACGGCTGACCGTGCTGGCTATGGAACTGATCCCCAGGATCAGCCGTGCCCAGTCCATGGACGCCCTCACCTCTCAGGCCAGCCTGGCCGGCTACAAGGCGGTACTGGACGCCTGCATGTTCTTCGGCCGCGCCATGCCCATGATGATGACGGCCGCCGGCACCATCGCACCGGCGCGGGTACTGATACTGGGCGCCGGGGTGGCCGGACTCCAGGCCATTGCCACCGCGCGGCGCCTTGGCGCCGTGGTCGAGGCCTTCGATGTGCGGGCGGCCGTGAAGGAGGAGGTGGAGAGTCTCGGCGCCAGTTTCGTGGAGGTCTCCGGCGCCGGTGACGCCGAGACCCGGGATGGCTATGCCCGGGAGATGGATGATGCCTATCTCTCCCGGCAGGGTGAGGCGATCGCGAGCGCCCTGAAGAAGGCCGACATCTGCATTACCACCGCGCGCATCCCCGGGCGTCCGGCGCCGCGGCTCGTGACCGCCCCCATGATCCGGGACATGAAGCCTGGTTCCGTCATCGTCGACCTCGCGATCGAGGACGGTGGCAACTGCGAAGGCGCCCGTCGTGACGAGGTTGTCGATGCAGACGGTGTCACCATTGTCGGATTCTCGAACGTGGCGGGACGCCTGGCGCCCGATGCGTCGACCTTCTATGCACGCAACCTGTTCAATCTCATCACGCCCTTCATCAATACCGAGGCCGGACACCTGGCGCTTGATCACGCAGACGAGGTGATCAGTGGCATGTGCGTGATGCGTGACGGCGTGCTTGTCCACCCCCTGCTCTGCGACACGAAGGAGAGCTGAGCCCATGGAAGCCGCTGTCGATCCGTTGTTCTTCCGACTGACGATCTTCGTGCTCGCCATCTTTGTCGGCTACCACGTGGTCTGGGCCGTGACTCCGGCGCTCCATACGCCCCTGATGTCGGTCACCAACGCGATTTCCAGCGTCATCATCGTCGGCGCGCTGATCGCCGCCGGCCCGGCGGGAATGGATCTCTCGGGAGTCCTTGGTTTCATCGCCGTCACCCTGGCCGCCATCAACATCTTCGGCGGCTTTGCCGTCACCCAGCGCATGCTGGAGATGTTCCGCAGGAAAGACGGGGCCAGGGGACAGGATCCATGACCGCCGACCTGGCGGCGCTGGCCTATCTGGTTGCGGCGGTCTGCTTCATCCTCGCCCTGAAGGGCCTCTCGGCGCCGGGATCATCACGCCGGGGCAATCTCATCGGCATGATCGGCATGGTCATCGCCGTGGCGGTGACGATTGCCGACCCCTCCGTCATGTCCTACTGGTGGATCATCGGCGGCCTTGTCATCGGCGGCGCCATCGGCACGGCCATCGCCTTCAATATCCGGATGACGGCGATGCCACAGCTGGTGGCGGCCTTTCACAGCCTGGTCGGTCTGGCTGCCGTTCTCGTCGCTGCGGCAGCTCTCTATTCTCCTGAAGCCTACGGCATTGTCGGCGCCGACGGCGCCATACGACTGGCCAGCAGGATCGAAATGATCCTCGGCATGGCGATCGGTGCCGTGACCTTTTCCGGTTCCGTGGTCGCCTTCGCCAAGCTCCAGGGACTGGTGTCCGGCGCTCCGATGGTCTTCCGGGGACAGCATCTTCTCAACCTGCTGATCGGCCTCGTCATGGCCGCCGCCGGCGTGTGGTTTGCCGCCAACGGTAACGCGAGCGCCTTCTGGGTCGTCGCCGCACTGGCCTTCCTGATCGGTGTCACCCTCATCGTCCCGATCGGTGGCGCGGACATGCCGGTGGTTGTTTCCATGCTCAACAGCTACTCCGGCTGGGCCGCGGCCGGTATCGGCTTCACCCTGGAGAACGAACTTCTCATCATCACCGGCGCCCTCGTCGGTTCCTCCGGCGCCATCCTGAGCTACATCATGTGCAAGGGCATGAACCGCTCCTTCTTCAACGTCATCCTGGGAGGATTCGGTGGTTCCGGATCGGTGGACACGACAGCCGGCCAGCGCAAGGTGAACCAGGGCAGCGCCGACGATGCGGCCTTTATCCTGCAGAACGCCCGCAAGGCGATCATCGTTCCCGGATACGGCATGGCGGTTGCCCAGGCGCAGCACGCCCTGAGGGACATGGCCGACAAGCTCAAGGACAACGGCGTCGAGGTGGCCTACGCCATCCATCCCGTCG
>JAJEHK010000132.1 GCA_022823765.1 Alphaproteobacteria bacterium | reverse complement strand
GGCGAGGTGTTTGCCGCGCCGCGCCGCTACGGCGTGCTGATGATGATCGGCATGCCCATGGCCGGAGCCCTGGAGCGGATCGGAGACGATGTCGGGGAGGGCGATGTCTTCATTTCCAATGATCCGGATGCCACCCGGGGCATGGCGACCCACCTCTCCGATGTCTACCTGTGGGCGCCGATCCATGTCGACTGCGAATTGCTGTGCTGGGCGTGGACATTCATCCATGTCTCGGACATCGGAGGCCGGGTACCCGGATCGATCGCGCCATCGAGCCACGAGATCATCCAGGAAGGCCTGCGGATCCCGCCACAGAAACTCTATTGCGGTGGCGTCCTCAACCAGCCCCTGCTGGACATGATTCTCGCCAACTGCCGCACCCCGGAGGGCAACTGGGGCGACATGAAGGCCTGTCTCGCCGGACTGGCCACTGCCGAGCGAAGGGTGCGGCATCTCGTTGACCACTACGGCCGCGACGTGATCGATCACACGATCGACGAGGCTCTGGACTATGCCGAGACCCAGGCGCGGCGGGTGATCGCCCATGTCCCCGACGGCAGCTATCGCTACACCGACTACATCGAGGCCGACATGGTGGGTCTCGGCCTGGTGCGCATCCATGTCACCCTGACGGTCGAGGGCGATGGCATGCTGCTCGATTTCACGGGAACGGCGCCCCAGGTGAGGGCGGCCCTCAACATCCCGACCTACAACCAGGACGGGCACTGGATGCTGATCACCGGCCTGGTGAACTGGATGTGCACCCAGGCGCCGGCCATCGCCTACAACGCCGGCCTGGTGCGACCGCTGAAGGTGACGATCCCGAAGGGAACGATCCTCAACCCCGAGCCCGGGGCCGCCTGCGGAGCGCGCTATTCGACCAGCCACAAGGTGTGCGACGTCACCGTGGGAGCCCTGGCCCAGGCGGTGCCCATGGAACTGCCGGCGACAGATTCGGGGCAGGGGTCCATTCTCCTCGTGTCGGTTCCCGACCTGGAGACCGGCGGCACCAGGGTGTCGGTGATTCAGCCCATCGTCGGTGGTTCAGGAGGCCGGCCGGTGGCAGACGGTGTCGATGGCACCATGGTGATTCTCAACTTTCTCAAGAACATCCCGACAGAGATCTTCGAGAACGAGATGCCGGAAATCCTCATCCGCCACTACGGACTGAGGGAAGATTCAGGCGGTCCGGGCCGCTACAGGGGAGGCACCGGCATCGAGATCGAAATCGAGACCTCTTCGCACTACACCTCGATCACGTCGCGATGCATGGAGCGCTATGTCTTTGGCCCACCCGGCAGGCTGGGTGGGCACATGGGCGCCACGGGGTACACCATGCTCAATCCGGGAACACCCCTCGAGCGCGATCTCGGCAAGATCGACGTTCTCGAACTGGAACCCGGCGATGTCCTGAGGATTGGCACCCAGGGCGGGGGCGGCTTCGGCGATCCCCTCGAGCGGCCGGAGGCCGACGTCGCCGCTGACGTGGCCAACGGCGTCGTGCATCGAACCGGTGCCGAACGCGATTACGGAGTGGTGCTCGATGATGACGGTGTCATCGATGCCGTGGCAACGTTTGAACGGCGTCGGGCCATCCGTGCGGAACGGGGCTGGCGGGAGCCCCCACTCTACGGATTCGGTGAGGCCCGGGAGACCTGGTCCGCATTGTGGCCGGATGACCTCGAGGACGCCATTTCGGCAGCGACCCACGGTCTACCGGTACAACTGCGGCAATTCGTCCATCAGCAACTCATCGAAGAGGTTCGCAAGCGCCTCGAAAGCGGAGACACCGTACTACCCGCTTCAGTTCCCGATCTCCTCACCGCAGTGTACCCCGGATTGTGACGGCCCGGACTTGCGGGGGCGATCGTGTCACATCCGCATGCGGGACAAACGAGGAGCCACTCGATGCCGGCATGCGGTTTCTGCGAACGACATCCATTCCAGACGCCGGAGTGTCGGCATGACGGTCAGGATAGAGCTCCGTGGGGGAGGTTCATGTTGGCCGCATCGCTTCCCAGGGAACTGGCGAGGAGGCGCAAGGTCGAGTTGAACTCGTCGGCCTCGATGTTGCAGGACCTCATGTAGCGGTCGCTGTCGGCGGCGAATTCCGTCCTGCCGTGGAGCACCCGCTGATTGTTGAAGAACAGCGCTTCGCCGGAGGCACGGGAGAGAGTGATCCGGTATGCCGGATCGAAGAGCATTTGCTGGAGGAGGCGCATGGCACGGTAGAAGGAGCGAATCTCGCCATCGGGGAGGTCACCCGGACCGATGGCCCGATCGAGAAGGCGAATGCCGGCAATCTCTCCATCCTCGTCGAGACTGAAGGCTGGCGCCCGCATGCGAAAGTCGCGATCCGGGTTGACGAGACGCCGATAGAAGGTGATGGGCCGGGTTGACAGCAGGCGGAAGGCTTCTTCGTCTCTTTCCTGGAGGCGCGTGCCGACGTTGAAGCCGTCAGTCAGGGTCGAGGCACCGCCATGCGCCGATGCCTGGACGAAGTGAAAGCAGGTCACGGAAGGAGGATTCTGGCGGTAGGGCTCATCCGTGTGAGGATCGAGCCTGACATTGAGGTCACCGGGAACGAGAGCGTCCCGCTTGTAGGTGAACTCGTAGATCCTGCCATAGTTCGTGGTTCGCAACGGGCCTGCCAGAGACGCGATGGCTTCTGTGCGATTCGGGTCGCGCGGCACCCCCCGCACCAGGACAAAGCCGTAGTCCCTCAGCGCCTCCAGTATCGCCAGATGTGCGGCGCCGTCCTCCATGCATGCGGCATAGTCCGCCTCGGGGCGTGGCCCTCGAGACCGTTGTCCCACAGAACCGGCCGGAATCTCCGGCGGTCCCGCTCGGCAGCACTGTTGCATCGGTTGCGAAGCCATTCGTCGGCATAGCTGCTGGCATGACCGTCGCCTGACCAGATGATATCCAGGGTTCCGTGCTCACCTACCCGAGTGCTGGCGATGCGAATGTCCTCGGGGATGTCGACGAGCCGCAGCGAGCGTATGGCGCTGTGGTAGGTGCCGCACGAAGCGCACTCGCAGGCATATCTCAACCAGAGTGCGTCAAATCTGCTTCGGTGTCCGTCCTGCCAGTGAATGACCAGGTGGTTCCCGGCGTTGTCGATGTGGGCGATGCGGTGACGCGGCGTCGAGGCAACCCCACTCATGGTGGTACGCCCTGGCGAATCGACACCACGGACAGAGTCACAGCCGAATTTTGGGGGCAAGCGGAAACTGATCCGACTGTCGCGTGGCTGCCGCCGCGACACCCCTGACAAGCATGCCGGGCCACTGGTAGACTTAAGCTTCGTCTGATCGGATCGAGATGCCATGGCACAACCACGAGAGGTTCCCGGCCCCATGTCCGAGGAGGAGTGGCAGGTTCGCTGCGATCTTGCGGCATGTTACCAGTTGGTCGATCTCTACGGCTGGTCGGATCTGTCGAGCACCCATATCTCCGCGCGCATTCCGGGAACCGATGACGTGCTCTTCAATCCCTATGGCGTGCTGTTCGACCAGATCACCGCGAGTTCACTGGTGAAGGTCGACAGCGGTGGCGAAGGCAACATCAATCCCGCCGGCTTTCTCATTCACCGTGCCATCCACGATGCCAGGCCCGATGTTCACTGCGTTCTCCACACCCACACGCGGGCCGGCAATGCCGTGGCCATGCAGGAGGCCGGGCTGCTGCCGCTCAGTCAGAAGGCCCTCATCCTGATGGGCTGGATCGGCTACCACGACTTCGAGGGTGTCGTTCTCGACGCCGACGAACAGCAACGCCTTGTTCGTGACCTCGGCGACAACATGATTCTCGTCCTGCGCAACCACGGGTTGCTCACCTGTGG
>JAJEHK010000349.1 GCA_022823765.1 Alphaproteobacteria bacterium | reverse complement strand
GAAGACGGAGCCTGGCATCGAGTAGGCGGCGGCCAGCATGCCGGCCGTGGCCAGCGGCAGATCGTAGGCGCCGACGTAGAACCGCGGCAGGTAGGAGGCAAGGGCCACAAACCCGCCGAAGACGAAGAAGTAGTAGGTGGCGAAGCGCCACACCTGCAGGTTCTTCAGCGGCTCCAGTTGCTCTGCCGTCGAGACCGGTTTGAGGCCGTGGCGCTTACGCGCCACCTCTCCCGGGTCGGGTCGCGCCAGCACGTAGTAGAGAATGGCGGTCACGGCCAGCACGACGGCATAGATCTGTGCCGTCTGTTCCCAGCCGAAGGCCAGCACCAGGAAGGGCGCCCCGAAGTTGGTGACGGCAGCCCCGACATTGCCGACGCCGAAGAATCCCAGGGCCGTTCCCTGATGCTCCTTGTCGAACCACTGGGAGGTATAGGCGATGCCGACGATGAAGGATCCGCCGGCAAGACCCACACCGAGTGCGGCAACGAGGAAAACTTCGTAGGTCCTCACCTCCGACAGGAGCCAGCAGGCCACGGCGGTGGCCAGCATCTGCAGGGTGAAGACCAGCCGGCCTCCGAACTGTTCTGTCCATACGCCGAGGAAGATCCGGCTGATCGATCCGGTCAGGACCGGCGTAGCAACCAGGATGCCGAACTCCGTCTCCGAGAGACCGAGGTCCTGCTTGATCTTGACGCCGATGATGGAAAAGATCGTCCAGACGGCAAAGCAGACGGTAAAGGCGAATGTGCTCAAGCCCAGGGCTTTCAGCTGATCGCCTCTCGTGACATCCTTGAGATCTGACATGGACCCACAGTCCCATGATGCCTGGCGCGTGAATAGTCGAAGCGGTCTTCAGGTGTCAAAGAACCGGCGGTCCTATCTGTGGAGGATTGGGCATGGCCGACATCATTGATCAACACGAGGCCGCGCGCCGGCTCGGCATGACGGTCGAAGAGGTCACCTACCGTCTCGACTACGGGCAGATGATGGGCGTCGAGGTTGATGGCGGCTGGCGGATCGACACCCGGGATCTCGAGTCGTTCAGGCGGGGTCACGCCCTTGGACGGGCCATCGCGGCGGCCGGAAAGGCGCCGGTGGACAGCAAGTCGCCCGAAGAGTTCCAGGAGATTTCACCGGATGCATCCCCCGGCTGGCGGCGCAACCCCGAATACGAGGTCGATCTTGCCATCGTGCCCGCCAGGGTCGAGGCCCGTTGCGCAGGCGCCACCGTTGCAGCCAGCGATCGGACCCTCACGGTCATGGAACTCGGGCACGGAGCCGTCTACTACATGCCGAAGGGTGATGTGGAGTGGTCGTGCTTCTCGGCCAACACGCATTCCAGCTACTGCCAGTACAAGGGATTCGCGCGCTACTGGACGCTCCAGGTCGATTCCAGGGTCGAGGAAAACGTCATCTGGGCCTATGACGAACCGCACAGGGAAGTCAAAGGCTTGAGGGATCACGTGGGGTTCTACTGGCACCGCATGGATGCCTGGTTCGAGGACGGCGTGACGGTCGAACGGCCGCGCGACATCGCCGGGCGCTGCGACGCGCGGCACAGTTTCCGTGCGCTCTATCCAGAACTCGCCCGCCAGTGGCACCCCGAGAAGAACCCCAACATCAACCCCTACGAGTGCGCTCCCTGGTTCCGCGCATGCGTCTGGTGGCAGGACGAGAGCGGTCGGGAATGGCGCCAGCCGATCCGCGAGCGCGTGCTCGGCCACCCGCCCCGACACGACGCCTGAACAACTTCACAGACGACGTCTCGATCTGGACATCGGACGGGTTCCGTCGCCTGAGCACGGCGCACATGCCGCCGGGCTCACGAGGGGCTCGTGTGCCGTAATCTGCGGATCCGGACCGTATGGCGTTTGGCTGTCCGGTCGTGTCAGGAATCGAAGACGATGACGCTGCGGGCCACCTCGCCGGCCTTCATGTCGTCGAAGCCCTCGTTGATCTCCTCGAGAGTGATGCGGCGACTGATCATGTCGTCGAGCTTGAGCTTGCCGTCGAGGTAGAAGTCGACATAGCGCGGCATGTCGACCCGGAAGTGGTTGGAGCCCATGTTGGAGCCGCGCAACACCTTGTCGTCGAGCAGGTCGGCACCGTGAATTTCCAGCATCTCGCCTTCCGGCACCATGCCGATGACGGTGGCCATGCCGGAGACCCTCAGCATCCGGAAGGCCTGCTCGCTGGTCTGCTTGAGACCGAGCGCCTCGAAGGAGTATTCGACGCCACCCCCCGTCATCTCCCGCACCGCCTCCACCGGGTCGACCTCGGCGGCATTGACCACGTCGGTCGCCCCGAAGTGGCGGGCGAGGTTGAGCTTGGTTCCCTTGACGTCGACGGCGATGATGCGTCCGGCGCCGGCGATGGCCGCTCCGTTGATGGCCGAGAGCCCGACTCCGCCGCAGCCGATCACCGCCACCGTGCTCCCCACCTCGATCTTCGCCGTGTTGACCACTGCGCCGAACCCGGTGGTGACGCCGCAGCCGATCAGCGCGGCGCGGTCGAAGGGCATGTCGTTGCGGATCTTCACGAGCGCATGTTCGTGAACGAGCATCATCTCGGCGAAAGCCGACAGGTTGTAGAACTGGCCGACGCCGTTGCCGAGACGGGGTTCCTCGTCTTCCGCGCGCGACACCTCGGGATTCTGGCAACTGAAGGGACGGCCTGTCGTGCAGTATTCGCAGTGGCCGCAGAAGACGCTGAGACAGGAAATCACGTGGTCGCCGGGCCTGAAATGGCGCACCTCGGAACCGACGGCCTCGACGACTCCGGCGGCTTCGTGCCCGAGAACCGTCGGCAACGGCGCGGCATACTTGCCCTCGATGTAGTGGAGGTCGCTGTGGCAGACGCCACACGCCGCCGTGCGTACCAGAACCTCGCGGGATTTCGGCTTCGAGATCGGCACATCCTCGATGACAAGGGGGGTATTGACCTCATGCAGCACCGCTGCCTTCATGGTACTCTCCTCTAAGGGATCCGACAGACGTTCATGCTCCCGATCGGGTCTGTCGAGTCAAGTCGCCGGAAGAAGGGGTTGCGCACGATGCCACCTGCCGACGTGGTGCCCGTTCCCCGGAAGGCGATCGATGATTTTCACCGTGACGGCGCGGTGATGCTCAAGGGTGTTCTCGATGCCGGCTGGCGCCGGGAACTCGAACGGGGTATCGCCACACTCAGGGACAACCCCGGCCGCCACAGGGTGGACTGGATCCGTGACGAGGCGACCGGCGATCATGTCCTCTTCGATGCGGCCGCCGTGCCCGACAATCCCTTCTTCGCCTTGGCCATGACCTCGTCGCCACTCGGTCCGCTTGCCGCGCGCATGATGGAGTCGCCCACGGCTCTCGCGTTCTACGTGTCGATGTTCCTTCGTTCGCCCGGCACGTCCACGCCCACGCCATGGCACCAGGACCAGACCTACTGGTGTGTCGAAGGCCGCCAGGCACTGAGCATCTGGACGTCCCTTGATCCGGTGCCGGCCGGCACCGAACTGGAGTTTGTCCGCGGTTCCCACCTGTGGGATCGCCCGCTCGCACAACCGTTCTTCGAACACGAACAGCTTGGCGGGGTGCGCGATGACGGCCCCGGTGACGCCATGGCCATTACCGACTTCGCGGCCAGTGACGTCCACGAGGTCATCGGCTGGCCCACTGAACCCGGCGACGTCGTGGTGTTTCACGGCATGACAGTCCATGGTGGATCGGGCAACCTGCCCGAAGGGCTTGAAAGGCGGACCCTGTCGTTCCAGTGGCTGGGCGAGGATGTCCGGGTCACCGACCGCCCGGGAGGCTGTTCGCCGGACTGGTTGCCGGAGTTCGCCCGCTGCGGCGTGGAGCCGGGCGACTATCCATGGTGCGCCATGTGCCCCAGGGTTTCGGCCGACGGGGCGGTCACGCACCAGGAAGGGAGACAGTCATGACCAATATCGGTTTGCGCCCTGGACACTTCGACGACTCGGGCCTGGCGCCGGTCGATCTGCCGTTCACCGAAGAGGAGTATTGCGCGCGCCTGAAGAAGCTCACCGCCATGGCGGCCGACGAGGGGATCGACGTTCTCTGGGTGACGTCGCCGGAGGGTGTCGCCTGGCTCCACGGGTTCACCGCCTCCTGGTACAAGGGCCAGGCGCCGATGCGCTACCCGCAGTGCTATGGCACCGCCGTTCACGTCGCCAGCCGGCGGTTCATCCATTTTGACAACCCCACCGAGGAACCCGTCCTGGCCATGACCTCGCGGTCACGGGACAACCGCTGGCTTCCCGATCGCGAGGCGGGCCCCAACATCGCCTTCATTGTCGAGGAACTGAGAAGGGAAGGGTGGCTTTCCGGTACCGTCGGAATGGAGTTCTGGAGCTACCTGCCGAATCGCGCCATCAGCACCATGTTCGAGGGGGCCTTTCTCGCTGCCGGCGCCCGCCCGGTCGACATGAGCGCCATGGCGCGCCGGGCCCGGCGGGTCAAGTCCGCAGCGGAAATCGCCTGCATCGAGCGGGCCATGGAGATCTGCGACATCGGACATCGGGCGATCGTCGACAACCTCGAGCCCGGTATCACCGAACTCGATCTCTTCGGCAGGGTGATCGCCGCCATGATGGCGGCCGGCGGTGAATTCTCGGCGCTCATCCCGGTCTTCAACGCCATGCCGCTTGCCGGGTCGAAACCCCTGTCGAGCGGTCATTCGATGGCGTCGCGCAGGGTGATCAACGCCGGGGAAATCCTGGCCGCGGACCTGTGCGGTGTCTTCAACCGCTATCATGCCAATGCGCTGCGGGGATACTACGTCGGCAATGATCCCCCAAGCGATCTCGTGGAGCGCTACCGCCTCTCGGGCGGCGTGTTCGGGGTGATTGCCAGTGACGTGAAGGCGGGCATGACGGTGCGGGAGGTCAATCGCACGTTGCGTTCCTACTATGAGGACACCGGCCTGTGGTCCGAGGACGAAGGCTGGGCGCTGGGCTACGAACTCGGCTGGTCGTTGCCGCCCGACTGGGTCGGGGACTTCTACTTTCACCTGGGTGATGACCGCTATCTCGACCGGGTGTTCGAGGAGAACATGGTGACCAACTTCGAGAGCCTCTTCGACACTCACCTCATTGACACCCTCGTCTATGGCAGGAACGGAACGAGGGTGCTCTCGAAAACGCCACTCGAGCTGATCGCCGTGGGATAAACCGACCGGGGCCTGCTCCCTGGTCCTGATCATCAAACGGAGAGGAGAGGGTCCATGAGCGAACCGGTCGCTGCCGGCGTCCTGGAGACCGAAACCCAGATCCTGGCTGCGCTTGACCGTTTCCTTGTCCGCGAGGTGGAGCCCCATGTCATGGCGCTGGAGGATGCCGACGAGTATCCGGGCGACATCGTCGAGGGCATGAAGGAACTGGGACTCTTCGGCTGCGTCATTTCCGAGGAGCATGGTGGCCTGGGCCTGCCGGCGACGACCTACGTGCGTATCGTCGAGCGTATCTGCGAGACCTGGATGTCCCTGTCCGGAGTCTTCAACACCCACCTGCTGATGGCCTGGATTGTCCAGACGTTCGGCACCGCGGAGCAGAAGGCGACATGGCTGCCGAAGTTCGCCAGTGGCGAGATGAGGGGCGGTCTGGCGCTGACGGAACCCGGATGCGGCACAGACCTGCAGGCCATCCGCACACGAGCCGTGCGGGACGGGACCGACTACGTGGTGAACGGGACCAAGACCTGGATCACCAACGGCTATCACGGGGATTGCGTGGCCCTGCTGGTCAAGACCGATCCCGGGGCCGAACCGCGCCACCGGGGAATCAGTCTCTTCCTCGCGCAAAAGGGCAAGGGATTCACGGCAAGCCGCAAGCTCCGCAAGCTCGGCTACCGTGGTGTCGACACGGCGGAGCTCGTCTTCGATGACTTCAGGATTCCTCAAGACCGGCTGATCGGGGAGAACGAGGGCCTTGGTCTCAAGCAGGCTTTGGGCGCCCTCGAACTTGGCCGGATCAATGTCGCTGCACGCGGTGTCGGAGTTGCCAGACGGGCCCTCGATCTCGCGGTGGACTATGCCAGGCAGCGCCACACGTTCGGCAAACCCATCGCCGATCACCAGGCCATCCAGATCAAGCTCGCCGAGATGTCCACGAGGCTTGAGGCGTCCCGTCTCCTCACCCGGTCCGCGGCCGCGGCGTTCGACTCCGGTGAACGGTGCGACATGGAGGCCGGCATGGCCAAGCTCCATGCCACCGAGACCGCGCTCTTCAACGCGACGGAATCCATGCGCATCCATGGCGCCTACGGCTATTCCAAGGAGTTCGAGATCGAGCGCCTCTACCGGGACGCGCCTTTGCTTGTCATCGGTGAGGGAACGAACGAGTTGCAGCGGATCGTCATTGCCCGCCAGCTTGTCGCCCGCCAGCCGGACTGATCCCGTCATGGCCTTCCCCCTCGAGGGCGTGCGGATCCTCTCGGTCGAGCAGTACGCCGCCGGTCCCTTCGGCACCCTGCCGCTCGCCGATCTCGGCGCCGAGATCATCCGAATCGAGAATCCTGCCGATGGCGGTGACATCGGCCGGCGCGTTCGCCTCGCGGGCGAAACCTCCGGGGAGGGGATGAGCCTGTTTCACCAGACCTTCAACAGGAACAAGAAGAGCATCACGCTCGATCTCAAGCATCCCCGGGGGCGCGAGATCATGCATCATCTCGTGGCCCGCGCCGACGCGGTCTTCAACAATCTCAGGGGCGATCTGCCGGAAACGCTCGGTCTCGACTACCATTCTCTTGGTCCGGTGAAGCGCGACATCGTCTGCGTCCACCTTTCAGCCTATGGCCGAGCGAACGAACGCGCCGGCTGGCCGGGCTACGACTATCTCATGCAGGCCGAGTGCGGCTGGTTCGCGGTGACGGGCGATCCTGGTGGCGAGCCTCAGCGCATGGGGCTCTCCCTCGTGGACCTCTCCGCCGGTCTCCAGGGCGCCGTTGCCATCCTCTCCGGCATCATCGGCGCCCGCACCACGGGCGTCGGCGGGGACCTTGACGTCAGTCTCTTCCGCGCCGCGATCACCAGCCTTGCCTACGTCGGGACCTGGTATCTCTCGGCCGGAGTCAACACCGGCCGCAACAGCCGCTCGGCCCATCCCAGCATCACGCCCAGTCAACTCTTCCGGACCCGGGACGGCTGGATCTTCATCATGTGCAACAAGGAGAAGTTCTGGCCGCGGCTGTGTGCGGCCATCGGTGAGCCGGCACTGGCCGACAATCCGGACTACGCCGACTTCGCCGGACGCTTGAGACATCGTGACCGTCTCACGCAAGAGATCGACCGTGCCCTGTCAGGGCGGACCACGGCCGAATGGATGACCGTGTTCTCCGGCGAGGTGCCGGCAGCGCCTGTGCACGACATCAAGGGAGCCCTCGACAGTCCCTTCGTGCACCGGGACGGGCACGTCCTGTCCTGCGAGACATCGTCAGGCATGACCGTCACGGCTCCCGGCCCGGCTGTGCGGGTTTCCGGCGTCACGCCGCGCGCGGAGCCGGCCCCCGGTCTTGCGGGCGATCTCGTGCCCGTGATGGCCGAAATCGGCATCGACCGGGAGGAACTCGCCGCCCTGCAGGCCGCGGGCATCTGCTGAGGTTCCGGCCGGCAACGACGTCACGCTTGTGAAGGCGATGGCCCGTGCGGCTCACCCGAACAATGGCAATTCACACGGCTATCGGTTCCGGGCATGGGCAGAATCGGTTGGCGACTGTCAAGATGCCCGGGTTCGTATATGATAGCGTAGGCGCTGACATACGGGACCCGTCGTGACCGGGTGCTGGTGAGGGACTCCGCCATGAACGACACAACCCGAACCGAATGTGACGCAGGGCCCCGGATCGCGGGCCCGTCACCGACCGTTGCGGCCGGGGCTATCGGCCCGTTGGCGGATTTTCCGGCTCCGAACGGTTCGCCAGCACGCCAGCGGATCATGTTCCGCAGGCCGGCGGCTGCGGTACGGCCGTGTCCGTGAGGCACTGGGCCGACACGGCTGGACATGGAAAGGCGTCGCGATGCCCAACGCTCTCCTGATCTACCCCGAGCACCCTCCGACGTACTGGGGCGCCAACTTCGCGCTCGAAATGGTCGGCATCAAGTCGGCCTTCCCACCACTCGGCCTTCTCACCGTGGCCGCTTTGTTCCCGCCCGAGTACGAACTCCGTGTCATTGACCTGAACACCGGCCCGCTGGAGGACTCAGACCTTGAGTGGGCCGACTTCGCGTTTACCTCGACCATGCTCACCCAGAGGGTGTCGCTGCAGACCGTCATCGACAGGTGCAACCGAGCCAGCGTTCCCGTCATCGCCGGCGGGCCGCACCCCACCACCTTCCATGACGAGATCCGCGGCGTTGCCCATTTCGTGCTGGACGAGGCGGAGGAGACATTCGCCGGCTTCCTCAAGGACCTCGAAAGTGGCATGGCCCGGACAATCTACCGCGAGCCGCGCAAGCCGGACATGCGTGTAACCCCGGTTCCGCGATTCGATCTCATCGATCTTGAAAACTATCATTCGATGGGCGTCCAGTTTTCCCGCGGCTGTCCATTCGATTGCGAGTTCTGCGACATCACCAAGCTCTACGGCCGGGTCACGCGGACCAAGTCGCCCGAGCAGATGGTGGCCGAGTTCGACGCGCTCTACAATCTGGGCTGGCGTGGCCAGGTCTTCCTCGTCGATGACAACTTCATCGGCAACAAGCGCGAGGCAATGAAGCTTCTGCCGGCACTCGCCGATTGGCAGAAATCGCACGGCTATCCTTTCACGCTGTGCACCGAGGCAAGTGTCAACCTGGCCCGGATGGACGCGTTGATGGAGGCCATGGTCGAGGCCGGGTTCGATGCCGTCTTCCTCGGTATCGAAAGTCCCAATCCCAAGGCGCTGATCAAGACCAAGAAAAAACAGAACACCAGTCAGCGCGACGACAACTTCCTGTTCAACGCGGTGCGCAAGATCCAGCGGACCGGAATGCAGGTTCAGGGCGGGTTCATCCTGGGGCTCGACGGCGACGACGAGAGCGTGTTCGACGCCCAGATCGACTTCATCCAGGACTCAGGCATCCCGGTGGCACCCATCTACCTGCTGACCGCCCTCAGGGGCACCGACATGTACAGCCGCCTGGAATCGGAGGGCCGTCTGCAGGAGGTGCCGCTGGGCACCAGTGCGATGGCGCTCAACTTCAGGACCGAGATGGCGCCGGACGTGCTGATCGCGGGGTACAAGCGGGTGACCTCGACGCTCTATGACCCGACGCTCGAGAACTACCTTGAACGCTGCCTGACATTGTTCGAACACCTCAAGCCCGTGCCGCATCTCCAGAAGCCGAGGAGCGCCAATGCGAGTTTCGTCGAGATGATGGGCGCGCGCGCGCGGCTCGACCCCGAACAGATTCCGGCCTACACGAAGTTCATCGCCCGGGTCTCCAGGGACCATCCCCGCATGCTGCCCGAGGCGATCCGGCTTGCCGCGCTCGGCTACCACTTCGAGAAGGTGACGCGCAGTCAGATCGCCCTCAACGATTTCAGGGAATTCCTGACGTCCGAGCTGCGTGCCCTCGAGGATGCGCGGCTGGACGGCATCTGCGAGCGGAAAGACGCGGCTCTCGTCCGCGCCCGCGCCCTCCACGCCTCGCTGCCCCAGGACTTCCGCTTTCACGGAGACGGCGTGGACGAAGCCCTGGAGTCCTTCCGTGCGTTTGTGACGGGCGAATCCGGGAACCCCGTCCGGGCAGGGGCGATCTGAACCCTGGCAGCGGCATCAGTCGCCAGGGCCACCCGTCATGCTATGAGATAGGTGTGCTCTACGAGCCGAGTGACGCCACGCTCGCGCAGGTTCGAGCGCTCGATGATGTCTTCCTCCCCCACGTGCCGTACCCGCCGCCGCTCACCGAAGAGCGCGCGAACCTCCCGTTCACAGACCGGGAAGGGAGGGCCTTCAATCTCGTGCTCGGGGTACTCCATGGTAATCAGGAGTATCGGAGCTTCGAGAAGCTCGGTGAGGCGTCGGGCGTAGCCTTGGCGCACGGGGGGCGGCAGGGCGACCAGGGCCGCCCGGTCGTAGATGGCGGCAACGCCTTCGAGGTCGCCGGCATCGAGAGCAAAGAAATCTCCGGCGAACAGGCGGAACCCGGGACTCTCGAGGAGAGAGTACCGGGAGTGCCGGGTCTCGGTGTATGAGAGGCCGTGAGCGCCCAGGAATTCGCGCCCCGCAATGGGACTGAGGTCGATACCGAAAACCTCGAACCCCTGCTCATGGAGCCACCACATGTCTTCGGCCTTCCCGCACAACGGCACGAAAACGCGGTCCCCGGGGTGCAGATCGAGACATTCCAGGTGGCGCCTGAGGGCCGCGTTGGGGACGCCCTCGTTCCAGGGCGTGCTGCCCTCACGCCAGCGCTGCAACCAGAATTCCGCCTCCACAAGGCCCTCCTTCATCAACGCCGGTCGGCATTCCCGCAAACTGCGGCGTGCAAAAGCCCGGATCCGGGATTCGGCGAGCGGGCTTTGAATCGGTCATCACCAACACCGACTCGTGCCGACGCGCGATCCGGGCGTCTGCCGAGATTGCCAGACCTTCATCAGAAGACATCTTTGACATGCCGTTCCCGCAACCACCTTCGACCGGACGATACCATGTGCCCTTCCGTCGATCTTGCCGGGAAGCCGGCAGCCTTTCCAGGCGATGGTCGGGCCACGGTCCCATATCAAACCCGAGCGTGCTCGTCCTGCTGACATGGCCGGTTGGGCCGACTAGGCTGGCTTACTTGCATCCTGCAACTTCCGACGTCACAGGAAGTTCGGACCAGCATGTCGCTCAAGCTCTGCATACTCCTCGTCGTCCTCGCTCTGGGAGGAGTGGCCGGGTATCTGGTTTTCGACGGCGGCACCGCAGATGAGGGACAGCCCATCGTTTCGGTGAACGTGCCGGCAACGCTCTCGGCGCAGGCATTGCTTGGGCAGAAGACCTACGATACCAAATGTGCGTCCTGTCACGGCCGGAACGCTGCTGGACAGGACGGCGTCGCACCGCCGCTGGTCCACATCATCTACGAACCCGGACACCATGGAGACGAGTCATTCCAGCGGGCGGTTGCACAGGGTGTGCGGGCCCACCACTGGCCTTTCGGAGACATGCCTGCGGTCGAGGGATTGACCCGCGGTGACGTGGCGGATGTCGTTGTCTACATCCGGGAACTCCAGAGGACCAACGGCATCCGGTGAAAGGATGACGATAACGGCACTCTACCGGCCAGGGCTCCCGGTTGGCATCGTTGATGGCAGGAACCGGCGAGGACGAACATGTGGAACAGCGTGCCCTTGGCTTGATCAGCACGTTCTTCAACAATCTCGGGGGCGACCTGCCCGAGAGACTCGGTCACGGCTACCGTTCGCTCTGTCCGATGAAGCGAGACATCCTCTGCGTCCACCTCTCCGCCTGCGGCAGGACGAACAAACGCGCCGACAGGGCAGGCTGCGACCATCTCATGCAGATCCGAGTGCGGATGGCTTTCGGGCGGCAATACCATCGCCGCGCGGCGCTCTGACCGGGACAGCGTGCAGCCGGCAACTACGCTTGCAGTGTCGTCAAGACCTCCTCAGGCGTCCGCTCTGGCGATGCGAACGGGTCGATGATCCGTACCTCGCCGAACGTCTGATCATGCTGCAAGTCTTCAGTGAGCAGCGCCGAACAGGCGCACGATTGCGCTGCCGCGACAATGAGTGCGTCCCACCATGAGAGAAAGTACCGCTCCTGCAACAACCAGCCTCGGTCCAGAATGGCGAGATCAAGGACGACCGGCCGCAATGCCGCGAGATCACGCACGATCTCCTGCGCCTCTCCTGCGTCGAACTCCGGCTCCAGTTTGCGGGTGAGAGTCGCATAAAGCTCTTGAAGCACCTGGAAGCTGATACGCGCGGCGCGTTGACGCACAAGATACGCAATACAGTCTTGGGCGCGTAACTGTTTGGCGGGGTTAGCTCCATCCTGTCGGTTGACGAAGTCGTTGGTAT
>JAJEHK010000242.1 GCA_022823765.1 Alphaproteobacteria bacterium | reverse complement strand
TCGACTTCATCGTCGTCGGTGCGGGCTCGGCGGGATGCGTTCTCGCCAACCGGTTGAGCGAGGATGGCCGGACAACGGTCCTGCTGCTCGAGGCGGGAGGTCGTGACCGGCACCTCTACATGCCGATTCCTGCGGGTTTCATGGACGTTCTCAATGCCGAAGGCGTGCGGTGGACCTACTTCAGTGAACCCGAACCCCACCTCGGCCACCGCCGCATGTGGCAACACCGCGGCAAGGTGCTCGGAGGTTCATCGTCCATCAACGCCATGATGTACATCCGCGGCCACGCCCTTGACTACGACAACTGGGCCGCCATGGGAGCCAGCGGCTGGGCCTGGCGGGATGTGCTGCCGTACTTCCGTCGCATGGAGACCTACGACAGGGGAGCGGACACCTACAGGGGCGACAGCGGACCGCTTCACGTGCAGTCTGCCGGTCGTGACTCGCCTCTCTTCGCGAGTTTCTTGGAGGCCGGTATCCAGGCGGGTTACCGGTTCAATCCGGACCTCAACGGCCGCACGCAGGAGGGATTTGGTCCCTGCGACAGCACGGTCTGGAAAGGCCGCAGGTCAAGTACGGCACGCACGTACCTCAGTGACGCGGCCGACCGGCGCAATCTCCAGGTGAGAACAGGCGCCCAGGCTCTTGAGGTGGTGCTTGACGGTCGCCGGGCCACGGGTGTGCGGTATCGCAAGGATGGGCGCGAACGGATGGTCGGGGCGCGACGCGAGATCGTGCTCGCCTGCGGGGCCATCAACACGCCGCAACTTCTCATGCTGTCGGGCATCGGTCCGGCGGATGAACTTGGCCGTCACGGTATCGATGTAATCGTCGACCACCCGGATGTCGGCGCCAACCTGATGGATCACCTGTGCCTCTACATGCAGTGGCGCTGCCTCAGGCCGGTGAGCCTGCAGCCCCATGCCCGACCTCCACGGCGCTGGCTGACGGGCGCACGGTGGCTGCTGACGCGAACCGGCATTGCCGCCCGTACCCAGGGCGAGGCAGTGGCCTTCATCCGCAGCCGCCCCGGAGTGCGGCAGCCTGATCTGCAGGTCGACTTCATGCCGGCAGCCTTCCTCGAGAACCGGGAGGTCGCGCCTGTTTCCCACGCATTTTCCGTTCACATGGGACCGCTCAGACCGACCAGCCGCGGGCGGATCGCGTTGCGGTCGCCGGATCCCTTTCAGCCGCCCCGGATCATCTTCAACTACCTCTCTACCAGCGAGGACTGGCGTGACATGCGAAGGGCGGTCGCCCTGGTGCGCGAGGTGTTTCGCCAGCCGGCCTTCGACGGTCTGCGTGGTCCCGAACTGTTGCCCGGAGACGAGGTGGTGAGCGGGGAGGGCATCGATGCCTTCATACGCGATACGGCCACCACCAACTTCCATGTCTGCGGCACCTGCCGCATGGGCGAGGACACGGTGCTGGATTCGCAGTGCCGGGTACGCGGTATCGACCACCTGCGGGTGGCTGACGCATCCGTCATGCCGCAGATAACCAGCGGCAACACCAACGCCCCGACCATCATGATTGGCGAAAAGGTGTCCGACATGATCCGGGGGAAGAGCGAACCCCCGGCTCCCGTCGACATTCCCGTCGAGAAGGACTGGGAAACGACACAGCGCCCCGGATCGCCGATGCGCCCCTGACCGGTTCTCTTGTTGGCCCGGCTGACCGCTGATATAGCAGCGCTTGTGTCGAGATCAGGTCCAAAGACCAGACGCCCTGGCAGCAGGACGGAGTCACCGGAACGCGAGGGCAGTCGTGATCTGGGCGAACTGCGACGCCTTCTGCCCTATCTTGCCCCCTACAAGGTTCAGGTGGCGGGTGCCGTTCTGGCGCTTGTCGTCGCCGCGGTGGCCGTGCTGGGCCTCGGTGTCGGATTGAGAGTGCTGATCGACCGCGGATTGGCCGAGACCGATGCCGGCATCCTGGACCAGGCCCTTGTTGTTCTCATGGTCATTGTCGTTGTCCTTGCCATCGCCAGTTTTGCGCGATCATGGCTCGTCTCCTGGATTGGCGAACGTGTGGTGGCGGATCTGCGCCGGGACGTCTTCGACCGGATGGTCGCCATGTCGCCGACCTTCTTCGAGGTGACCCGCATCGGCGAGGTGCATTCCAGGCTTGTGACGGATACCTCCATCCTGCAGACGGTCGTCGGATCATCGGTGTCCATGGCCTTGCGCAACATCCTGTTGCTGGCCGGCGGTACGGCCATGCTGGCAGTGACGAGCGCCAGGCTGACAGCGATCGTGGTTCTCATGGTGCCGGTGGTGCTGATGCCAGTCCTGGTGTTCGGCCGCCGGGTGCGCCGCCTGTCCCGGCTGTCGCAGGACCGCCTTGCCGATGTCGGTCACCGGGTTGATGAAACACTGAATGCCGTTCCCACCGTGCAGGCCTTCGTCCGCGAGCTCTTCGAACGCCAGCGCTTCGGTGACACGGTCGAGATGGCGTTCCACACGGCGGTGCGGCGCATCACTGCCCGCAGTTTCCTGTTCTCCAGCGTCATCCTTTTGCTGTTCGGAGGAATTGCCGGCGTCCTGTGGATGGGGGGCCATGATGTGCTTGCCGGCCGCATCAGCGGCGGACACCTGGCATCATTCGTCTTCTATGCGGTGATCGTGGCAGCTGCTGCCGGTGTGCTGAGCGAGATCTGGGGCGAACTCCAGAGAGCTGCGGGCGCCGCGGAGCGCCTGAGTGAACTGCTCGAGGCGCGGTCGAACATACGCGAGTCAGCGAATCCGGTGGCATTGCCCGAGCCACCCCAGGGTATCGTCAGTGTTCGCGATGTGCTCTTCCGCTACGACGCACGTCCCGAGGAGCCGGCCCTCAACGGTGTCTCGTTCGATGTCGGACGCGGCGAGACGGTGGCCCTGGTCGGGCAATCAGGCTCCGGAAAAAGCACGCTCTTTCGCCTTCTCCTGCGGTTCCACGACCCACAGGAGGGCGTCATTGCCGTGGATGGCGTCAACGTTCGGGACGCCCCCATCGCCAGCCTGAGGCAGCGCATGGCCCTTGTTCCCCAGGAACCGGTGATCTTCGGTGCCTCGATTGCCGACAACATCCGCTATGGCAGACCGGGGGCAACCCTGAGTGATGTCCGTGCGGCCGCCCGGAGTGCCTTTGCTGCCGGCTTCATCGAACGCCTCGCGGAAGGCTACGACACCTTTGTGGGAGAACGCGGAACGCGTCTTTCCGTCGGCGAGCGTCAACGGATAGCCATTGCCCGGGCAATCCTGAAGGATGCGCCCCTGCTGCTTCTCGATGAGGCGACGAGCGCTCTCGACGCTGAAAGCGAACGAGAGGTCCAGAAGGCCCTGAAGACACTGATGTCAGGGAGGACAACCCTGGTCATTGCCCACAGGCTGGCGACAGTCCTCAAGGCGGACCGGATCATCGTGCTTCACGAGGGACGGATTGTCGAAAGCGGTCGCCATGGAGACCTCCTGGTGGCCGATGGCCGTTATGCACGGCTTGCCCGGCTGCAGTTCGACGAAACCCTGCCCCTTCGAGTATGACGCGGAATGTGGAGGATCCCCCATTGCTGAAGACGCGCTTCACCGAAATGTTCGGCTCCAGACACCCCCTGTGTTGCGGGGGCATGACCCATGTCGGCCGCGCGCCCTTTGTCGCGGCCGTGTGCGAAGCCGGAGTTCTGGGGTTCCTGACCGCGCTCACCCAGCCTGATCCGGAAGAACTGCAGCGGGAGATAGGCCGCCTGCGCGATGCCACCGACCAGCCTTTCGGTGTCAACCTCACGATTCTGCCAACGCTGAAGCCGGTGCCTTACGAGGAGTACCTCGATGCGGCCCTAGAGGCTGGCGTCACGATCATCGAGACCGCAGGCAACAACCCGGAGCGCTTTGTGCCTAGGATCAAGGCGGCCGGTGCGCTTCTCATTCACAAATGCACATCATTGCGCCACTCCATCAAGGCCCAGAAAATCGGCTGCGATGCCATCGCCATCGACGGTTTCGAGTGCGCCGGACATCCCGGCGAGGACGACGTGCCGGGGCTCGTGTTGATCCCGGTGGTTGTCGACCGGATCACCATTCCGGTCATCGCATCCGGTGGATTCGCAGATGGCCGCGGGCTGGTGGCGGCGCTGGCCCTGGGTGCGGAAGGCATCAACATGGGCACCCGCTTCATGGTTACCCGGGAAGCCGCCATTCACGATCGGGTCAAGGAGGCGGCGGTTCAGGCTACGGAACGCGACACCCAGCTCATCTTGCGCAGTTTCCACAACACGGCCCGCTTCTTCCGCAACTCCGTCACGCAAAAGGTGGCGGAACTCGAAGCGAGACCAGGGGGTGTGACCATCGACGAACTGGCGCCGCTCGTCGCCGGTACGGAAGGGCGCAGGCTGTTCGACGAAGGCGATCTCGAATCCGGCATCTGGTCCGCCGGTCAGGTCCTTGGCCTGATCAATGATGTCCCTCCCGTGGGGGACCTTGTCGAACGGATCATGGCCGACGCCACGGCCATCATGGACAAGCGCCTGTCATCGATGCACGTCACCGCATGATCTGGCCGCCGTTGACGTCCACGGTCGCGCCGGTGATGAAGTCGGCCTCGTCAGCCACGAGGAAGAGCACGCAGCGAGCCACATCCTCGACCCGCCCGAGGCGTCCTGCCGGGATGTGATGGCGGACGAGGTCGTCGAGCCATTCCTGCGGAGCGACGCGCACCATGTCCGTGTCGATGTATCCAGGCGCCACGGCGTTAACGGTGACTCCCCGGGCGATACTCTCCTTTGCCAGAGCCTTGGTGAAGGAAATGATGGCGCCCTTGGCGGCTCCGTATGCAGTCTCGCCGTAGTTCGGGGCAAAGGCCGACAGTGACGCAATGTTGACGATGCGTCCGAAACCGGCCTTGCGCATGGGCGCGATGATCTGGTGGGTGACATTGAAGTAGCCATTGAGATTGGTGTCGATCACCTGCCGCCAGACATCGTCGCCCATCTTGTGCATGAAGCGGTCCGGGGAGATGCCGGCGTTGTTGACCAGGATGTCGATGGCGCCGTGATCGGCAACCACCCGTTCAACTCCTTCTCTGGAAGCCTGGTAGTCTGCGACATCCCACTTGTAGGCGGGGATGGCGTGTTTTTCCGTCAGGCTGCGGGCGGCATCGTCATTGGCCCGGTAGTTGGCCGCCACCCGGTAGCCTGCGGTGGCAAGTGCGCGAGCGATACCCCTGCCGATACCCCGTGACGCTCCCGTCACGAGTGCCAGTCTGGTCATGGCGGTGCATTCCCTGGTCATGTGGCACAATCACTGGATCATCATTGTCGCCGAATTGTCCTGTGGGAGAAACACGTGGGCCGCTACATCGATCTTCAGCGTCTGGCATGCGGCCGTGTCGAGGTTGTCCTCAACCGGCCGGACAAGCTGAATGCTCTCTCCCTCACGCTTCTCCGGGAGTTGACCGACACCCTGAACAGCCTGAGTGACGATGACGAACTGCGCTGCGTGGTGCTTTCCGGCGCCGGCCGTGCGTTCTCCGCCGGCGCTGATCTGGCTGATCTCCGTCAACTGAACTCGTCAAATGCGGAACGGTTCATCCGCTGCCTGCATGCCGCGTGCCTGGCGGTGCGGGACTGTCCGGTTCCGGTGATGGCGAGAATCGACGGTCCGTGCCTGGGCGGAGCCCTCGAACTTGCCGCGAGTTGCGACATGCGTGCCGCATCCGAACGCTCGACCTTCGCCATGCCGGAGGTGCGGCTCGGCATTCCCTCGGTGATCGAGGCCGCCCTGTTGCCGCGGCTGATGGGCTGGGGACGGGCCGCGGAACTGCTGTTCACCGGCTGCACGCTGACCGCAGGCGAGGCACTCGTCGCCGGCCTGGTGGAGGCCGTGGCCGAGGAGCCGGCGGATATCGTGGAGACCTGGGCAGGCGACATTCTCGATGCCGGACCACGCGCCATCCGCGCCCAGAAGAGCCTGATGCGCGCCTGGGAGCGCACACACGTTGACGATGCCATCGAGGCCGGTGTCGAGGCCTTCTGCCACAGCCTGGAGAGTGAAGAGGCGCCCCGGAGAATAGCCCGTGCCGGCGCTGGTCGACCCGTTACCGGTCGGTCAACTTGAACTCGATTCGTCGGTTGCGCTGCATGGTGTCGGCATCCTCACCGCCGGCAAGGGGCTGGAATTCGCCGAGACCGGCGGCCATGAGGCGGTGTTCGGGCACACCCAGGGAGATCAGGAAGCGGACGACGGAAGTGGCACGGGCCGTCGACAGTTCCCAGTTGCTCGGGAACCGGATCGTCTGAATCGGCTTCGAGTCGGTGTGACCGTCCACCCTGAGGATCCAGTCCACATCGTCCGGAATGTCTGAGACAAGTTCACGGATGAGATCCGCAATCTGGCGCAGGTTCTCCCGGCCTGCTCCGGAAATCTCCGCGCTGCCGCTGGAGAACAGGACCCCCGACTGGATGATGAACCGGTCACCCTCAACCTTCACGCCCTCCCTGTTGCCGAGATGGTCGTGCAGGCGGGCAAGGAAGTCGCTCTGGTAGCGGCTGAGATCCTGGACCCGGGCAGCCAGCGCGGCATTGAGCCTCTCGCCCAGCGACGTGATCTGCACCAGGTCTTGGGCAGCCTTGACTTCTGCTGCCTCGAGGGCGCTGTTGAGCGAGGTCAGGCGGTCTCTGAGGTCCGAGAGCTGATGTGCCTGAGATTCACCCAGTTCCACGGCCAGGTCCCGTTCGCCCTCGACGATGCCGAGACGCCGTGTGAGTTCGGTGATCTGCCGGTTGCCGTCGGCCACTTCCCGTTGGGCGAGAAGCGTGCGTTCCTCTTCGGTGGAAAGCTCGGCTTCCAGTTCCAGGGTGCGGTCGCGCACGGAGGAGAGTGACGCGATGAGCTGGTCAATTCTCTCCCCCGCATCCTGGAGTTCCAGTTCCCTCGCCGTGAGTGCCTCGCCCGTCCGCTCCTCCGCTTCGCGGGACTGCTGGAGCAGGAGAGCAAGACGTTCGAGTTCACTGCGTTCCGTTGCGAGAGACTGCGTGAGTTCTTCCTCTCTGCCCTGTGATTCCTCGAGACTGGCCTCGGTCCGGCTGAGTTCCGTCTCGCGTTCAGCGAGCGTGGTTCTCGTCAGGTCAAGCGCGCTTTCCCGTTCGGCGAGGGCGGCCACCATCCGTTCGAGCTCACTCTGCCGTTCGGCGAGGGTGGCTTGCGTCTCGCCAAGATCGGATTCCCGTTCGGCGAGCGTGGTGCGTGTCAAGCCAAGCTCGGTTTCCCGTTCAGCGAGGGCAACTTGTGTCTGACCAAGTTCAGTTTCCCGTTCGGCGAGAGTGGCCTGCGTCTCGCTGAGTTCACTGTCGCGGTCTCTGAGCGTGGTTCGTGTTTGCGTGAGTTCAGCGTCCAGGTCTGCCAGACGGCGCTCGAGTTCCGCCTCAAGGACCAGAGCCTCTTCCAGAACCAGCAACATGCGTCCGACTTCGCCCTCGAGGTTGCGCCGCACCTGCTGCAGGGCATCGATATCGCGCTGCAGGCTGGCGAGTTCAGCCGATCTGCGCGCCAGGGCGTCCTTGCTGGCAGCCGCATCGTCGCGCGTGCTTTCGAGATCCTCTCCCATCAATTCGAGGCGTGCCCGCGCGTCGTCAAGCTCCCGTTCGCCGGCGAGCACCCTGGACTCGAGAGCCGTACGTTCCGCTTCCAGGGCATCGCGCTCACTCGACAGGAGAACGAGCGACCGGTTCGCGTCGTCCCGGGCTGCCGCTGACTGCTGAAGTTCGGCCGAGAGCTGTGTCAGCTGTTCGCGGATCGTCGCGTTGTTGCCGCGTTCCAGGGACAGCATGTCGGTAAGTTCGTTGACCCGGGCCTGCAGCCGGCTCAGCACCTGATCCTGGCCGGTCAGGGCGGCGCCCTGGAAGAGCTGTGCAATCATGAAGACCGACAGGGCAAAGATCAGCACCATCAGCAACGCTGACAGGGCGTCGACGAATCCGGCCCAGGTCTCACCACCCGACTGCGTACGGCGGCCGCGGAAGGCCATGGACCTAGGTGCCTCCGTCGTCGGAGCGTACCGCCGCGATGGTGCGTGCCAGCAACCTGATTTCCGAGCGCACGTCGCTGGCGATGGCACTCCGTCCCGAAGCGGTCTCCTCGACGAGGCGGCCTATGGCATCGTCGAGGTTGCGAAGATGCATCCTGCTGGCTTCGTCGAAGGCGGTGCTCCTCTGGGTCTCGATCAGGTTCTGGATGACCACCCTGAGGTCCGCCAGGCTTTCGATCAGCGTGCCAAGCTGTCTCTGTTCGGCGCCGATGCGGTCGACCATGGAGACGAACCTGTCCGTGAGCGTGGAGATCTTCTCATCGATCTGGCGGTGGTTCGCGAAGTTCTTCTCGAGGGTGATGTTGAGGCGGTCGAGGCTCTCGGCGGTCTGCTCAAGGAGGGCGCTGACGTAGGCCGGTGCATCACCGCCTTCCGGCGTGTCAGCGTCGCCACGTCCCGAATGGAGCCTTGTCACCGATGACAGCCACTCCTCCAGTTCGTTGTAGAACCGGTTGAGGGCCTGTCCGGACTGCAGATCGAGAAAGCCGAGGATCAGCGATCCGGCAAGTCCGAAGAGTGACGAACTGAAGGCTGTTCCCATGCCTGACAGCGGCGACGCCATGCCTTCCTTGAGGCTCTCGAAGAGGCCGACACTGTCCTGTCCGGGATCGAGATTGAGCGTGGTGAGGGTCGCACTGACTCCGCCGATGGTCTTGATGAGACCCCAGAAGGTTCCCAGCAGTCCCAGAAAGATGAGGAGACCGATGAGGTACCGCGAGATCTCACGGGATTCGTCGAGTCTGGCGCCGATACTGTCGAGGATCGAGCGCGTCGACGTCGGGGTGAGGC
>JAJEHK010000295.1 GCA_022823765.1 Alphaproteobacteria bacterium | reverse complement strand
TGATGGTGGGCGCCATCGGAGTGGCCCAGCGCGTGGTGCTGCGCCGTACCGGACAGGCGCGGTGAACGGGGTCGCGCTTGCTATCGCCGCGTGGCTCGGCGGGTGGGGCGCCAACATCCTGCTGGTGCGGCGTTCTGGCCGGGCGACGCGCATCCTGGTCCCCGCGATCTTCGGCGTCTCGCTGCTGGTGATATGGGAGGGGCTGGTGCGCGGGCTGGAGGTGCCCGCAGTCATCCTGCCGCCGCCTTCGGTGATATCCGAGGCCTTTGCCGGCAATCTGCCGGTCCTGTGGGCCGACTTCGTGCAAACGGTGATCCGGTCGGTGTTGCCGGGCTATGTCATGGGCTGCGGCGCGGCGTTCCTCATGGCCGTTGCCGTCGACCGCTCGCCGTTCCTGCAAAGGGGCCTCCTGCCCATGGGCAATCTTGCCGCGGCCCTGCCCATCGTCGGTATCGCGCCCATCATGGTCATGTGGTTCGGCTTCGACTGGCACTCGAAGGCAGCTGTGGTCGTGGTGATGTGCTTTTTCCCGATGCTGGTGAACACGATAGCCGGCCTGCGCATGTCCGATCCCATGCAGCGGGACCTCATGCGCACCTACGCGGCCTGCTACTGGCAGACGCTGTGGAAATTGCGCCTGCCCGCGGCCGGGCCCTTCATCTTCAACGGGTTGAAGATCTGCACGACCCTTGCGCTGATCGGCGCCATCGTTGCAGAGTTTTTCGGAACACCGACCGTGGGAATGGGTTTCCGCATTTCGACCGAGATCGGACGCATGGCCCTGGACATGGTCTGGGCCGAGATCGCGGTCGCAGCCCTTGCGGGATCGGCATTCTACGGATGCGTGACGCTGGCAGAGCGAACGGTCACCCACTGGCATCCGTCGGTCCGGGAGTAGCGGCAGACACACCTGTTCAAGCCGGGGAGAGAAGGAATGAAACGCACAGCACTATTCGCAGCGGCGGCCTTCGCCCTGTCGGCCGGCCTCGCGCAGGCGGCAGACAAGGTCACGCTTCAGCTCAAGTGGGTCACCCAGGCCCAGTTCGCCGGCTATTACGTCGCCGCGGACAAGGGGTTCTATGCCGAGGAAGGCCTGGAGGTGGAAATCAAGGCCGGCGGCCCGGATATCGCGCCTCCCCAGGTGCTGGCTGGTGGCGGCGCTGACGTGATTCTCGACTGGATGCCATCGGCGCTCGCCACCCGCGAGAAGGGCCTGCCGCTCGTCAACATCGCCCAGCCGTTCAAGAGCTCGGGCATGATGCTGACCTGCCGCAAGGACACGGGCATCACGACGCCGGAGGATTTCCGCGGCAAGACCATCGGCGTGTGGTTTTTCGGAAACGAGTATCCGTTCCTGTCCTGGATGAGCCAGCTCGGCATCCCGACCGACGGCAGCGAACAGGGCGTGACCGTCCTGAAGCAGGGCTTCAACGTCGATCCGATCCTCCAGGGTCAGGCCGCCTGCATCTCGACCATGACGTACAACGAGTACTGGCAGGTCATCGACGCCGGCCTCTCGGCCGACGACCTCGTGGTCTTCAAGTACGAGGACCAGGGCGTCGCCACGCTGGAGGATGGCATCTACGTGCTCGAATCCGCGCTGGAGGACGCCGCCTTCCGCGACAAGATGGTCCGCTTCGTGCGTGCATCGATGAAGGGCTGGAAATGGGCCGAGGAGAACCCGGACGCCGCCGCCGACATCGTGCTGGAGAATGACGCGACCGGTGCCCAGACCGAGAAGCACCAGAAGCGGATGATGGGAGAGATCGCCAAGCTGACCGCGGGCAGCAACGGCGCGCTGGACCCCGCCGATTACGAGCGCACCGTCGAGACGCTCCTGAAGGGTGGTTCGAACCCGGTCATCACAATGGCTCCGGAAGGAGCCTGGACGCACGCGATTACCGACGAAGCCCTGAAATAGGGCTGCCCCGGGGGCGGGCTTCGGCCCGCTCCGCCCTACCCCACCCTTTCCCGGTCCGGTCGATCCGACCAGGCCCGGCTGCGGGCCGCAGGGTCCGTAAGCGCGGACCTCGTGGACCGGTCCGTCCCGGGCAGGGGGCCGTCCAATGACCGCCAGCACCTTCGGTCCGGTGTGCCACCTTCACCGTGGCGAGATGTGCGGGCCGGAACTTCGGCGACCGACTTCGACCGGTCTCCGGGCGGGTGAGGCGCCCGTTGGCCCGGGTAGCCGGGGCGGCACCGGGAGCGGAATCCCGGCACCGTGACGCACGACGGGGTGGACTGGCGGATCCGCGAGCAGCAGAACCGGAATGACGATCGGGACTTGATTCTATGGCGCTTGACCAGGTGCGACTGGAAGGGCTGCTGCGTGATCGCCTGTGCGCAGAGGTCCGGATTCACCGGCGCGAGGACGACGTGCTGATGGTGGAATCGCCGTTCACGTTTCCCGATGGCGACCACTTCCCGATCTACCTGTCCGAAACGGCGGGCGGAGGCGTGAAGCTCAGCGATCGCGGCCACACCCTGATGCACGTGAGTTACGAGCTTGACGTGGAGCAGTTCTACGAGGGCGCACGCGCCTTCTTGCGCGAGCAGATCGTGCGCGAGAGCGGCATCGGGGAAGATGAGGGCATTTTCTCCATCGAGACGCCGCCGGACCAGGTGGCGGGAGCGCTGTTCAGGTTCGGTCAGGCGATGACGAAGATCCATGATCTGGCGTTCCTGGGCCGCGGGAGGGACGCCTCGACGTTCTACGAGGACCTGCGCGGGCTGGTCTTCACCATCCTGGACGAGGACGTCGTCGAGACCGAGTACATCCAGCCGGAGGTTCCGGACGCCAGGCACTATCCGGTCGACTATCGTTTCGAGGGAAAGGACGGGAGGTCGGTGTTCCTGTACGGAATTCCGGACCGGGACAAGGCGCGGCTGACAACGCTCATGCTGTCGCACTTCCTTCTTCACCGCGTACCGTTCGAGTCGGTCATCGTGTTCGCCGATCAGCAGGAGATACCGCGTCTCGACCTTGCGCGGCTGACCAATGTTGCCGGCACCGCTGTCGCCTCGCTCGAGGCGGAAGCCGATCTGCGCAGAAAGATCGAACGCCTTGCCGCATGAACGCGTGTCGATGAGTCAGCGCGCCCCTTGCCTCGTGACAGGTGACCGAAAGCGTGCCCGATGCAATGACCGGTTCGGTCGCAAATGGCGGAAACGGAACGGGGCGGGCACATTGTGGATGGTTCAATTGTGTTGGAAGCGTTGCCGTGCGTGGCAAAGCTTACAGAGGTGCACATAGTTGCTGCACAAGTGGTGTTGCAGCCCGGGATATTTCAGATACCCTCATGTTGGCACGCAGACGAAGCTTGACTCCAGTGTTGTCAAGCTGAACAACTAGCGGTTGCGAACCTGCCTCCAGTTCTCTCCAAACAGAGGCGCTATCCCAGCCAGGGTTTCCGGAAGCCGTTGTTCGCACGTGAGACCTAGGTATGTTGCCGCCCGCGTTGCGCCCACATACAAATACTTGTCGAACAAATCAGGATATTTTTGTGCGAGTCGATCGACACCGACAAAAAAGACGGCTTCAAACTCTAACCCCTTGATGTGCTGGACATCGAATACTCTCACGTCGCTCTCCAATCCCATCACTTGACCATTTGAACAGGCCGTAACCTGTATATTTTGTTCCTCCAATTCTTGGCCTAAAGCTATTGCCATCGGTGTTACATCACTTTCATCGCTTACGAGAATAGCAATAGAGGGCAGTTGTTGTACAAAACC
>JAJEHK010000177.1 GCA_022823765.1 Alphaproteobacteria bacterium | reverse complement strand
GTTCGTCACCGTCGCTGTCTTCAGGCCCTTCGGATAGATGACCGAACGGATGCAGCGTTCCGGCGTCGAGTGGCCCATATGGGCAACCACCGCGCAGGCGAGTTCGCTGTAGGACGAGTCCTGGATTTCCATCGGAACATGCAGTGCGACGCAGAGGTCACGGATGAGGCGCATCTTCGAGATGCCGCCGACCTTCGCAAGCTTGACATTCAGGCCGTCGAGAACGCCGTCCTCCTTCGCGCGCAGGACGACGCCCACGTCCGTCGCCGATTCATCCAGGATGAGCGGAACGCCTGTCGTGCGACGCACCTCGCGGCATTCCTCGTACGTCGCGCAGGGTTGCTCGAAATAGACATCGATGTTGCCCATGGCCTTGGCCACGCGGATTGCCTCGTCGACGCGCCATCCGCCGTTGCCGTCGTATTTCAGAGACTCGCCGGGGTTCATGCGCTCTCCCATCCATCGCAGATAGGCGATGTCTCCGGCCACGTCTCCACTGGTCTTGCCTGAGAACTGTGCAATGCCGTCCGCCCGCAACGCGGCCACCGCCGCCTCCAGTTCCTCGCCCGGCTGTGGCGGAACCGAGCCGACCACTTCCGGCCGCGGCGTCACCATGCCCCCGAGGAGCATGTAGAGCGGTGTGTCGAGCGATCGTCCCAGGATATCCCAGCAGGCGACGTCCAGCGCCGTCTTCACATAGGGCTGGCCCGTCATCGCCGAGTCCATCAGTTCACCGATCGCCGCCACCATTCTCGGGTCGCGGCCGATGAGCAACGGGCCAAGCTCGTCGAGACCGGCCCGCACGCCGCGGGCAAAGGCGGCAACGAAGTTCGAACCCCACGGCACGCTGTCGCCCCAGCCGTCGATGCCGGCGTCGGTCTCGATGCGCACGATTGTCTCGTCGAACACCGACATCACCCGGTTGTGGGAGATGGTCGCGGGCTTGATGGGAACATCGACCTGATGAACGCTGATCCGCGTGATCTTCATGGAGTGTCCCTCTCTTCGCCTGGCGGTGAACGCTCACTCGACGGTGACGGGATGCGGATGGACCGCGTTGTAAAGATACCCGCCGTCGTTGAACGGCACGCTGGCGGGCTGGGTCTTTCCGTGCCGATCCGTGGCTCTCGTCATGAGGGTGTAATGGCCCGCGACGGCGCGCCAGCGAAACTGAAAGCGTACCCAACCGTATGGTTCGTCCGGACCGGTCAGTTCCGCAACCTGCCAGGTTGAGCCCTTGTCATCACTCCAGTGAACGCTGTCGATCGGCGCCGTCGAGCCGCGTGCATACCCGTGGAGGATGTGATCGCCTGCCGCCAGTCGCGCCGGCCACGCCAATGCGAGGCTGCTCTTCAGGTTGAGCTCGGTGATCGGCACCCCTCCGGCGGGCCAGCCGTTGCCTCGAAGCACATAGAATTCGGTGTTCCGCATCACCTTGAGATGGTTGCGCGAGACCTCGATGTCGCGAACCCACTTGACGCTGTACGCTCCGATCCACCCAGGCACGATCATCCTGACCGGGAAGCCGTGATCCGGAGGCAGGGGCTCCCCGTTCATCTCGAGCGCCAGGATCGTGTCGGGATCCATGGCCTTGGAGACCGGCACCGGCATCCTGATCTCTCCTTCGCGAGAATCGATCTCAGCGCTCCTGGGACAGACGTGAACGGCTTCCGGGTCAAGACCAGCCAGTCCGAGGATGTGGCGCAACGGAACGCCGCGCCATTGCGCCATGCCGACGGCCCCGAGGCCCCACATCAACTCCGTCACCTGCGGGCGCTTGTCGAGCGTCTCGCCCGCGACTTCCCGAAACAGGAAGCGATGGTTTCCCGCGCACTCCAGCACCACCGCCACGGTTCGCTGCGGCATGGCTTCGAGGTCGGCAATCGACAGCTCAAGCTCGTTCGCCACGCCGTCCCCTTGGACACGGACGATGTGTCTTTCGGCATCGACAATCGGCGTGGTGCCGCTGTTGCAGACAAAGAAACGCTCGTTGGGGGTGAGATAGCCGTCCTGGGCATCCAGCGGAGCCTCGAGCGACCGGTCGACGATCGATAGACCTGACGAACCCTTGACCCAGTACGTCATCACCCAGTCCGTCTCGATTGCATCCGCGCGCCGATACCGCGCTTTCGTCGCGTCATTACGCGCCGCAACATCGACATCGTCAAGAAGGCCCCGTGGCAAGAGCACTGGCATGCTTGCGACGCTACTTTCGCGGATGTCCGCCGTTCGACTCGTCAGCCATGGCCATCTCGACAGGTTCCGCTGCCGCAACGACTCTCCAACGCTGCAGAGGTGTTCATCAAGGTGACGACCACGGGCGTCGCACCGGAATCTCCCCGCTTCCAGTGCGCCGATTGGCGCTTGCGCGAAAGCTGTCGTGCAGGAAGAGTTCCCGGCCAGGGCCTGATCAGGCGAGCGTGTTCTCGTCCCACCCGAATGACGGAGAAGTCAGATGAAGATTTCGCGGATTGACGTGTTTCAGCTCGACATTCCGCTCGAGAAGCCCAAGCGCTATCCCAACAGGACCTACGAATCCCTGGACGATACAATCGTGCGGCTGGAAACGGACGCGGGTCTCGTCGGGTGGGGCGAGGTCTGCCCGATCGCCTCAACCTACCAGCCCGAACATGCGCTGGGGGTGCGCGCGGCAATCGAGGAGATGGCGCCTGGGCTGATCGGAGAGGATCCGACCCAGACAGATCGCGTCAATGCCACGATGGACCGGTGGCTGATGGGCGGCGAGTACGCGAAGTCGGCCATCGACATTGCCTGCTGGGACATCGTCGGCAAGGCTTACGGTCGGCCTCTCTACCATCTGATAGGCGGGCGCATGCAGCAGAAGGCCCGCGCCTATCCCGAGATCGAGATGGGCCCGCCCGAGATCGTGAAGCAACGCATGGCGCAGTACCGCTCCGAGGGCTTCACCCACTTCCAGGTCAAGGCTGGGCGAAGCAGCAACTTCGAACTGGACATCGCGCGCATACGCATGGCGGGTGCCTGCATCCAGCCAGGTGAAGTCCTGGTGGTGGACGCGAACAAGGCCTGGAAGACCCACGAGGCCCTGCGCGTCCTCAGGCTGACCGAGGACGTCGACTTCTACATCGAGCAGCCTTGCCTGACCTATGACGAGTGCCTCTCCATTCGCCAGCAGGTGCGTCAGCCCATGATCCTCGATGAGTGCATGACGGACATCCAGGTGTTGCTGCAAGGGCTTGCCGACAACTGCTTCGAGGGCATCGGCTGCAAAATCACCCGGGTCGGCGGCATCACGGGCATGCGCCTCATCCGGGACGTGTGCACCGCGGCGGGCAAGTTCATAACCGTGGACGATGCTTGGGGAGCGGACCTCTCCGCGGCAGCGCAGGCGCACATGGCGGTGTCGACACCGGACGCCACCTTCGCCGCGACCTACGTCTCCTCCTACTTCTCCAACATGCGCTACGACAAAGAGGCGCCAGAAGTTGTCGACGGCTTTCTCGAGCCCAACGAGAAGCCGGGTCTGGGCGTCGAGCCGGACATGTCAATTCTGGGTGAACCGGTGCAGACTTTCGGGTGAAGCGCTGACCGCATCGAGAATCCGGTTGCCAATTCCGATAGTAATGAGGCCAAGACCATGGTCGCGAGCGGCATCGTGATTCCCGCTTGCTATGCGCTCCTCGACCGAACGCAGGACGGAGGCGGGAAAGACGCTCCGGTCGTCAGGAAGTGCGCAGAGAACTGGCTACACTCAGATTCCGGCGAGCCCCAGCCGTTTTGCTTCCGTCAGCATCTTCACTATCGCGACGCATGCCCGATCTGGCCAAGGTGATTCGCACGTTGTGCCAAAATCGCCTTCCAGATATCCATGGCCCGTCGTGACACGAATTAGTACGGTCCCTGTTCCCGAGG
>JAJEHK010000055.1 GCA_022823765.1 Alphaproteobacteria bacterium | reverse complement strand
ACGCGTGGCAGCGGTTTGTCGCAACATCGCCCCGTAGCGCACGCGCAGTCAGGGAGTTCGCCGATGAGCAAGGTGTGGCTCCCGGCATCGTCGTCGGCATGCTCCAGAACAAGGGAATCCTTCCGTCGACACATCTGAATGGACTCAAGGTCAGGTCGAGTTGGAAGGCATTGGCACGCTAGCAGGCATCGCGAGGACGAGAAGGGATCAGGGCGTGCGCTGATGGGCGGAAGTGTTCTGCAAGATGTGGTACGGCATCCCTGCGGCTCCTTCGCTCCGCTCCCGTCCTCCGGGTGAACCGGGGCGCAATGGGCCCACCATGGTCGCAAGGAAGCTTCCGAACAGAGCGGTTGAACATGCGGGAACAACGGGCCTTCCCATGTCGAGTCCGACGTCCGGTTTCGGAAGACATGCCCGTAATTCGGCCGTCAACCACGTGGCGAGAGCGACGATGTCATGCGGGCATCACCGGCAAGGCTACTGCAGCCGCGCCACCTCCTTCCAGTTGCCGTCTTCGATGACGGAAAGGATGGTGACGTCGGCGCCCTGATGGTCGTCGGGCCCGTAGGTGACGTGGTTGTCGAGCAGCGGATCGTAGCAGTCGAGGCTCTCCATCGCGGCGAGAAAACTCTCCACGTTGAGGTCCGGGCCAGCCTTCTCCAGTGCCCGTGTGAGGCTGGTGGCGCCGATGTGACCCAGGAGCGCACCGGTGCCGGGGAACTCCCCGGTCGCCTCCATGTGGGCCGCGATGAAGGCAGCCGGCGCCTCATCGTCGGCCCGTGCCGCGAGATCGGCCCACACACCGGTGGCGTAGAGGCCCGCGGTGACGCCCTCCGGCACCTTGGCGATCACGGTGTGGAACGAGCCGGACGTGCCAAGCATCTTCAGGTGGGAAAGGCCGAGCTTCTTTGCCGTCGCCATCACCGTGATGACCTGCCGAACGCTGAGCGCCACGCCGATCAGCTCGCAGCCCTCGGCCGCGAGCTTCTGCAGCGAGCCCACGAAGTCCGCCTCGTCGACCTTGTGCGAGGTTTCGGTAACGTAGGTGAGCGCCGGGTTCGCTTCCGCCTCGTCCATGGCGGCCTCCTTCATCTCCTTGCCGAAGTCGGAAGGGATGTACATGCCGCAAACCCTGGTCACACCGTGGTTCCGGGCCATGTAGCTTGTCGCCAGCCGCATCTGATCATAGTACGAGCTCGAAACCGAAAACCGCAGGCGAATGGGCTCGTCCAGCATGTGTCTCGAGGCGCTGAGCGGCATGAGGTTGGGAATGTTCCTGGGCTCCATCAGCTTGAAGCCGGCGATGTTCATCGGCGTGCCCAGCGAGAGGGCCATCGCGAACACCTCGTCGCGATTGATGAGCTTGTTGTAGCCCTGAATGGCCTTCGGCATCTGGTAGGCGTGGTCCTCGACGATGAACCTTATGGTGCGGCCATGAATGCCCCCGGCGGCATTGACCGCATCGAAATGCCGCTGTGCCGCCTCCATCGCGGGCGCACCGAAGGCGGAGAACGGCCCGGAGAGATCGCTGACGGAGCCGATGACGACCTCGTCGTCGCTGACGCCCTGTTGGGCGAGAACCGGAGTCGCGGCCAGCGCCACCAGTGTGAGCATGACGGTAGAGAGTCTTGCGATGTACTTCATGGCGTGTTCCCTGTTGTTCGGTACATGTCGTCAATCAGCGCCTTGTGGTTTCGCTCCACGAAACCGCGCCGAAGTTTCATGGTGGCGGTCATCTCGTCGTCGGTCGCCGTCAGCTGCCGGTCGATCAGACGAAAGTCCTTCACCTGCTCGACCCGGCTGAAGCGGGTGTTGGCCGCGGCGACTTCACCCGAGATCAGAGCCTGCACCGGATCCGCAGCACAAAGCGAAGCGAAGTCGGAGAATGGCACACGCTTCTTCTGTGCAAAACCCTCCACGGCCTCGCGATCGATCAACACGAGCGCGGTGAGGTATCTGCGCCGGTCGCCGATGACGATGGCATCGCAGATATAGTGCGAGCACTTCAACTGGTTTTCAATCGCGGCAGGCGCGATGTTCTTGCCGCCGGCGGTGATGATGATGTCCCGCGCCCGCCCGGTGATCCAGAGAAAGCCGTCCTCGTCGATTCGCCCGAGATCGCCCGTATGCAACCAGCCGTCGCGAATCGTCTTCGCCGTGCTTTCCGGATCGTTCCAGTAGCCCTGGAAGACCAGGGGGCCCTTCGCGAGAACCTCCCCGTCGGCGGCGATGGCAAGCCTTACGCCGGGCGCCGGCAGGCCGACGGAGCCGGTCCTGTTGCACGAGCGCCGATTGACAGAAAGAACGCCTGAACTCTCGGTCTGGCCGTAGCCTTCCACCATGACGAGGCCGATCGCCCAGTACCAGCGCACAAGGTCGGGCGCGATGGGCGCGGCGCCGGTGCTGACATGGCGGGCCCGGTCGAAGCCGATCATGCGCCGCAGGTTCGCCAGCACGAGCCAGTCCCATAGCCTGAAGCGCGCCTCGAGCCCGGGCGGGACCCGGCGCCCCTCCATCAGGAAGCTGGCGCGCGCCATGCCGCACGCGAGTGCGCGCGCGTAGGCCCAGCGCCCGAGCGGGCCCGCTTCCGAGGCGCGTATCGAGACATGCGCTTGAACCTTCTCCCATACCCTGGGCACTGCCGTGAAGGAGGCGGGCGAGACTTCCCGCAGGTTGTCGAAGACCGTCTCCATGCTTTCGGCGAAGTTCACCACCGACTTCGCGGCAATTGGCGTGAAGACCGAGATCAGCCGCTCCAGCACGTGGCACAGAGGCAGGAAGCAGATCTGCTCGTCGCCCTCGTCCACCGGCACTGCCTGGAGTACGGAAGAGGCGGAAAAGACGATGTTCTCGTGGGAGATCATCGCGCCCTTGGGCTCGCCAGTCGTGCCGGAGGTGTAGATCAGGATCGCGGTATCGTCAGGATGCGACTCCGCTACCGAAAGGGCGAAACGCTCCGGCTCCCGATCGTGCGCCGCGCGGCCGCGCTCGCTGAGCGCATCGAGGAACATGACCCGGTCGTCGGTGAACCCGTGCAGCCCGTCGCGGTCGAACACGACGCACATCTGCAATGCCGGGACCCGGTCGCGGATCTCCAGGACCTTGTCGAGCTGCTCGTCGTTCTCCACGAAGACGAACCTGCTGCCCGAATGGCGCAGCAGGTGTTCGACCTGCCGGGCGCTGTCGGTGGGATAGATGCCGGTGACGATCCCGCCGACGCACTGGATGCCGAGATCGGCGTAGATCCACTCCTTCCTGTCTTCGGAGAGGATGGCCACGACCTCGCCCCTCATCAGCCCGAGATCGACGAGCCCCATGCCGATGGCGCGGGCGGCGTCGTGAAAGGCGGCCCACGAGTGGCTGCGCCAGATGCCGAGCGCCTTCTCGCGATGGGCCGTGCGCTCTCCCATCTCGCGGCAGCGGGCGAGGAAGAGCTTTGGCAGGGTGTCGCAGCCGTCGATCAGGCAGGGACCCTCGTGCGCCACGTCTTCCCGGAGTTCCGGCTGTCCACCCATGTCCGCTATCCCCAGGACTTGCGGCGCTTCCAGCGCCGCTCCCCGCGCAGGCCCCGCTGCTCGGCGCCGAGATAGAACTCCTGGATGTCCGTGTTCTGCTGGAGGCGTTCGGCGGGACCCTCCATCACGATTCGCCCGAGCTCCATGACGTACCCCTCATCGGCAATCTCCAGCGCCACCCTGGCATTCTGCTCCACCAGCAGCATGGTAACACCGCGTTCGGCGTTGACGCGCCGCAGGATGGCGAAGATATCGTTCACGAGCAGAGGCGAGAGGCCGAGCGAGGGCTCGTCGAGCAGCATGACCCTGGGGCCCGCCATCAGTCCGCGCGCAATGGCCAGCATCTGCTGCTGTCCGCCCGAGAGGGTACCGGCCGTCTGGCCCAGCCGCTCCTTCAGGATGGGGAAGTAGCCGAAGATCATCTCCCGGTCCGCGTCCACGCCGCCGTCCCTGCGGCTGTAGGCCCCCATGGCGAGGTTCTCGTTCACGGTGAGCAGGGGGAAAATCTCCCGGCCCTCGGGAACGTGCACGACACCCTTCTTGACGATCCGGTCGGGATCGCGGCCGGCGATGGAGGCTCCCGCGACGAGGATGTCGCCCTTTGCCGGGTCCATGACGCCGGAGATGGTCTTCAGCAACGTGGTCTTGCCCGCCCCGTTCGCGCCGAGAACCGTGACGATCCTGCCCTCCGGCACTTCGAGGCTCACACCGCGGATCGCCATGACCGGCCCGTAGAAGCACTCGAGGTTGCGAATCTGGAGCAGCGTCCCGGTCACGAGGCCGCCGCCTGCGTCCCGAGATAGGCCTCGATCACCCTTGGATGTGACTGCACCGCCGCCGGTGTGCCGGTCGCGATCACCCGCCCGTCGGCGAGCGCCATGACCCGGTCCGAGACCGCCGACACGAGCCCCATGTCGTGCTCCACCATGAGCACGGTGACGCCCATTCGGGCGCGGATGTCCCCGATCCGGAACCGCATGTCCATGGACTCCTCGTTGGAGAGCCTGGAGTAAGGCTCGTCCAGGAGCAGCACACGAGGCTCGATGGCGAGCGCACGGCCGACCTCCACCACCTTGCGAACGCCGTAGGGGAGACCCGCGATGGTCCTGTCGCGGTAGAGCTGGAGGTCGAGGAAGTCGATCACCCGCTCGACCGCGGCCCTGTGGGCGATCTCCTCGCGCCTCGTCGCGGGCGTGAAGAGAATCTGCTCCGGGATGGAGACGCGCCGGCGCGTGTGGCGGCCCACGAGCAGGTTCTCCAGAACGCTCGAGTGTTCGAAGAGTTCGATGTTCTGGAATGTGCGCGCAATGCCAAGGCCACCGATCTCCGCCGCCGCGAGGCGGAGCAGGCTCTCGCCTGCGAAGCGCAGGTCTCCTTCCTCCGGTTCGTGAAAGCGGGAGATCAGGTTGAAGAGCGTCGACTTGCCGGCGCCGTTGGGGCCGACGATCGAGAAGATCTCGCCGGGCTCGACTGCGAACGAGACCCTATCCAGCGCTGTGACGCCGCCGAAGCGCACCGTGACACCGTCCACTTCCAGCAGGCTCATCGCATTCTCTCCGTCTTCAGGAAGCTCTTCTGCCTGCGGAACATGTCACGGCGACACAGGGGAAAGAGCTCGACATAGATCGTCCACTTCGCGATGCGGCCATGGATGCCGCGCGGTTCGAACAGGATGAAGAGGATGAGAATCGCCATGAAGATCCCGGTTTCGATCCCGGGGATCACCATGCTGCCACCGAAGGCCGCTTGCGCTCCGTCGCGCGCGATGTTGATCGCCTGAGGGATGCTCACCAGCACGAGCGCCCCCCAGAAGGCGCCCTGGATCGAGCCGAGACCACCGATCACGATCATCACCAGGAGCTGGATCGAGATGATGACGGTGAAGACCTCGTGATTGAAGGTGTAGACGAAGTGTCCCATCAGCGCGCCGGCCCAACCCGTCACCATGCAGGAGAGGCCGAAGGCAAGAGCCTTGGTCCTGGCCACGTTCACTCCCATGGCCTGCGCCGAGATCTCGGAATCGCGTATTGCCACGAAGGCCCGTCCCAGCGGCGTGCGAAGGACGTTGCGGTAACCGAGCGTCACGATCAGCACGACCGAGAGGCAGAGCCAGTAGAAGAGATCGGGCGAGGCGTAGCGGTCCACCTCCACGCCCGCGATGGTGATGTCGGGCGCGACCAGTCCGATCACCCCGCCGGTCCAGGGCTCGGCGAGCACGATGATGTCCTCGGTCAGGATCGAAAGGGCGAGCGTCGCGATGGCAAGATAGATGCCGTGCAGCCTGAAGGCGGGAACCGCGATGAGGACGCCGACGAGCCCGGTGATCACGCCCGCAGTCAGGAAGGAGGCGACGAAGGGAAGCCCCGCCCGATCCATCAGGATCGCGTTGGCGTAGCAGCCCACCGCGAGAAACGCCGCATGGCCGAGGCTTGCCTGGCCGGCATGACCCGTCAGCACCATGAGTCCCATGCCCGCAATGGCCCAGATCAGGACATTGGTGGCCTCGCCCAGCAGGAAGTCGTCCAGCAGCAGCGGCATCGCCGCCGCGAGAGCCACCAGGGCCACGTAGCGGAGCGCGCGCCTGACATCCGGAAAGAGCCGGATGTCCTGGGCGTAGCTGGTCTTGAAGGCGGTGCGCATCAGACCTTCTTGGCGTGGACCTGGGCGAAGAGGCCGCGCGGGCGGATGAGCAGCACGAGGATCAGCATCGCGTAGGGCGCGATCTGCGAGTAGCCGGATGCGACGTAGCGGGCGGCGAAGGGCTCGATCAGCCCGACGATCAGGCCACCCGCGAGCGCGCCCGGCAGTGAACCGAAGCCGCCGATCACCGCGGCGGCGAAGGCCTTGATGCCGAGCAGCCCGGTGTTGGGGTCGATCGAGCCCTTCGAAGCGAAGAGGATCCCCGCCACCGCCGCGATCGCGCCTGCCAGCGCCCAGGTCAATCCGTGGATCCGCTTCACCGGGATACCCATGTAGTAGGCCGCGAGCTGGTTCTGACTCGATGCCTGCATGGCGATGCCGAGCCTGGTGCGGCTGAAGAACCCGAAGAGCAGGCCGGTGAGCGCAAGCGTCACGGCGATGACCGCGAGTTCGTCAAGGCCCAGCACCAACGTGCCGAAGTGCTGGTTGACGCCCGCGATCGGGCTTTCCAGAGTCAGCGGGTCGTGGCCCCAGATGATGCCGGCGACGAAACGCAGCAGGAAGCCGATCGCGATCGTCAGGATCACCACGGCGATCTGCGGCTGGCCGAAGACCTGGCGCAGGACGGCGCGCTCCAGCAGCCAGCCAAGCGCGGCCATGACGGCGATGGCGCCGATGCAGGCGACCCAGAACGGCAGGCCCATGTGCGATTCGTTGGCAAGGCCCAGCGCCACGAAGGCGCCGAACATCATCAGGTCGCCCTGGGCAAAGTTGACCTGTTCGGCGGCCTTGTAGATGAGCGCGAAGCCCAGTGCGATCAGGCCATAGACGCAGCCGTTGGCGAGACCGCTGACGATGAGCTGCAGTGTTTCCAATGTCCCGCTCTCCACCGCGCCATCCCCTGGACGGCAGGACGAGTCTTGAGCACGGGTGCGGGATGTCAACCTCGTCCGCCTCGGCATGCACTCCGGGCCGAGTCCTGGGAAGATCGTCGACCGGCGCGCAGTTGCGGGTCGAAGCCGCAGGCGTTGCAGTCTGCCCCGGCCTCTTTCCGGTTCTTCCCTGCGGTCAGCGTCGTGCGTCAGGCTGGGTCCGGAGTCGTCCACGACCCCCGTCGTCTCGTTCCCGGACCACTCACCTTGGCGTACCGGCGATTCGCTGGCCTGATGTCGGGGTGGCGCCCGCTATCTCGGGCTGGCCCGCCAAGAAAAAGGGGCCCCTGAGGGCCCCTTCAAGAAGAAAGGACGCAAGGGGCTCGAGCGCCCCTTGCGTCTGGCATGCCGGTGCTTCAGGACTCCGCCGCCTCGATCGCCAGTTCCTCGGCGAAGATGTAGGTGGTGGGATGCATCCCGTAGCCCTTCACCCTTGAATTCTGGACGTTGTAGACGCCCCGCCATACCGGCTGAACGATCGGTCCGTCCTCCTGCATGATGGTCTGCAGCTTCGCCATGACCACGCGCCGCTCGTCGGTATCGAGGATACCCTCGGCCTCCGTGAGGAGCGCGTCGAACTCCGCATTGGCGTAGTGGCTCTCGTTCCACGGCACGCCGGTCCGGTAGGCCAGTCCGAGCACCATGAAGCCCAGTGGACGGTGGGTCCACGAAGTGAAACCGAAGGGCACCTTGTCCCAGACATCCCAGAACTGGTCGGACGGCATGAGGTTGATGGCGACGTTGATGTTCGCCTCCTTCCACTGCTCGACCATGGTCTGCACCGCCAGGAGCTCCCATGCCGGGTCCTTCTTGCAGGCAATCTCGAGATCGAGACCATCGGCATATCCGGCTTCGGCGAGAAGATCCTTCGCCGCGGCCACGTCACGTCCCATCCACGCCAGTTCGGCATATTCGGGATGAATGGACGAGACATGGTGATGCTCGGCGGGCGAACCGACGCCACGGTGCGCCGCTTCGAGGATCGAGGGCGTGTCGACAGCAAGGCGCAGTGCGACGCGTACCCTGGGGTCATCGAACGGCGCCATGTCAACCTGACCGCGAACCACCGCCGTCTGCGCCGTGGTCTGGGTGTTGACCTGGATGTCCGCCATGGCCTTGAAGGCATCGAGCTGAAAGACGTCGCCACCGTCAATGGCGTCCACCTGACCCGACGCGATGGCGCCGATGGCGGCGGAGGGATCGTCACCGAGGTCGATGAATTCGAGGCGGTCGAGATAGGGTCCTTCCCGATGCCATGTCGCGTTGCCGGCGTTCTCGAGAATCGAAATCTCGCTCACCACGTGCTCGACGAGCGTGAACGGACCGGTCCCGTTGGAGCCGACACCGAAGACACCGTCTTCCGAAGGATCGATGATGAGAAGCGGGTAATGGAACAGATGTTCCGGAATGGCGATGTTCTTTGCCCGCGTGTTGAGGCGGACGGTGTGATCGTCGATGACCTCGACGGCATTGTCCTGCCAGAGCATGCTGCCGTCATCGTTCATCATGTAGCCCTTCATGAGGCCCAGAACCGATGAACCGGTTTCGGGGTCGAGAACCCTGCGCAGGTTCCACGCGGCATCCTCCGCGGTAAAGGCGCGGCCACTGTGCCACATGATGCCTGGGCGAATCTTCAGATCCCAGGTCAGGAGGTCATCGGACGCTTCCCAGCCCTCGAGAAGGTCGGGACGGGTGACGTTGTCGGTGCCGGTGCGGGTGAGATAGCCGCAGACCTGGCGGGCGATGTTCGAGTCGATGACCCAGGAGAACGTATGCGGATTGTTGACGGTGTAGACACGCATGCTGAGGCGCATGGTGCCGCCCGTGGGTTTGTCCTGTGCCACGGCGCGGGGTGCGAAGTCCTCGCCGCTGATGAGTCCCGCCGCAGCGTAGGCTGTCGAGGCGGACACACCCAGCAGGGCCGAGTAGCGCACGAACTCCCGGCGCTCGAGCCGTCCTTCTGCAAGCTGCTCCTGCAGCTTGCTGTAGTAGGGGTGTACCATGATGGTTGATCCTTCCCTCTGATTGATTCACCTGCACTCCGGCACACTTCCGGAGTCCTTCCATGGACTCATAGTTTTGGGGTTGGGGCATCATGTCAACCCAAAACCCTTGCAAGCGGTTCAGTTGATGGTGAATGTTGCCCTTGAATGGTCTGTTGGCGGTCGAGGGAGGTGAGACGGCGTGACCATGGGGCTTCCGGCCATCGTACTCTGGGCTGCAGTCACGGGATTCTCGCTGTGGCTCGTGGTGGAGGGCCGCGCGCTCATCCTCCCCTTCGTCGTCGCTGTCGTCCTGTGGTATCTCATCGCCACGCTGCGACAGTTCTACGCCCGCGTGCGTTCCTGTCCCGGATGGCTCACCCTCATTCTCGCCGTTGCCACGGTGATCGCCCTCGTCGCCGTGCTGGTCGACCTGACTCTCGCCAATGTCAATGCCGTGGTGGACGCCGCACCCCTCTATCAGGCCAATCTTGTGCAGCACTTCGGTAATGCCGCAGCCTTCTTCGGCATCGCCGAACTGCCGACCATCGGCGAGATCCGCAACCGGGTCGATCTTGCCGGTCTCGTGACCTCCCTGGCCTCCGGCATGGCGACCTTTGTCGGCAATGTCGGCATCGTCCTCGTCTATCTCGCCTTCCTGCTGGTGGAGCAGGGACACGCTGCCTCCAAGCTCGACGCCCTGCTCGGCGGCAACGCCGTGAGAATCGCCCGCGTGCGCCAGGTCATCGCCAGGATCAACTCCGATATCCGCACCTACCTTTGGGTCAAGACCCTGCTGTCCGTCGTGACGGGTGTTGTCTCGTGGGTCGTCATGAAGGCCGTCGGGCTGGATCTCGCGGAATTCTGGGCGGTGCTGATCTTCTTCCTGAATTTCATTCCGACCATCGGCTCGATCCTCGGGTTCGTGTTTCCGGCCCTGCTGACCCTGGCGCAGTTCTCAGAGCCCCTGGCGCCTTTCCTCATCGTCGCGGCCCTGCTGGGCGCCACGCAGATCGTCACGGGCAATGTCATCGAACCCCGGATGATGGGGCGCACGCTCAAGCTCAGTCCACTCGTGATCCTCCTGTCACTGGCCCTGTGGGGCACCCTGTGGGGCATCATCGGCATGTTCCTCAGCGTGCCGATCACGGTCATGGCCCTCATCATCTTCGCCCAGTTCCGGCAGACGCGCCCGATCGCTATCCTGCTGTCCGACGACGGCAACATCGCCCACCTCGAGAATGACAACTCTGAAGGGGAACACACGGAATGACTCGCAAGACGGCAGGCCTCGCCAGCGATCTCTACGACTACATGGTGCGGACCACCGTACGCGACGATGACATCCTGCGCCGGCTACGCGAGGAAACCGTGCAGACAGGCTGGGGCATGATGCAGGTTGCGCCGGACCAGGGGCAGTTCATGGCCCTCCTGACGCGCCTGATCGGAGCCCGGAACGCACTGGAGGTCGGCGTCTTCACGGGTTACAGCAGTCTGTGTGTCGCACGGGCCCTGGGAGAGGGCGGCTCGCTCGTCGCTCTCGACGTCAGCGAGGAATGGACGGCGATCGCCCGCCGCTACTGGGCCGAGGCGGGAGTGGCCGAACGCATCGATCTGCGCCTGGCGCCGGCCGCGGAGAGTCTCGATGGACTGGTTGCGGAAGGCCGCGCAGGGTCGTTCGACATCGCCTTCATCGACGCCGACAAGGAGAACTACGACACCTATTACGAGCGCGCCCTCGTCCTCGTTCGCCAGGGGGGGCTGATCCTCATCGACAATGTCCTGTGGGGTGGCGCCGTGATCGACGACAGTGACCAGTCGGCGGACACCTGCGCCATTCGCGCCATCAACGAGAAGGTCGGCGCCGACGAGCGGGTCGACATGGCCATGGTGCCCACGGGAGACGGCCTCACCATCGCAAGGAAGCGCTGAAACGGTCCGCGCCGCTCCGGACACGATGAACCTTCATGGAAGGCGTGCCGGTCAGGCGTAGGGCAGGGCGGTTCCCACTCCCAGTTTTTCGGCCTTGGCGAGCATGGCCCAGGCGAGTGCGATGTCAGATGTCGAAAGACCGCGGTGCCAGAAGAGTATTCTCTCGTCGTCGCTCTTCCGGCCGCCGGTGAGACCGGCGCAGATGGCGCCGATCTCTCCGTGAATGGTGTCGGCGGTGATGCGGCCTGAATCGACATGGCGGCGCAGGCAACCGAAGGGGCCGACCAGGCACTGCTGCCAGTGGTCAACGACGATCTTGTCCATGACGTCGGAAAGGTCGTCCTCGACGGCGCTGATGGTGCCGTAGGGGATGACGAGCGCTCCCGGCTCCACCCATGCGGTCTTCAGGAGCGGTTGCGGTCTGTCGAGCCGGGAGGCCTCCACCAGGATGTCGGCGCCCTTGAGGCAGCTTTGCCAGTCATCGGTGACGATGACGGGCTTGCCGAGATCCCGTGTCAGGCGCTCGCCGAAGGCCTCGCGGCTCTCCGGCCGCCGCGAGTGCACGCGAATCTCCGCAAAGTCGAACAGGTGGTCGAGCAGACGGACGTTCCAGTAGGAACTCCCCCTGGCGCCGATGTGACCCAGCGTGCGCGAATTCGAGCGGGCAAGGTACTTGGCGCCGAGCGCCGTCAGGGCGCCGGTGCGCATGTCCGTGATCGCGGTGCCGTCGACGAGCGCCCGAGGCATGCCGGTCCTCGCGTCGAACAGGTTGACGAGGGCCATCTCCGAGGGCAGTCCCTTGCGGTAGTTGTCGATGTAGTCGCCCACCACCTTGACGCCGGCGATGCCGATGGGCGCGATGTAGCCGCGCAGCACGTTGAAGTGGCCGCGGAAGGCCTCGTCCGCCACGAGATGCATGCGTGGCTCGATAACGGTTTCGCCGCGCCCCTGTGCCGCCAGGCTGTCCTCGATGGCGCCGAGGATCTCGTCCGGCGTCATCTCCAGTGCGCGCACGTCGGCGCCGGAGAGGTAGCTCAGTTCAATACGTGGCACGGTGAATTCTCCCGGTGTTCGGCTGGAGCAGGATCATGGCCGCATTCTCGAGCATGGTCACGAGTTCGTTGCTGATCATCCCGTCGGCCTCGAGCCCGTTGCGTTTCTGAAAGGTCATGACGGATTCCCTCGTCAAGGGACCGACAATGTTGTCGACCGCTCCGTCGAGATAGCCGAGCAGCGCCAGATAGCGCTGGGCCGCAACCACCGGGGCGCCCAGCGCCCCGGGCAGCGGCAGGCGAATGTGCGTCTCTTCGGCCGGCGCTGCTGCCAGGTTGCTGGCGCGCAACGTGGCGCGTCGACGGTCCGCGGAATCCAGAATTCCCGCCAGGCTCTTCATGAATTCCCGCGCCACCTTGCGGGCGTGCCTGTCATGGCTCCGGGCTGCAGCCACCAGCCAGGCGTAGGCTTCGACTGGGTTCCTGTCGACGCCGGTTCCGTTGGCAAGACAGGTGGCAAAGCTGATCTGGCCGAAGGCGTGGCCGGCCCGTGCCGCGGCGCCATAGGCGTCGGCGGCGCCCGCCAGGTCGACCGGTGTGCCGCGGCCGTACTGAAGCATGATGCCAAGATTGTTCTGGGCCACGGCCAGCCCCTTGTCGGCTGCCCGGCGATAGAGGGCGACGGCCCTTTCCGGGTCACGCGCAACGCCAAGTCCCTGTTCATACATGTGGGCAAGGTTGTTGTCGGCTTCAGCGAGTCCGGCCGCGGACGCCTGGTGGTACCAGGCAAGGGCCTGTTCGAGGCTGGCGCTGTTGCCGGTGTCGGCGGCCGAGAGGCGAGCAAGGCTGTACTGTGCCTCCGGCAGGCCCTGGCCAGCGGCGAGACGGTACCAGTGGATGGCGAGATTGGGTTGCGGGGCGCCGTGAACGCCCCGCTCGTAGAGGCTTGCGAGGCTTTGCTGGGCGCGCGCAAAGTCAAGGTTGGCAGCGCGCGTGAGAAGGTCGACGGCCACAGCCGTTTCCGGCGGTTTCGCCTCCAGCATATGATGGGAGAGAGCGACCAGCGCCACGGGCAGATTGCGGTCTGCCGCTTTGCCGTACCAGCCGATGGCGCTGGCGATGTCGACGGCGCCGAGGAGACCCGATTCATGGAGCCGGGCCATGTAGTACTGCACATCCACATCGCCGTTGGCGGCACGCTCTCCCCAGGCCGCGTGCGCGTCCGCGTAGCGCCGTTCCCCGACTGCCTGCCAGCCGGCAAGAAACCCGGCCTCTTGCGGCCAGGCGGGAGCCGCCAGGACCAGGGCTGCCGCGAGAACAATACGGGCGATCGTCATGGTCCGAGTATAGGCGCAGCACCGTGCTGATCGAACCCGGAAGGTTTGCCGATACCTGGTGGCAGGCTGCGGGGACACTGTGCCGACGCGATCCCCGTCTCGCCACTGTCATCGAACGCTATCCCGGTGAACGTCTTGAACCGCACGGCGACCTCTTCCGTTCCCTGATAAGGGCCATTGTCGGCCAGCAGATCTCCGTCACGGCCTCCGAGAGGATCTGGGATCGACTCACCCGGGACCTCGCGGCAATCACCCCCCGGGAGGTCGCCCGGATGGATGCCGCCACGGTGCGTGGACACGGTCTCACCCGCAACAAGGCCCGCAGCATTGCCGCTGCCGCCGGTGTCATGGCGACCTGGAAGGACTCCCCATCGCAGTCAGAGGACATCCGCCGGCGATTGCTGGCCCTCAAGGGCGTGGGCCCCTGGACCGTCGACATGGTTCTGATATTCGCCGCGGGAGAGCTCGATGTCCTGCCGGTCGCGGACATCGGACTGCAGCGGGCCGTGGCCGCCGTCTACGGCTGTGCGCGTTCGCCGGATGCGGTCAGCACCCGCGCGACGGCCTGGCGTCCGTGGCGTACCGTGGCAACCTGGTATCTCTGGCGCGACCTCGATCCGCTTCCGGTCGCCTATTGAGCGACGGTGGATTGCCGGGGGGCGAGGACGCATCATGTGGCCACGGAACCGGGGGAAACAGAGATGACCAGGCACGTTGCGATTGTCACCGGCTCGGCAACGGGGATTGGACGCGCCATCGCTTTGGGCCTGGCGGCACAGGGCTGGGGCCTGGTGCTCAACTACACGACCAGTGAACGGGAAATGGCGGACACCGAAGCGGCGTGCCGCGAGGCCGGGGGCGATCCCGTGGTCGTCAGGGGCGATGTGGCAGAGGATGTTGTATGCCGTGATCTCGTGCAGGCCGCCGCCGGACGCTGGAACCGCCTTGACGGGCTGGTCAGCAATGCGGGGGTGACCAAGTTCGTTGAGGCCGACGATCTCGACGGTCTCGATCACGGCGACTTCGAGCGCATCTTCAGGGTCAACATGGTCGCCTGCTGGCAGCTGGCGCGGGCCGCGGCGGACCTGATGCGCAGCACGGGTTCAGGCTCGATCGTCGCCATTTCGTCACTCTCGGCCTTCACGGGCGCCGGAAGCAGTGCTGCCTACGCCGCCTCCAAGGCGGCGCTCAACACCCTCACGCTCTCCCTTGCCCGCGTCCTGGCGCCGCAGATCCGGGTCAATGCCCTGTGCCCGGGCTACGTCGATACCCGCTGGTCGCGCCGCCGCATCGGGGAGGAGCGCTACGACGCATTCAGGGACAGGCTGAACGCGACCCTGCCCCTCAAGGCGATGGTGAACGCGGACGACGTGGCCGATGCCGCCATATGGCTCTTGGCGGGGGCCCGCGCCGTTACCGGGCAGGCCATCGTCGTGGATGCCGGAGAGCACCTGTTGACCGGCCCCAACGTGATGAGCGCACCGTCATCGGGCGATGTCTGATCAGACCGGACTCCCGGCCGACTTCGATGGTAGCGACCGGGGGTTGCTCCAGATCTCCCGGACATGACAGGTTCCTAGGAGCGTCAAGGGGGAATCGGGCGTGCAGGGAATTGACCTGGTTATCTTCGACTGCGATGGCGTGCTTGCCGACAGCGAGGTGCTGAGCGCCGGCGTTCTCGTGACGGAGCTTGGCGCTTGCGGGATTGACATCGATGCCAGCTATGTCTTTCGCCACTTCGTCGGCAGGAGCTTTCCCGTCGTCGCCGAGATCATTGCCGCCCGTTTTGACAGGCCATTGCCGAAGACCTTCATCGCCCGCTACCGTGCGGCGCTCCACGAGACCTTTTCCAAAAGACTGCGGACGACGCCAGGCCTCGATGCCGTACTGGGAAAGCTGATTCCGCCGGCGTGTGTGGCCACAAGCTCCAGCAGGCCCAGGGTCGATCATACGCTTGCGACTCTGGGACTTGACTCCTTCTTTGGAGACCGCGTCTTCACCGCGTCGCGTGTGGCGCATGGAAAGCCCGCTCCCGATCTCTTTCTTCTGGCGGCACGCGAGATGGCGGCGGCGCCACACCGCTGTCTGGTGATCGAAGACAGCCTTGCCGGTGTCGAGGCCGGGCTGGCTGCCGGCATGCACGTGTGGCGCTATGTCGGTGGCGCCCACGTCACGGATGTCGCCAGAACGCACGATGAGACGCCGGAAGGCGTGACGGTGATTGACAACTGGAACCAGATGTTCTCACTGGCTCCCGATCTGGGGGTATGACAAGGCCCATGGCGAGGACCAACGGCAGGGACAACCGTCTGGATGATGCGGCCAGGGCAGGATGGCTCTACTACGTTGCCGGCAACACCCAGGACGAGATCGCATGCACGCTTGGTGTCTCACGCCAGAAAGCGCAGAGACTGGTGTCGCTCGCCGTTTCACAGAAGCTGATCAAGTTCCGCCTGGATCATCCGATCGCCCGGTGCATGGACCTCGCCTCGGAGTTGGTTCACACATTCTCACTTGCGTCCTCGGAGGTCGTACCGACGGATCCGGCAGCGTCTGAGTCCATTGCCGGCGTTGCCATCGCCGGAGCCAGCGAAATGGAACGACACCTCGACAGCAAGACACCCAAGGTGATTGCCGTCGGTACCGGTCGCGTGCTGAGGGCCTGTGTCGAGCAATTGTCCACCATGGACTGTCCACAGCATCACCTGGTCTCGCTGGTCGGCAACACCATGCCCGACGGATCGGCAACGGCCTACAATGTGGTGGTGCGCATGGCCGCGCGTGTTGGCGGACGCCACAATCCCATGCCGCTGCCCGTACTCGTGCGAAAACCTGCCGAACTCCCCATCCTGCACAGCCAGGAACCCGTGGCCAGGACGCTGGAACTGTGCAAGGCCGCCGATGCCACCTTCGTCGGTATCGGCCACATCGACGCAACGGCACCACTCGTGGTGGACGGATTCATCACCCTCGGGGAAAGCCGCGACCTCGTCCGCAGGGGAGCGGTGGGCGAGATTGTCGGCTGGGTGTTCGATTACCGGGGCCGGTTGATCAAGGGACCGACGAACAGGCGGGTATCGAGTGCTCCGCTGGTCCCGGGCAACCCTCGTCCGGTGGTCGGCCTGGCTGCCGGGGAGTTGAGGTCGCTGCCATTCTGGGAGCTCTGCGCGGTCGTCTCATCAACGCTCTCGTGACCGACGAATCGACTGCCGAAGCGCTACTTGCCGACGCCTGATGAACCGTGTCCGGATCATTTGACGTCTTGACACGCGCGACAAAACAGGTGAGTAATTGCCCTATGTAATAGCATTTGCCCAATTCACAAGATAGAGGGAGAGTTGATGATGAGCAAGCTTGGGACACTTCTTTGTGCCGGAGCGGCTGCAAGTCTCCTGGCGGCCCCGGTGGCCGCCGAGACCCTGACCATTGCCACTGTCAACAACGGTGACATGATCCGCATGCAGGGTCTGACCGACGACTTCACTGCCAGCAATCCGGGAATCGAACTGGAGTGGGTGACGCTGGAAGAGAACATCCTGCGCCAGCGCGTCACGACCGACATCGCCACAAGGGGCGGACAGTACGACGTCATGACCATCGGTACCTACGAGGTGCCGATCTGGGGCAGACAGGGCTGGCTGGTCAGCCTGAACGACCTGCCGGAGTCGTATGATGTCGACGACCTGTTGCCGGCGATCCGAGGTGGCCTGACGGTGGACGGCGAACTTTATGCCGCGCCATTCTATGGCGAGAGTTCGATGGTGATGTACCGCACCGACCTGATGGCGGCGGCGGGGCTGGAAATGCCCGACGCCCCGACCTGGGACTTCATCGCCCAGGCGGCCCGTGCCATGACCGACAGGGATAACGAGATCTACGGAGTCTGCCTGCGAGGCAAGGCTGGCTGGGGCGAGAACATGGCTTTTCTGACAGCCATGTCCAACGCCTTCGGCGCCCGTTGGTTCGACGAAGACTGGAACCCGCAGTTTGATGGTGAGGCGTGGGCGAACACGCTCAACTACTATGTCGACCTGATGAACGATGCCGGCCCTCCGGGAGCCTCTGCCAATGGCTTCAACGAGAATCTTGCCCTCTTCCAGACCGGCAGGTGCGGCATGTGGATCGACGCAACCGTAGCCGCGTCCTTCGTGACCAACCCCGAGGATTCCAGCGTGGCGGACAGTGTCGGATTTGCCTTGGCTCCGGACACGGGACTGGGCAAGCGCAGCAACTGGCTGTGGGCCTGGTCGCTCGCCATCCCGGCCGGCAGCGCCAAAGTGGAGGCGGCGAAGAAGTTCATCGCCTGGGCAACGTCGAAGGCGTATCTCGAACTTGTTGCGTCAAACGAGGGTTGGGCGAATGTGCCACCTGGCACCCGCACCTCGCTCTACATGAATCCGGACTATGCCAACGTTCCGTTCGCGGCGATGACGCTGGAGAGCATCAACGCTGCGGATCCGACCAGTCCGACAGTTGATCCGGTTCCCTATGTCGGCGTGCAGTTCGTTGCCATTCCGGAGTTCCAGGGAATTGCGACGGCCGTTGGCCAGCAATTCTCGGCGGCGCTGGCCGGCACGACGAGTGTCGAGGAGGCGCTTGCGAACGCGCAGCAGCTGACTGTCCGGGAGATGACGAAGGCAGGTTACATCGAGTAGGCCACGAGGCCCGGCGGGAGCCGCATCACGGCTCCCGCCGGGCCTGTCTCGAATTCGGGAGATTGTCGTCATGCCGACGCAGCACTCCAGAGTAACGGCGCGCCTGATGATGACTCCGGCGGTCTTGCTGCTTCTCGGCTGGATGCTGGTACCGCTGGGGCTGACGCTCTACTTCTCGCTGCTGCGTTACAATCTTCTCATGCCGGGCATGGAGCAGTGGACCGGCCTTGACAACTACCGCTACTTCCTGACCGACCCGGCGTTTCTCGACGCTCTTCGCAACACGCTTCTTCTCGTTGGCGGTGTTCTGGTGATCACCATCACCGGTGGCGTCCTGCTGGCCCTGTTGCTGGACCAGGCATTCTGGGGCCGGGGTATTGTCCGGCTCTTGATGATCGCTCCCTTCTTCATCATGCCGACCGTCTCGGCGCTGGTTTGGAAGAACATGTTCATGAACCCTGTGACCGGCCTCCTGGCCCATGCCGCGAAGGTGGTGGGTCTCGAGCCATTCGACTTTCTTGCCGTGGCGCCGCTCTTCTCGATTATCCTGATGGTCAGCTGGCAGTGGCTGCCCTTTGCCACCCTGATCCTTCTGACAGCCTTGCAGTCCCTCGACAGTGAACAGCTTGAGGCCTCGGAGATGGATGGCGCGAACAGTCTCGATCGGTTCATCTTCATCGTGCTGCCGCACCTTGCCCGCGCCATCACAGTTGTCATTCTCATCCAGACGATCTTTCTTCTGTCGATCTTCGCCGAGATCCTCGTGACCACGAACGGGGGCCCCGGCACCGCCTCGACCAACCTGACATTCCAGATCTATGCCTTGTCGCTCCTGCAGTTCGATGTAGGTGGCGGGGCAGCCGGAGGAGTTATCGCCATCATCCTCGCCAACATCGTGGCGATTTTTCTCATGCGGATGATCGGCCGCAACCTGGACGCCTGAGGGAGCGCGGACGATGGCACGCAGCACCGGGACCCTGCGCAAGGCGACCACTACTCTCGTCGCCTGGGTGATTGCCCTTGCCATATTCTTTCCCATCCTGTGGACCGTACTCACCGGCTTCAAGACAGAAGCCGAGGCCATTGCCTCGCCTCCCAGTCTGTTTTTCTTTGACTGGACACTCGACAACTTCGTCATCGTCCAGGAGCGCTCGGACTATTTCCGGCACTTCATGAATTCGGTCATCATTTCCGTGGGATCGACGCTCCTCGGTCTTGTTATCGCCATTCCGGCCGCCTGGTCGATGGCGTTCGTCCCGACGAAGCGGACCCGTCACCTCCTGATGTGGATGCTGTCGACGCGCATGCTGCCGCCGGTGGGTGTACTGGTGCCCATCTACCTGATCTTCCGCGACGCCGGTCTGCTCGACACCCGCACGGGTCTGGTGATCGTGCTGACCCTGATCAACCTGCCGATCATCGTCTGGATGCTCTACACCTACTTCAGAGAGATTCCGGGCGAAATCCTGGAGGCGGCGCGCATGGATGGTGCGACCACGGGTGCCGAAATCGTTCACGTCCTGGTGCCGATGGCGGTGCCCGGCATTGCCTCGACGCTGTTGCTCAACATCATTCTCGCCTGGAACGAGGCTTTCTGGACACTCAACCTGACTGCTGCCGGAGCGGCGCCACTCACCGCCTTCATCGCCAGTTACTCGAGCCCCGAGGGCCTGTTCTACGCCAAGCTCAGCGCTGCCAGCACGCTTGCCATCGCCCCGATCCTGATCCTGGGCTGGTTCAGACAGAAACAGCTGGTCCGAGGCCTGACCTTCGGCGCAGTCAAGTAGGAGCACGGACAATGGGTCAGATACGACTGAAAGCCGTTTCCAAGAGCTTTGGTGACGTGGAGGTCATACCGCCACTCGATCTCGAGATCGGGGATGGCGAGTTTGTCGTCTTCGTTGGCCCGTCGGGTTGCGGCAAGTCCACGCTCCTGCGGCTGATCGCCGGCCTCGAGGATGCCACCTCCGGATGCATCGAGATCGATGACGTCGATGCCACGATCCTTGCTCCTGCGAAACGGCGTCTCGCCATGGTCTTCCAGTCCTACGCCCTCTACCCGCACATGACGGTACGGGCGAACATGGCCTTTCCGTTGCGTATGGCCGGTATCGAAAGGGACGAGAGAAAGAAGAAGGTCGAAGCCGCGGCCCGGGTGCTCAACCTCACCGAGTATCTCGACCGGCGGCCCGGCCAGCTTTCCGGGGGACAGCGCCAGCGAGTTGCCATCGGACGGGCCATCGTACGGGAGCCGGCAGCCTTCCTGTTCGACGAACCGCTCTCCAACCTGGATGCTGCCCTGCGCGTGAACATGCGTCTGGAGATTTCCGAACTGCACCGGAATCTCGCCACCACCATGATCTATGTGACTCACGATCAGGTCGAGGCCATGACCATGGCCGAGAAGATCGTTGTCCTGCAGGGCGGCAGAATCGAACAGGTGGGCAGTCCGCTGGACCTCTACCACGCCCCCTGCAATGTCTTCGTGGCGGGATTCATCGGATCTCCGAGAATGAACTTCATTTCGGGAGCGGAGGCGGCACGGCACGGCGCGAGCACTATCGGTATCCGCCCCGAACACCTCGCGATTTCCAACGAAGAAGGCACCTGGCAGGGCCGGGTCGGTATCGCCGAGCATCTGGGCTCGGAGACCTTCCTCCATGTGCATCTCGCGGAAGATCAGGGCACTTTCACGGTACGCGCCGGAGGTGATGTCGATCTCGGCCACGATGAGACCGTCCACCTCACTCCCGATGCTTCAAGGATTCACCGGTTTGATGCTGTCGGACAGAGACTCGCGTAACCAGCCGGAGAGGTTGGCTCTCGCCAGTCTCGACCGGCTTTCCCGTGACGTTGCCGTGCCGCGCTATGCCCGTCCTTCGCTCCGGGCGGGAATCCTCCACATTGGTGTCGGCAACTTCCATCGCTCGCATCAGTCGATCTACATGGACAGACTCTTCAACGAGTGTCTCGACCTTGACTGGGCAATCGTTGGCGCCGGAATTCGGCCCTTCGACTGCACGCAGAGGCAAAGGCTGGCGGCGCAGGACTGGCTGACGACGGTGGTCGACCTTGGCGCCGACGGTGTTCGAGCGCGCGTGACCGGCTCCATGATCGAATACTGCGAAGTCAGGCCCCGGGCCATCGTCGGGCGCCTTGACGATCCGGCGATTCGCATGGTCACGCTCACCATCACCGAGGGTGGATACTACATCGACGCGACAACGGGTGGCCTTGCCGGCGAGCATCCGGACATTCTCCACGATGCCGCCCATCCAGATGATCCAACCTGTGTCTTCGGCATTCTGCTTGCAGCCCTGAACCGGCGGCGTGCCCGTGGCCTCGCCCCGTTCACGGTGGTGTCGTGCGACAATGTGCCTCACAACGGGGACGTTACCCGCCGGACCACGCTTGGACTGGCGGCAATGATGTCGATGGATCTTGCGGACTGGGTCGCTGAACATGTTTCCTTTCCCAATTCGATGGTCGACTGCATCACACCCGAAACCTCCCAACGCGAACGCGATCTGGTGGCAAATCGCTTTGGCATCGATGATGCGGCGCCGGTTGTCTGCGAGCCCTTCCGCCAGTGGGTGATCGAGGACCGGTTCCCCCAGGGACGCCCTGCCCTGGAGCACACCGGGGTTGAGTTCGTCGATGACGTCACACCCTTCGAGACCCTGAAGATCAGAGTCCTCAACGCCGGCCATGCCGCCATCGCATACCCGGCCGCCCTCATGGGTTATCGGACCGTGCATGAAGCCATGGAGGACAGGGACATAGCGGGCTGGCTGGACACGCTGATGCGCCGTGAGGTACTTCCCGTTCTGGATACGAAATCGGGCGTTGACGCCGATGACTACCTGATGACCACAGTGCGGCGATTCCGCAATCCGGCACTAGGCGACACCATTCGCCGACTGTGCCAGGACGGGTCCAATCGTCAGCCGAAGTTCGTGCTGCCGTCGTTGCGCGAGGCGCTCCGGAAGGGGGCTTCCGTGGACGGACTGGCGCTCGAACTCGCCTTCTGGTGTCGCCACTGCGCAACAGCGGAAACCCTCGATGATCCCCGGGAACGGGAACTTGCTGCTGCTGCCCGTGCGGCACGGCACGATGCCATGGCCTTCCTCGACCTCCGGCAGGTGTTCGGAGACCTCGGTCGCTGCAGACGGCTGGATGAGGCCTTTGCCCGGCAACTCGGCGTGGTGTGGGCCCATGGCCCACGCGATGCCCTTCGCAGGTACGTCGCAAGCCAGGCGTCATGACGATCTTGTGCTGTGGCGAAGCTCTCATCGACATGGTTCCGGCAACCACCGCGTCGGGCGGGCAGGGATATGTCCCGCATGAAGGCGGTGCCATCTTCAACACGGCCATTGCGCTTGGCCGGCTGGGGCTAAAGACGGGGATACTGACCGGCATCTCGCGGGATTTCCTGGGGGCGGCGCTCCTCTCTTCGTTACGCGCGAACCGGGTCGACACGTCGCTTGTTGTCAGGAGCGAACGCCCCACCACGCTCGCCTTCGTCAATCTCCAAGACGGCGGCACTTCCTACACGTTCTATGATGAAAACTCAGCTGGACGCATGCTGGTCGAGGACGACATCCCGCGGGTGCCGGACGATGTCCGGACGATGGTCTTCGGGGGTATCAGCCTGATTGGCGAGCCCGCCGCAACGACCCTTGTCCAACTGGCGAGACGCGAGGTCGGACGCCGGGTCATCATGCTCGATCCCAACATCCGTTCAGTCATGATCCGGGATGGCAACCGCCATCGTGCCCGCATGCAGGAACTGATCGCTCTTGCCGATATCGTGAAAGTCTCTGACGAGGATCTGGACTGGCTCATTCCCGGCGCCGAGCCGCTTTGGTCCAAGTGCGAGAGTCTCTTCAAGTCCGGCCCTTCGGTTGTGATCCTGACACGAGGCGCCGCGGGAGCACGTGCCCGCTTCGGACAGGGTGACACGGTCACCGTTCCGGCTGTCCGTGTTGACGTTGTCGATACCATCGGTGCGGGCGACACCTTCAATGCAGGCGTCCTTGCCCACCTTGCAGATAACCGGTTGCTGACTCGAGAACGGCTTGCGGACATCGACGCCAAATCGATGAAGGAGGCTCTCCTCCTAGGCGCCAGGGCGGCGGCCATCACCGTCTCGCGTCCTGGCGCCGATCCACCGTGGCGTCATGAACTCGCACACTCCCGGCCGGAGGATGGGTAATCATGGTGGGTCGGGTGATTCCGGTCGAACCCTTCGATCTCGTGGTGTTTGGCGGCACGGGCGACCTCGCGCAGCGCAAGCTCCTGCCCGCTCTCTACCATCGCATGTGCGCCGGACAGATCTTGCCGGGGACGAGAATCATCGCCATCGGACGCCGCGATATCGATGTTGATGGCTACCGTGCGCTGGCCGCCGGAGCTTTGCAGGAATTCGCGAGTGAAGACCGCAAGGGCGATTTCCTGGCGATGCTCGACTACGTGAAGATGGATGTGACAGGTGGAGAGGGCTGGCCGACGCTTGCTTCGAGGCTGGGCGACGACGGGCGCGTGAGAGCCTTCTACCTGTCCGTGGCGCCGCACCTCTTTGTGCCGGTTAGTGAACGCCTGGTGGCCGCCGGTTGCCGGACTCCGGGAACCCGGCTGGTGGTCGAAAAGCCTCAGGGGAGCGACTTCGTCAGTGCCGAAACGCTCAACCGCACTCTCGCCTCACTCTTCGGCGAGCGGCAGGTCTACCGGATTGACCACTATCTCGGCAAGGAGACGGTCCAGAACCTGATGGCCCTGCGCTTTGCCAATGCGCTGTTCGAACCGATCTGGAATGCACGCCATGTCGATCACGTCCAGATCACTGTCGCCGAACGGATCGGTGTCGAAGGGCGCGGCGCCTACTATGACCAAACCGGCGCCCTGCGCGACATGGTGCAGAATCACCTGCTGCAGCTGCTCTGCCTCATTGCCATGGAACCACCGGCAACATTCAACGCGGATGCGGTGCGTGACGAGAAACTCAAGGTGCTGCTCAGCCTCGCCCCACTGGAGAACCCCGCTGACGTGGTGTGTGGACGCTATCTCGGCGGTGATGGCATGGGGAGTTATCTGGAGGACGTCGGCAATCCGGAATCCCGGAGCGAAAGTTTCGTGGCCCTTCGCGCGGAGATCGCCAACTGGCGCTGGAACGGGACTCCATTCTACCTGCGCACCGGCAAGAGACTGCGGGCACGCATGTCCGAGATCGCCGTCGTGTTCAAGGATGCGCCTCATTCGATCTTTCCGCCCGCCGCCGGCGCCATGGCTCCCAATGTCCTGGCGATCAGACTGCAGCCCGACGAGGGAATCACCCTGGGCCTCACCATCAAGGAACCGGGACCAGGGGGCATGCGTCTTATCGGCACGCCTCTCGACATGACCTTCGCGGACACCCTTGAACGCCAGGGCCTGACCATGCCCGATGCCTACGAACGCCTGGTGCTCGACGTCATTCGTGGCGATCAGACACTGTTCATGCGTCGTGACGAGGTGGAGGCCGCATGGCGATGGATCGACCGTGCAGTCGCCATCGCCGGGAACACCCCGGGTCCGCCACACGCCTATGAGAGCCTGTCGGCAGGTCCCGAGGAAGCACTGATGCTGGTGCATCGCGACGGCCGCCGTTGGCGTCCGATCATGGCACGTGCCTCAGACGAGCAGTGAAGAAAGAGCGTTCGCGACCGGCTGCGTGGCGGCCGCGGCAGGTCACCTGGAACTCGTTTGTCGTCCTCGATCGCATCAGGTGCATGGATTGCCGGTATCGGCGTCGCCCGATTCCGGTCATTCAACGCGGAGGCGATACCCCGGATTGCCTCGCAACTGACGACGGCGTCATGGGCGGCGTGGAGTACCGCACCCCGGCACCGTTCATCTCCGGGCAGACCTTGTCGTTGCAGAATCAGTGCAAGGAGGTGTCGGTGCCGTACCGGGCGATCTTCTGGATGCGGAGGCCCGCGAATGGACAACCGGGACGGGGCCGGCCTGGGGCGGAACGAAGATCACCGGCCGGACGATCGTCAGGCGGAGGTGATTGTCGGCAAGAAGATCAGGGGACGAGGCCTGGCCTGGATCGGATCAGTTCGGATAGGCGCCCGGCTTGGATGACCAGGCCATGTAGGCCTTGCGCTGATCGTCGATGCCGATCTCCCTGGTGATCTCTCTCCACTCCCCGGCCGCCTGGTCGAGAGACGCGCGCGCGTCCTGACCCGAGAGCGCCGCCACGATGGCGCGGGTCAGTGATTCCTCGTAGGCGAAGGTATCGATGATCGAGAGGTCGGGAATCCCCGTCTGCGCCGCCTCTTCGAGTATGGCGAGGTAATCCCCGGCCGCTGGCCACAGCGCCTTGTACGCGTCGCTGTTGAAGTGGGAGGTGCGGAAAGGGTCACGCATTGCGAACGGCAGTGTGATCCGGGACATGCTGAAATCCCGGCTGTTGAGCCACTGAGCAAATAGGTAGGCGAGTTCCTTCTTCCCGGAATCTGACGATACGCACAGTGCGAAGCCGCCGGCGAGTTCCGGGTGGCCGCCAGGTGGCAGCGCGTAGCCGACATTGCCGGCAACGGTCGATTCGGGAAGCCAGGAAAGCGCTTGCGTATCGGCGCCGTATCCCGCCGACCAGCGCCCCAGTGGCGGCCACCAGATCTGCATCGCAAGCTCGCCGGCCAGCCAGGCATTGAGGACCTCGATGGGACCCCAGCCGGCGGCTCCGGGAGGCATGTTGTCGATCTGGCGCACCATGTCCTCGAGAACGGCGACCGCGATATCGCTGTTGATCAGCGGGTCCATGGTCTCGGGATCGAAGAATCGTCCTCCGGCAGTCCTCAGTCGCATCTCGTAGAGATAGTGCACGAGCCCGGGCGAGAGGATCAGCGCCGACCCGTAGAGATCGCCGCCTCCGATGTCGGTGAAGAACTTCGAGATGTCATAGAATTCGTCCCAGGTCTTCGGCGGCGCCAGGTCATACCCGTAGGCCGCCCGGAAGACCGCCTGGTTGGCCTCGTCGCCAAAGAGATCGGTCCGGTAGTAGAGCAGGAAGACGTCACCGTCATCGGCCAGACCATAGATCTGGTCGCCGTAGGTCATCTGGTTGTCGCGGTATGCCGGTGCGATGTCCTGCAGTTCCTCGCGATAGCCGTACTTGTCAATGTAGGTGTCGAGTGGTTGGAGCACCCCGGCTTCGACCATGTCGGGCATCCAGGCCGGAACAACATTGAGCATGTCCAGGGCCCGCGTCCCGGAGCGGTGTTCGGCGATGGTCCTGGTAAAGAGCTCGTTGATCGGGACCTCGACGACCTGGATCCTGACCCCGGTCAGCTCCTCCCAGATCGGGGCCGAATGCGTAAGGGGGTCCAGGGCCTGCAGAGGCGCTTCCCAGGTGATGGTGAGGGTTTCGCCGGCGTACTGCCTGGCCGCCTCGACTGCCCGATCCGCTGCGCTCTGGGCGAACGCGGTTCCGGCTGTTGCCACAAGGACAAGGCCGAAGGCGATCCCCGTGATGCGCCGGCTCCCTTCTACGGTCATGATGCTGAACTCCTCGTCTGGTTCGCATTGAAGCCGGTGTTGCGGGCCGAAATGTGTCGGCGTGTTCTGTCTCCCAACCCGCGCCTGCCAGGGCAATACCCTGCACGCCATGTTCGCAACGACCGGCTCCCGAGCCGTCTCGAACGAGCGCATCACGCCAGCAAGGCAATCAAGGCTCGAGCCGGGATTTGGGCACTCGGCCCGGCGTTGCTGATGATGGCCCGCTACGGCAGCAAAGTCCCCGACACGGTGCCCGGGGTTGTGCGTTCGCGTCGCCGCCAGGTCCTCCAGTGTGCTCCGGTTCCTGCAATCCTGTCTCACATCAAGGCCGAACCGGCATCAACACGTTCCCGATGGTTCCGTCAGTCCGGTTCCCTCCCGGGTCTCCCCAATGACATGATCGACGACGGCCCGGAAGGCCTCCATGCTGTCCATTCCCTCCAGTTGGCACAGGCGCCAGAGGTCGACCTGGCGGTCGGCGCTGTTGCCGTAGTCGATGATGGCCGTGGCCCGGCGGACCTCGTTCTCGCAGCCCAGCGCACGGGCATCATCGGCGAGATCATCGATGAGAGTCCGGGTCGCGTCGGCGATGTCCAGCCGGCCGTGGGCTGCCTCGATGTTGCCGAGGAAGGCCAGAACGCCATAGCGTTGCGCGATCCAACGGTTCTCGGAGATGATCTCGGTCAGCGGTTCGTCGGAAAGCGTGCCTTCGCGGGACTGCCGCAGCAGCCGGCGCACCAGGCACGCATAGAGCGCGGCGATGGTGACGGCATCCTCAATCCGCGTGCACACATCGCAGATGCGCATCTCGATGGTCGGGTAGGAGTGGGAAGGGCGGATGTCCCACCACAGTTCGCTGCCGT
>JAJEHK010000190.1 GCA_022823765.1 Alphaproteobacteria bacterium | reverse complement strand
GGCGACGGACGGCGCCACCTTGTGGCTGACCATGTTGAGAGGGTGATTGAACGGCGTGATGGCACTGATGGCCCGCACCGGTTCGCGCCTCGTGTAGATCTTGCGTTCCTTGCCCTGCGGCGTGAGATCGCAGGAAAAGATCGTGCCGTCGTCGACCAGCGCCATCTGTCCGGCGAAGGTGAAGACGTCGCAGGCCCGTCCCGTCTCGTAGAGGGCGTGACGGTGGCAGATGCCGAGTTCCAGCGTGAGCCAGCGGGCGAGCCAGTCGCGCTTGCGCTCGATGAGTTCGGCCGTCCCAAGGAGGATCTTCTGCCGCTCGTAGCGGCTCAGCGTCGCCCGGTAGCCTGCGGCGATCTCGAAGGCGCGGGCGGCGTGTTCGGCCGTGCCCGCCGGAACCGTGCCGACGACCTCTCCGGTATAGGGGTAGTGCACGGAAATGACGTCATCGGTGAAGACGGTCTCGCCGCCGATCCTCATGCCTTCGTGACGAACCTCCCGGTCCATCAGGCGGCGGCCGCGGCAGTGGCGTGGAAGAAGGCGTCGAAGTTGCGCAGGCGCGGCTCGTCGGGAATGTCGACGACACGATTGACGATGAAGGGGACCACCTGCTCCGTCAGGCCGCCATGGCTGCGAAGGGGTTCCCGAAGAAGCTCGAGATCGTGACGGTCCCGCGAGGTGCCGATGCAGACATGGGCCCCTGAAATGATGACGATGTCGCCGATGCGGTCGGCCGGCAGCTCGAACCGCGACACGGCTTCGGCCCGGGTCAGCACGTGGGTGATGCCCTTCGTGTCCATGAACCTCCCGATGATGGCGTCCACATCGGCATCGGACGGCAGGTAGGCGGTGGCGTATGAGCCCAGGGCGCCGTGATGCACCACATAGGGATCGGTGATCGGCAGGATGACCCTGGCGGCATCCCGGCCGAGCCAGCCATCCAGCAGGTCCTGGGCGTAGACGACACAGGGGGAGCCGTCGGCGAGATGCTTGGGCTTCATCCCGTGATCGGCCGTCAGCACGACCACCGCGCCGGCCGCGTCCATGGCGCCGAGATATCGGTCGAACATGGCGTAGAAGGCCTTGGCTTCGGAGTCCTCGGGCGCGAACTTGTGCTGGATGTAGTCGCTCGTGGTGAGATAGAGCACATCCGGAGACCACTCCTGCAACAGCTTGACGCCGGCGGCGAAGACGAACTCGCTCAGCGCCCCCGAGTAGACCTCGGGCCTGGGCCGACCGAGCCACGCGCTGGCATTCTCGATACCGTGTTCGGCGACGGTCGTGCTGTCGCAGCGTTCGGCCGAAAAGCAGCGCCCCCGGTCTCCTGCCATGGTGAGCCCGGCGCCGAGCAGGGCCCGCAACTTGTCCTTGGCCGTGACGATGCCGACCCGGGCGCCGGCATTCTGGAGGTCGCGGAAGATGGTGCCCGTCCTCAGGAACCGGACATCGTTCATCATCACTTCCTCGCCCGTCTCCGGATCGTAGAGGAAATTGCCGCAGATCCCGTGCACCGAAGGCGGCACACCGGTGGCGATCGACAGATTGTTGGGATTGGTGAAGGTCGGCACCACGGCGTCCGCAAGACGATCGGTTCCGGTTTCGCGGATCCGCGCCAGGCACGGCATCAGGCCGTCTTCGATGGCCCTGTCGAGGTAGTCCGGTTCGCATCCGTCGAGACAGATGGCGATGACCGGCACCCTGGGAAAGGGATAGAGACGACCGTTGGTCTCGACCGCTGCCGTGGCATTCATCGTTGCGATACCTCTGCGCTGGATTGTACGAGCGACGGCGCCGCGTTCGCGACGCCCATGTCCTCAAGCGAGGCGCGTGCCGCGGCAACGACCTGCCGCATGACGTCCTCGTCGAGGTCCCCGATGCAGCCGATACGGAAACTCTCGACCGCGGTCTGCTTGCCGGGATAGATCACGAATCCCCTTGCCTTCATACGTTCATAGAACCGGTCGAATTCGAACGCGGCGTCTGCCGGACACAGGAACGTCACGATGACAGGGCTTTGCCAGTGGTCGTCGAGCAGGGTGACGAAGCCCGCGTCGCGCATGCCCGCCACCAGAACGTCGCGGTTGCGGGCATAGCGGGCGCCCCGTCCGGCAACCCCGCCCTCCGCCTCGTGAAGACGCAGGGCCTCCACGAAGGCCGCGATGCACTGGGTGGGGGGCGTGAATCGCCACTGGCCTGTCCGGTTCATGTGCGACCACTGGTCGTGAACATCGAGACTGAGCGACCGGCTGTTCCCGCGGGCCTCCTCGAGGGCGCCCTTGCGGGCGACGATGAAGGCGAAGCCGGGCACCCCTTCGATGCACTTGTTGGCCGACGACACCACGGCGTCGAACGGGACGTCGGCAGGCGAAAGCGGGAGGGCGCCGAAGGCCGACATGGAATCGATCAGGAACCGCCGTCCGGCCTGCCGGGTTGCCGATGCCATGGCGTGGAGCGGATTGAGCATGCCCGAACTCGTCTCGCAGTGGACCGCGACGACATGGGTGATCGCCGGATCGCGGGCCAGGGCCTCGGCGATCTCCGCGCCGCAGAGCGGCTGGCCATCCCCCTTCTCGAGAACTGTCGAGTCGCGGCCGAGGCAGGCCATCACCTTCGCGATTCGCCGGGCGTAGGCGCCATTCGAGGGAATCAGGGCCTTGCCGTGGGACGGAATGAAGGAGTTGAGCATGGCTTCGATCGAGAAGGTTCCGCTTCCCTGCATCGGCACGCAGTCGTAGTCCTCGTGAGCCCCTTCGAGCATGGCGACAAGCCGTGTGCGCATCTCCTGAGTCAGGGCGATGAAGGCCTCATCGCGGCTGCCCCAGTCGCGCAACATCGCCTGCCTGACCGACGGCGCCGTCGTCAGGGGGCCGGGTGTCAACAGGTAGGGTGCGGAAGGATCGGCTCGTGTCATGGCACCACCCGATAGCATCCGGACTGGTCGGGGACAAAATCTTACCTTACGATGAATCGATAAATTCAATTTATGGATAGTCTTTCGGTCATGAACTACACGCAGATTCGCGCCTTCCACGCGGTGGCGAGACTCGGGGGATTTTCGCGGGCTGCCGAAGCGTTGCATCTCACCCAGCCGGCGGTCTCCGAACAGGTCCGCCGCCTGGAGCAGGCCCATGACCTGCGGCTGTTCCACCGCCACCGCAAGCGTGTCCGGCTCACCGAGGCCGGCTCCAGGCTCCGGGTCCTCACCAGGCGCTACTTCGAAATCGAGGACGAGATCGACGCTTTCCTCGAGGAGCGGGCCGCCATGATGTCCGGGCGCCTTCGCATTCACGCCGACTCGGCGCGTCACATCACGGATATTCTCACCCGCTTCCGCCGCCGCCATCCGGACGTGAAAATCCAGCTGCGACCCGGCAACACGGGCACCATTCTTGATGCCTTGCGCAACTGGGACGCCGATATTGGCGTTGTCGGCCAGATGCCGGGCGCCACGGATCTCGATTCGCTTGACCTCGGATCGACACCCATCATCGCCTTTGCTGCGCGGGGTGTCGTTCCGCACGGCATCGCGGCCATGACGATGCGGGATCTTGCCGGCTATCCCCTGGTCCTGCGCGAACCGGGCTCGGCGACGCGCCGCCAGGTTCTCGACCGGGCGCAGACGCTTGGCATCGGCCTCGACGTGGCGATCGAAGCCGAGGGTCGTGATGCCGTGCGCGATCTTGTCCTCTCCGGCGGCGGCGTGGGGTTCGTGTCGCGTGCCGAACACAATCCCGACCCGGACATCGTTGCCATCGAGGTCACCGACCTCGGCGCCCGCATGGACGAATCGATCGTCCACCTGTCGCAGCGGCGAGACGTGCGGCTGATCCGGCGGTTCATGGAGTTCGCCCGCGGCGCCACCCTCACGAATCCGGTCAGCGAAAGCGCCAGGCCTGTGTCCGCTTCATCACGCCGCGCGAAAGCGCCAGATGAATGATGCGCGCCGCCGCGTTGGTGTAGAAGATCATCATGCCCATGGCCGCGGCGGGAGCGATATCCCCGGCGTCGTCCATGTTGAGGACCGCGACCGAGGCCAGCGATGTCTTCGGCGAATAGAGGAAGACCACGGCGGAGACCGTCGTCATCGCGTTGACGAAGAGATAGATCGAAATGTCGAGGATGGCGGGCAGGCAGACCGGAACGGTCACCCGGGAGAACAGCTTCATGGCCGGCTGCTTCAGTGATGCCGAGACCGCCTCGAACTCGCGGTCCATCTGTTTCAGCGCCGTGACGGCTGTCAGGTGGGACACCGTGTAGAAGTGGGTGATCGTGCAGATGACCAGGATGGCCATGGTCCCGTAGAGGACGTGCAGCGGGTTGGCCGGGTCGTTGAAGAAGAATATGTAGGCCAGTCCGAGCACCATGCCGGGGATGGCCATCGGCAACATCGCGAACATCTGAAAGATGTTGCGGCCCGTCGTGAAGCCATTCGATTTCTCGACCAGGAAGGCGCCGAAGAAGATGATCACGGTGCCGACGGCGGCGGTGATGAGGCCCATCTTGATCGAGTTGTAGTAGCTCGCCCAGCCGCCGCCATCCATGAGATCGAAGCGGTAGTTGTTGAGACTGAGACTGAGGTCGTAGGGCCAGAACTTGACCAGGGCGGCGAACTGGCAGACACCGAGAATGCCGAGAATGAAGACGGCGATGACGGTGCAGCACGTGAACCAGGCGCGATCCCGCGCCCGATCGGGTTTGGGCTGGAAGGGCACCGAGCGGGCCGTGAGCTGGGCCACCTGGCGGCGCTGCACGAAACGGTCGACGGCGAATGCCAGGAGCGCCGGAATGACCAGCACCACCGATACCACCGCACCCATTTCGAAGTTCTGCTGGCCGATGACCTGCTTGTAGATGTCCACGGCCAGAACGTTGTACTGGCCGCCGATGACCTTCGGGAGACCGAAGTCCGTGATCACCAGGTTGAAGACGACGAAGGCCGCCGAGATCAGACCGTACCGGGCCCCGGGAATGGTGACGGTCCAGAAGGTCTTCCACGGCGACGCGCGAAGCGCGGCGGCTGCCTCGTAGAGCCGGGCGTCGGAGATCGCAAGCGCCGTCGACAGGATGAGGAAGGCGTGGGGGAAGGTGAAGAAGACCGCCCCGATCACGATGCCGATGGGGCCGTAGATGCTCTCTCCCATGAGCAGGGACTTCAGCATCCCCTGGTTGCCAAAGAGGTAGACGAGAGCGATCCCGGGAAGCAGGGAGGGCACCAGGATCGGCGCCATGGCCACGAGACGGAAGAATCCCTTGAAACGCGCGCAGGATCGATTGAGGGCGTAGGCATAGGCGAACGCCAGAACGATGGTGACAATCGTGCTCAAGGTGGCGATCACGAGGGAGTTCGTGATCGAGTTGGAGAGCGCCGGCGTGGCGAAGTAGGTGCGGAAGTTGTCGAGTCCCGTGGAGGTGGCGGGACGCAATTGCACGCGGCGGAAAGTGTTGGAATCGAGTTCCACCCACTCCTGGCCTTGATGGCGCGTCGAGCCGACGAGGAACGTCGCGTCGTCGACCGTGCCGCGGATCCGGTACATCACGGGACTGCGGAAACTGAACTCGGGAAAGAACTCCGTCGCCGCCAGGCGCCCGTCGCTGCCCGTCACAAGATCGGCCTCGACATAGAGGCCCAGATTGGCGTTCAGCGCACTGGCGAGGATCGGCGCGGCGTCGAAACGCCCCTCCTCGTTCGAGACCTGGAACTCGAACCAGGTGAGATCGAAGCGGAACGTGGACACCGACTTCGACAGCATCGCGTAGAGGGGAAACGCGAGCGTCACGACCAGATAGAGGGCGATAACGACCATCCACAGCCGCATCATCACATCGTCGCGGCCCAGTTTCGGTCTGACGCGGCCCCCCTTCGGGAGGGTCGCGACGCTCTCAGACATCCCGGGCAAAGGCCATGAGGCCGGATTCCTGGAGAGAGACGTGGATGTCCTGACCGGCCTCGAGCGACAGGCGGCGCACGGCGTTCGTCGGGAAATCGGCCATCAGCGCATCGCTGCCGAAATCCTCGCTGTGGAGGAGGCAACGCCAGAAGGACCCCAGGAACGCCATGTCGGCCAGGGTGACCTTCTCGCAGTTGACCTCATCGGGAGAGGGCCGGTATCCGGCACCGAGCGGCACGATCTCGTCGGGCCGGATGGCCGCGACGACTGCCGCGCCGGACTCGTGGTGGTGCGTCCGGCAAGAGAACTCGCTCTGGCCGACCCGCACCGTGGCGCTGTCGACGACGCGGGCGTCGAACTGGTTCATTTCGCCGATGAAGCTGGCGACGAACAGCGATGCGGGATCGCGGTAGACCGCAGTCGGCGAGCCGATCTGCTCGATGACGCCGTGGTTCATGACGACGATCCGGTCAGCCATCGAGAGCGCCTCTTCCTGGTCGTGGGTCACCATGATCGTGGTCACGCCGAGCCTGCGCTGCAGGTCCTTGATCTCGTGTCGCAGGCGCACTCGTACCTTGGCATCCAGCGCCGACAGGGGCTCGTCGAGTAGCAGCAGACCGGGCGAGGTGGCGATCGCCCGGGCCAGCGCCACCCGTTGTTGCTGTCCGCCGGAGAGCTGGGCCGGATACTTGTCGCTCTGGTCGGGGAGTCCCACGGTCTCCAGCAGTTCCGTCACCCGTGCCCGGATCTCGCTCCTGGCGCGCCCCTGGTTCTCGAGCCCGTAGGCGATGTTGCGGTAGACGGTAAGGTTCGGGAAGAGGGCGTAGGACTGGAAGACAATCCCGAAATCCCGCTCAGACGGCGGCAGGGCAGACACGTCCCTGCCGTTCTGGATGACGGTGCCCTGTGTCTGCAGGTCGAGCCCGGCGATGGCTCTGAGCAACGTGGTCTTGCCACAGCCCGACGGCCCCAGGAAACAGACGAACTCGCCATCCATCACCTCGAGCGAGATGTCCTTCAGAGCCACGAAATCCCCGAAGGACTTCCACAGTCCGGAGATCCGGAGGCTGACTTCCGGGGTGAGGGTGGCGGTCATGGGGCCGGTCCCCTGCCGGAGGGGACGGGGCGGCTTGCGCCGCCCCGTGGAACCCGGATCAAGCCTTAGCTCTTGGGCTCCGACTTGCCGTCGTACCGCGACTGCCATTCGGCGAGGATCGCAGCGCGATTGTTGGCGGCCCACTCGAAATCATTGTCGATCATGGCGTCAAGCAGACCTTCGGGGAAATGCTCGACCGGCTTGGCGACGCCGGGCATGGCGATCACCGCATAGCCGACGTTGTACATCTCCATCGCCTTGCGGGTCACGGCCCAGTCCAGCAGGGTCTGCGCCGCCTCGAGATTGGCGGTTCCGGCGATGATGCCACCGGCTTCCATGTCCCAGCCCACGCCTTCGCTCGGCACGATGATCTCGAGCGGTGCGCCGGCGGCCTTCGACTTGGCGCCGCGGAAGGCGAAAGACACGCCGATCGGGATCTTGCCGGCGGCGGCCAGCTTGCAGGGTTTCGAGCCCGAGTGGGTGTAGCGGGCGATGTTCTCGTGGAGGCCGTCCATGAAGGCCCAGCCCTCCTCCTCGCCGAACATCTGCAGCCAGCTCGAGACGTCGAGAAACCCGGTGCCGGAGGAGTTCGGGTTCGGCATGATCACGTGGCCGGCGTACATTGGGTCCAGCAGGTCCTTCCAGGATCCTGGTGCGGTCAGGCCGTACTTCTCTCCCTCGACGGTGTTGAAGCAGATCGACGCGACCCAGGCATCCTGGCCGACCCAGGCCGGCGGATCGTCATTGTCGACGAACTTGGGATCAAGCGCCTCCACGCCGACCGGAGCATAGGGCTCGAGCATGCCCTCGCTCTTGAGCAACAGCAGCGACGTGGCGGCCAGCCCCCACACGACATCGGCCTGGGGGTTGTTCTTCTCCGCCAGCAGTTTCGCCGTGACGATGCCGGTGGAATCCCGCACCCAGTTGATGGTGATGTCGGGATGGTCCTCGTTGAAAGTATCGGCGTAGCGCTTGAGGTCCTCGGCCTCGAAGGCGGTATAGACGGTCAGTTCGGTCTGCGCGTTCGCCGCCGTCCCGATCAGCGCCGCCGCGGCGACCGAGATCGCCAGTGGTACTTTGCGCAACATGAATGGATCTCCTCAGTGTGACATGAACCAGAATAGGGTGACGGACAAAAAAAGATAGTACGGGCGCGCTTCGACTCCACCACCGGCGCGACCCGCAGACAGGGAACCTGACGGTCCGATGATACAACGCGGATTCCAGGACCGTCTGTGCAGGCCGGGGTGATCGCGGCGCCACCCCGCAACGCGATGGCCTCGTCGGGATGCGCCTTCATGTCCCGATTTCCGATGCCGCCTCAAGAATGGGGAAAGAGCCACTGCGGCTCAGTGCCGTCGGAGATGTCTCCGGGAAGCGGCGCCCCCTGGAAGAGGGTCACGCGGGTCCAGAGGTCCGACTTGGGATCAAATCCGTTGGCGCCGAAGAAGGCCAGCTTGAATCGCAGGATATCGAGCGGACGCCTGTCAGCCGCCAGTAGATTGTCGCGAATCTCCGCATAGGGAAGGTGGGCGAGGTGCTGGATGCGTCGCACCGTGCTTCGCCATTTCGGCGCCGCGAGGAGAAAGTCGGCGACACTTTCCAGGCGATCGCGATCCATGAGCCAAGCTTTCAGCATGGCGACGTCGCGGCCGATGGCTACGGCCATTTCCATGTCGGCGCCATGCTCGGCGTAGCGATCGCCCACCCGCGGTTCCAGCTTTTCCTCGGAGTAGTACCAGAAGCGCTGGCGGGACTCCCGGGCGGCATGGTCGATGGCAAGAGCCCAGCCGTAGTGCTCGTCGACGAGGCCGATGAGCTCTCCGAGCGGCATGGCCGGATTCACGGCCGGCAGATCGCCGGAACTCATGCACTCGCACAGCTCGTCGATCAGTGCTCCCTGGTGCTCGAGCAACAGGGCCACTGCCATCTCCTGGCCTTCCAGGGAAAAGTGCCGCGACGCAAGACGCCAGAGAGCATCCCAGGGCCGCTCGCAGTCGAGTCCGTCGTCGCACCAGGTGTCGAGGTGTGCGAGATCGTCGCCAAGTCTCGAGATGCGTGCCGACTGCACCGGATCGTCCACCGTCCAGGCAGCGACGTGGCGCCGCGCGTCGTCCAGAAGGCCGCGGAACTCCCGGATGGTGTCTGGGGTGGCCCGTTCCACGTTTCTTACGCGCAAGAGGGCGCTTTCCCGCGCCAGGACCCAGTTGTTGATCAGTAGCGGGTGCTTGACGAGAAAGGGCGCCATGCCCAGGCCCGTGGCGTTGCCGATACCGAGCGCCCTCGAAAGATCCCCGGAGAGTTCCACCGCTTCATGTCCCGACCGTTGCCGGGCCATGTGATTGACGAGGTCGACGCTCATCCAGCGGATGAGATAGACGGCGAGAAGTTCCGCCTGAAATGGGGCGCGCAACTCGTCGCGTCCGGCGATCCGGCCGCGGTCGGCGCAGCCGAACTTGCCGCTTCCGTAAACCGCCGTGGTACGCATCAGGTAGCCCACGTCGTCCACGAGATCGCGACGGGGCTGCCGGCCACCTGCCAGGCTCTCCACCACGTGATCGAAGATCCTGCCGCTCCTGTTGGCCCGCGCCAGGACCAGTTCGCTGGACCTGAATCGCCCTGCCTCCTGGCGGGGCGTATTCGCCTCGAGGCGTTCGATGTCTGCGGCGCCGGGGATACCGTCGAAGAGCGAGAACGTGGTGTCCCAGACGTTGGCGATGACGCGGTCCGTTCTCTCCCGGGGATCGATGGACCCAGAAAACCCCACCAGGCTGTAGGTCCGGTGGGGGCCGTGGGCAGCGTGGAGGGTGCGGCCAACCCCGTTGTGATCAAGATCGAGGCGTACTCTCTCGAAACGCCATCGTTCCCGGATCATGCGACGGACCAGCTGGCGCATGAAACTCAACCGGGTGGGGAAGGACGCTCCCATGCGTTCGAGGCGCATGACCTCGCCAGGAGGCCGCAGCTGCGGCACGTCTTCGACTGCCTTCATCGCGTGCCGGTGAGTTCGAGTGTTCCGTCCTCGATCGGCGAGCGCTTCACCAGGCGGACATCAAGAGCGTAGTCCTGGGTGTTGCGCCACGGATCGCGGTCCCCCTGCCGTGGCAGGAAGTCGAGGGCGCGCAGGACGTAGCCCGCCGGAAAGTCGTCAATCCAGGGCCGGGACGTCATGTCCCGGCATGCGTCGCCGATCCGGGGTGTGGCCTGCCGCTTGCCCTTCCTGTCCATGGTGTTGATCAGTCGGCAGGCCCAGGCGGCCGTCAGATCGGCGCGCAGGGTCCAGCTGGCATTGATGTAGCCGAATGTCTGGATGAGATTGGGGACGTCCGAGAGCATCATGCCCTTGTAGGACCAGTGCTCGGGCGGATGCACGGCGGAACCGTCGACGGAAAGCCTGACGCCGTTGAGGATCTTCATCCTGAGGCCCGTGGCCACGACGATGACGTCGGCCTCGACGGTCTCGCCGCTGGCAAGTGCCAGGCCGTCATGGGTGAACCTCTCGATGGTGTCGGTCCGGACGGTTGCCTGGCCGCTGTTGAGGGCGTGGTAGAGATCGTCGTCCGGAATGAGACACAGGCGCTGGTCCCAGGGGCCGTAGCTCGGAGTGAAGTGCTCAGCGACATCGATTTCCGGCTTGAGCGCCTGTCGTACGAGACCGATGAATTCGGCCTTCACTTTCTCCGGTTCGGTCCGGGTCCTGCGGTAGAGATCCACGTCCCGCCTGACGTTCCGCCAACGCGTGATGGCATAGGCCAGGCGGCTCGGCAGGAATCGGGCGAGGAGGTTGGCGATCCTGTCCTCGCTCGGCCAGGAAATGACGTATGTCGGGGAACGCTGGACCATGACGACGTGAGAGGCCCCGGCCGTCGCCAGTGCCGGCACCAGGGTCATGGCCGTTGCACCGGAACCGATGACGGCAAACCGCTTCTCCCGGCAATCCAGGTCTTCCGGCCAGAACTGCGGATGCACGATGGTGCCGGAAAACCGTTTCTCCCCTTCCCAGGTTGGCCGGTACGGATCTTCGTAGTCGTAGTAACCGCCGCACAGCAGCAGCATGTTGCAGGCCAGACGAACGGTCTCGCCCTCGTGTTCCGCCTCGATGGTCCAGAGAGCGTCGCTGCTCGACCACGATGCCGCCGTGACGCGATGGCCGAAGCGAATATGGCGCCGGATGTCGTGTTCGTCCGCCGTTTCCTCGATGTAGCGCAGGATCGAGGGGCCATCGGCTATGGCACGGGCTTCCAGCCACGGCTTGAAGGCGTAGCCCAGCGTGTGCATGTCGCTGTCGGAGCGCACGCCCGGATAGCGGAAGAGATCCCAGGTGCCGCCGATGGTCCGGCGGCTCTCGAGAATGGTGAAACTCTTCGACGGGCAGTGGTTCATGAGGTGCCATGCGCTGCCGATTCCGGACAGCCCGCCGCCGATGATGACGACGTCGACACGGTTGCCGGCGGGGTCCACGGTCCGGCTCATCGAGGATTCGCCGTCAGGGCCCGGGCAAGTGCCCGCCCGCAGTCTGCGAGTGCCCGTTCCACCTCGTCGCCGACGATGCTGCGCATCAGGAGAAATCCGTGAAGCATGTCCGCATGCTCGATGAGCTCGACGGTGACGCCGGCATCCTCGAGTTTCCGGGCATAGGCCCGACCCTCGTCACGCAGCGGGTCGAAACCGCACACGATGACGGTGGCCGGGGGCTGGCCGGCAAGGTCATCGGCCTTCAGCGGCGAGCACAGCGGGTTGTCGAAATCCGTCTCGTCACGGGTATAGCAGGCGACATAGAACTCCATGAGGTCGAGGAAGAAGCCCTTCGAATAGAGGCGCATGGACTGCGTGTCGGCTCTCATGTCGACATGGGGATAGATGAGGAGCTGGTGGTGGAACGCCGGTCCACCCCGCATTCGAGCGAGCCTGATGACTCCGGCGGCCAGATTGCCGCCGGCACTGTCGCCTCCCACCGCCATGCGCCGGGGGTCGATGCCGAAGTCCTCGGCCCGGGCATGGATGGAGACAGCGGCGCCATGGCAGTCCTCGAGAGGTTCCGGGAACTTCGCCTCGGGCGCCAGGCGATAGTCGACGGAGAACACCACCGCGCCGGCCTTCAGGGAAAGAATGCGGCACATCGAGTCGTGGGTGTCGATCGAGCACCTGACGTAACCGCCGCCATGGAAGAAGACGAGGGCCGGACGTCCGGTGCCCGGCTCCGGTTCGTAGACGCGGACACGCCGGCCGGTGTCGAGAAGGGTGTCCGAGACCCGCCATATCTGCGGAGCCTCGATGTCGAGTTCAGCCAGTTCGCGTTCCAGGGCCCGGCGTGAAGGGCCGGGGTCACACGGGTCGATCAGCCGGTCGGCGTCGCTGCAGGCTTGTGCCAGGAAGGACCTGAGACGTGGGTGGAGGCCGGCTTTGATGTCCAAGGAGCCGTTCCCGGATCAGAAGTTCCCGAGATAACGATCGATCTCGACCGCTGTGATGTCGTCGGCCACCAGATCCCGTTCCCGTTCCGCCTGGCTGATCAGGATGGCAAGCCGGTCATCGCCCAGGAGATCGGCCAGAAACGCTGACGCTTGCGCCCTTCGAATGGCGTCGTCGATGGTGGTGGGCAACGGCTCGTGGCCGGACGATTCGTAGGCGTTTCCCATGCAGGGCGGAGTCGGTTCCAGCTTCTGTTCGATGCCGTCGAGACCGGCGGCGATCTGGGCAGCAACAAGGTAGTAGGGGTTGCAGTCGGCCGCTCCGTCGCGCACCTCGATCCGCATGGTACGGGGCGAGTGTCCGATGACCCGCAGGGCCGCGGACCTGTTGTCGTATCCCCAGGCGGTGTTGATCGGACAGAAGCTGTCGGGCCGCCGCCGCCGGTAGGCGTTTGGCGTCGTCGAGCCGGCGAGGGACATTTCGCTCATCCTGCCCTGGATTCCGGCCAGGTAGTGGCGCCCCAAGGGGGAAAGTGCGCCATCCTCGCCATGGAACACCGATTCGCCGTCCCGCCACAGGGAGTGGTGAAGGTGGAGTCCGTTGCCCGCTTCCCCTTTCAGAGGCTTGGCCATGAACGTCGCGAGATATCCGTGCGCGTGGGCAATCTGCTTCACCATGCTTCTGAAGACGACGGTCCTGTCGGCTGTCACCAGGGCCTCGTCATAGGCGATGTTCACCTCGACCTGTCCGGCGGCGTACTCCGGATTGGACTGCTCGACGGGAATGCCTATGGCATCGAGGTGGCGGCGAATCGGGCCGACGACATGGTCAAGTTCGGCGGCTCGGGTCAGGCTGTAGACCTGGATTCCGGTGTCCCGCGGCCGTCGGGTCTGCGGATCAAGGAGATGGAACTCGAGCTCGCTGCCGATGGTGACCTCGAATCCCATGGCCGAGGCCCGTTCGAGAACATCGGTGAGTACACCCCGCGGGTCGATGGGAACGGGCGCGCCGTGGCTCTCCTCGACGTGACCGAAGCAGAAACCGACACCGTCCTCCCAGGGCAATGGCACGACATCACCGGCCGGAAACATGTGGCAGTCGTGATAGCCCGTTTCCATGTTGCAGTAGGGCGTGTCCCAGATGTCGCAGGTCATGTCGATGGCGAAAATGGCGGCCGACAACGCGATGCCATGATCGCTCGCCTGCTGCCAGCGGGTGGCGGGAATCCTCTTGCCTCGGAGGATTCCGTTGAGGTCGCCGGCTCCCAGGGCGACGCTGTGCATCCCGTCCGGCAACCGTTGGGATCCATTCTTCGTCATGTCGGGAACCGTAGTGGAGGGCCCGCAGCCAATCAACCGCGCCGCCGCGCATGCCGCCGCATCCATGCCACAAGCGGCAGGGGAAGGAGCAGGAGATGAAACAGCAGCACGGCGCCGGCCAGGCCGTGCGGATCCCAGAGATCCATGGCCAGGCCGCTGATTGCCGGTCCCATGATGGATCCCGTGCAGAACATCATGCCGAACACCGTGGTGGCGGAAGGCAGATCGGCGCCACGGAAACGGTCGCCCACCAGCATGACCGCGATGCCGTAATGCGCTGACCGCAGCCCGCCGAAGACCATGAGATAGCCGATCAGGAGCAACCCCCCGATGTCGTCGATCCATGGCAGGGCCGGTGTCGTGACGTCGCGCATCCATGGAATGAAGGGGAGAGCCAGGGACGCCAGCGCACCGGCGACGGTGAAGGCAGCGAGCAGCATGGTGCGATCGAACCTCGATGCCAGCCAGGCAAGAAGGAAGGTCATGATGGCGCCACCCCAGCCCTGCCATCCGAGCATGCGTGCCGAGAGTGCCTCGTCGAGACCGAGACGCAGACCGTAGACCGCCAGCAGCGCCATGAAGGCGCTGCCGATCATGCCGAACATGAGGTTGGCCATCATGGGAACAGGCGCCAGGCGAACATACTGGTGAAGGCGAGCCGACGGCTGGTCGTCGCGTGCGATCCGTACCTGAAGGCTGACCGTGAGCGGGATCATGATGGCGATGACCATCACGCCGGCCGTGATGAAGGGTCCGGCGCCTGCCGAACCGGTCTCGGCGAGGATGAAGGGTCCTGCGGCGAACCCGATGGCGACGGCGAACATGAAGAGACTGATGGTCCGGCCGCGGTTCTGATCATCCGACTGGTGATTGAGCCAGGTCTCTCCCGTGGTCCACATCATCGACTGGGACGCACCCAGCGCCAGGCGCAGCGGGAACCAGGCCCAGACGTCGACCAGAAGCGCCATGGCGATGATGGAGGCGAGGGAAAGGCTGGCGCCTGCCATCATGAGCCGTGCCGGACCCAGGCGCCGCATGAGCCGTGGCAGCACCGGCATGATGACGAAGATGCCGGCCATCTGCACGGCGCCCGAAAGACCGATCAGGGATCCGCTTTCGCCCTCGTTCTCGAGCACGAACGACAGCAGCTGACCCGAGTACCCATAGAAGGTGGCAATCGCTGCCATGCTGGCGATGACCGCGACAAGCCCGGCGCGGCTTCTCCCGATTCCGGAACTTTCCGTCATCACCGTTCAGAAGGCCTGGTGGTGACAGAGGGACCGGGCTTCAGAAAACGGTCCTCTCGCCATCGGCAAGGCGGGCAGGG
>JAJEHK010000091.1 GCA_022823765.1 Alphaproteobacteria bacterium | reverse complement strand
ACCCGCGCTGAGCTCCCAGTTGTCCGCGAACTCGCCCGCCCCCACCACCGGCGCTCGACGTCACCACGCAGATCGAGGTGCTGGCCGCCATTCGCGATATCGTTGACCAGTTCGACACCGCCGCCATCTACATCACCCACGACCTTGCCGTCGTCGCCCAGATGGCCGACACCATCAAGGTCCTGCTCAAGGGCGACGAGGTCGAGGAAGCCGATACCGTGACCATGCTCGACAGCCCGCAGGAGGACTACACCAAGACCCTGTGGGCCGTGCGGAGCTTCCAGCGGGCCCAGAAGTCACGGCCGGCGGATGGCGCCGTGCCGATCGTCACCATCGACAATGTCGATGCGGCCTACGGCCCGACCAAGGTGCTCGAGGACGTATCCTTCGACATCCACGCCGGCATGACCGTTGCGGTGGTGGGAGAGTCGGGTTCCGGAAAATCGACCACGGCGCGCTGCATCACCGGGCTCTTGCCGCCCACCAAGGGGCGCATCCTGTTTTCCGGGGAAGAACTCCCGGCCAGCTTCCGGGCCCGCTCGAAGGACCAGCTGCGCCAAGCGCAGATGATCTACCAGATGGCCGACACGGCACTAAATCCCAAGGTCCGGATCAGCGACATCATCGGCCGCCCGGCCGAATTCTACAGCGGACTGAAGGGGGCACAGCTGAAGAACAGGGTGGACGAACTCCTCGACCTCATCGAACTCGAACCGTCCAAGTTCTACAGCCGCTATCCGCCTGAACTCTCCGGAGGGCAGAAACAGCGCATCGGCATCGCCAGGGCCCTGGCGGCCGAACCCTCCTTCATCATCTGCGACGAGGTGACGAGCGCCCTTGACCAGCTGGTCGCCGAGGGCATCCTGAGGCTTCTCGACCGTCTGCAGGAGGAACTCGATCTCGCCTACATGTTCATCACCCACGATCTCGCCACCGTGCGCTCCATCGCCGACGAGGTCGTCGTCATGAAGGAGGGACGCGTCGTCGAGATGGGCCCCAAGGACGTCATGTTCACGCCGCCCCATCATCCCTACACGGATCTCCTGCTCTCCTCTGTGCCCGAAATGGATCCCAACTGGCTCAACACGGTTCTCGAGGAACGCGGCGTCGACAACATCGGCGAGGCGGCCAGCACCTGATACACCGGCCGGACCCGCCAGGCATCCCTTCAGGGTGGCGTCTGCCTCCGGCGCCCCCTGGCTCGATCACGTTCCTGAAGCCAACCTGACCCGCCATTTGCCGGGCGGAGTCCTCTGGAGTTCGCGTCCGCGCCCTAACGACATCGCGCGCGAGCGCCGTGCTGTCACGCTGTCTCGATGCAACGTCCGGGATTCGGGTGCACATGCAGGTCCGTTTCAGCCTGGAGGTTGACCAATCCGATCGGGAGGATCGGTCAGGTGTTGCCGAAGCCGTGGATTGGACCACCTCCGGCGTTGGCGGATAGTGTTCCGCTCGACGCTTGGACGATCATCATCTAGAGGATGCGGAATGCAGGCATGGTGACGACATGCACGAAACCGGGTGGACGGCATCACGGCCGTCTCGCCGCCGGCGCCGCTCTGCTGACGTTCGTCCTCGTTGCTTCTCCGTCCGTCGCAGTCGACTGCGACGACTGGAACACGGCGAGCTTCTTCCGGCTGGGCACGGTGTCCGACGTCCAGGCGTGCCTGGCCACCGGGGCCGATCTCATGGCGCGGGGAGAAGCAGGCCTCTCACCCCTTCACTTCGCGGCCAGCCTGACGGACAGTGGTCGCATCGTCGAGACATTGCTCGATGCTGGCGCGGACCCCCTGACGCGGGCATTGGCCGGTATCACACCACTGCATATGGCGGCGGTGTTTCTGGGCGATCCCGCCGGCGTGGCATTGCTGCTTGAGGCCGGCACTGATCCCAATGTGCCGGCCGCGGGAGGCATGACACCACTTCACGGTGTCGGACTGGGAGTGAAAGAAACCTTTCTGTTTCCTGGGATGAAGTGGGACTGGTTGCCTGATTGGTTGACGGACCGGTTGCCCGACTGGATTGCGCCGGACTCGAACGCTGCAGCGATCGTGATGTTGTTGGTGGAAGCGGGCGCGGATCCGATGGCACGGAACGTGGACGAGGAAACGCCACTCCACTCTGTGACTCTCTTTTCGTCTGATCCCAAGATCGTCATGGCGCTGGTGGATGCCGGGGGAGATCCGTCAGCGCGTGCCGAGGAGAGAATGACGCCGCTCCATGGGGCAGCAGCCTTGACGCGGAATCTCCCGATGATCGAGGCGTTGCTGGAGGCGGGAGCCGATCCGAATGCTCGAAACGACGACGGCGAGAGCCCGCTCCATGCGGCCGTGACCAGGTATCCAGGCACCATCGGTCCAAGATTTACGAATGCGCCCGAGCGCGTAGTCGAGAGGCTGGAAAGGCAGAAAGACCCCGACAATCCCGAGATCGTGGAGGCCCTCCTCGCGGCCGGAGCCGATCCGTTGGCACGGGACGCGGAGGGAATCTCGGTGCTTCACTTGGCCGCAGCATACACAACCGACCCCACCATCGCCGTGATGCTTCTGGAGGCCGGATCGGACATCAAGGCACGCGATCACAAGTACCGGACGCCGCTCCACATGGCGGCAAACAACAACGCCGGCCCCGCTGTCATCGATGTGCTGATTGACGCTGGGGTTGATGTGGACGCGCGCGCGATGGACGAGTGGACGGCACTGCACGTGGCGGCGTCCAACAATGCCAACCCTGCCATCATCGATGCGCTGATTGACGGCGGGGCCGATGCAAACGGGCGCGAGGCGAACGAATTGACAGCACTGCAAGTGGCAGCGGGTAACAACGCCAATCATGCCATCATCGATGCGCTGATCGACGCTGGGGCCAATGTGGCCGCACTCGCGACGAGGGATCGAACGGCGCTACACTACGCGGCATCCAACAACGCCAATCCTGCCATCATCAACACGCTGATTGGCGCTGGAGCCGATGTGACCGCACTCACGGTGGGGGAGCATACGGCGCTGCACTACTCGGCATCCAACAACGCCAATCCTGACATCATCAACACACTGATCGACGCTGGGGCCGATGTGGACGCGCGCAGCGCGCACGAGTTGACAGCGCTGCACTTCGCAGCATCCAACAACGCCAACCCTGCCATCATCGACGTGCTGGTAGCCGCAGGAGTCGATGTCGCTGCGCGTGATGCGGAGGAGCGGACAGCACTGCACGTCGCGGCAGAGCGAACGAAGGCTCCTGCCGTTGTCGAGGCACTGATTGACGCCGGTGCTGATCCCACGGAACGGAACGGCAGAGGCGAGAACGTCTGGGACCTCGCCCAACGGAACGATGCGCTTGCAGGAACGGTGATCTACGAGCGCCTTCGCGCGTTGGTTGGGGAGTGAATTGCGAAATCGCAACCTGGCAGGGTTCTGGCGACCGAACCATCCTTCAATATCTGCGTCGAGACGATGAGCGCCCCAGACCATTTGGTCGCCGAGGGAATCCCGAGGCTTCTCGACCGCCTGCAGGAGGAACTCGTTCTCGACACCGCGCGCTCCATCGCTGACATGGTTGTCGTGATGAAGAAGGGACGCGACGTCAACCACATTGGCGAGGCGGCTTGTGTGGCGGAATTGCATGGTGCCGCCCGGCCTGCGCATCTTGAGATGGCGGGGGTGGCTGCCTTATGATCGGCGGCGACCTGCCGGAGGGGTGCCTGAACGTGTGGAAGAGACGCGAGTTTGTGGGACTGGCGGCGGGATCCTTGGTGTTGCCGTTCATCGGTTCCGGGGCGCGGGCTGACGGGGGCGACATGATCCTCGGCGATCCCTCGGCTCCCATCGAGATCATCGAATACGCCTCGATGACCTGTGGCGCATGCGCCGCCTTCCATGCCAACACGCTTCCCGATCTCAAGGCCAACTGGCTCGAGACGGGACGCGCCAGGCTGGTGTTCCGCGAGTACCCCCTGGACGGCCTGGCCCTGAGGGTGTCGGCGCTGGCCCGCTGTGCGGGCGGTGACAACTTCTTCGGCTTCATCGACGTCCTCTTCCGCACCAGGGAGCGCTGGATCGGTGCGGATGATCCGGTGGCGGAACTGAGGGCCATCGTCGCATCGGGGGGCCGCGATCCGGCCATCGTCGATCCGTGCATCAACGATCGCGGGGTGATGCAGCAGATCCTCGAGGGGATCGAGGAGGCGCGCGCGAACCATGCTGTCAGGGTGACGCCGACGCTCGTCGTCAACGGAGAGGTGGTCTCCGGCGATCCGGGCTACGCGGCGCTCGATCAAATGCTCCTGGACATCGAGGCCGCCTTGTGAGCGGAGCGTGCCAGTAGACCGGCATGCACTTTTCCCGTCTGCGCCTCGTCGGTTTCAAGTCCTTCGTCGACCCCGCCGACCTTCTGATCGAACCCGGCCTGACCGGAGTCGTCGGTCCCAACGGGTGCGGAAAGTCCAACCTGCTCGAGGCCCTGCGCTGGATCATGGGCGAGGCCTCGCCTTCAAGGGTGCGCGGCGGCGGCATGGAGGACGTCATCTTCGCCGGGACCAGGCTCAGGCCGTCGCGCAACCTGGCGCAGGTCACGCTCTCCCTCGCCAACCCCGGACGCGATGCCCCGGGGCGGTGGAATGACACCGACGAGATCGAGATCACGAGAAGAATCGAGCGTGGCAGCGGCTCGGCCTACGCCATCAATGGCCAGGACATGCGCGCCAGGGACGTGCGCCATTTCTTTGCCGACATCGCTTCGGGCACCTCGAGTTCGGCCCTGGTGAACCAGGGCCAGATCTCCGACATCATCAACCGCAAGCCGGCCAGCCGCCGCCACCTTCTCGAGGAGGCGGCGGGAACCGCCGGTCTGCAGGCGCGCCGCCACGAGGCCGAACTTCGGCTCCAGGGGGCGGAAAGAAATCTCGACCAGCTGATCGTCGTCATCGAAAACCTGGAGGCCCGCCATTCCGGCCTGCGCCGCCAGGAACGCGCAGCACAGCGCTACCGCAATCTCGCAAAGCGCATCAGGGATGCCGAAATGCGCTGGCGCCTGCGCCTGTGGCAGGACGCCGGCGAGGCCCTCGTCGCAGCCGGCGAGGCTTTCGCCGCCTCCGAATCCGAAGTCGCCGAACTCACTGGCGCCGTAGCCGCGGCCACCTCCGCGCGCGAGGATGCTGCCGCCACGGTGCCACCGGCACGCCAGGCGCTCAGCGAGGCCGACCGGGCGCTCCACGAACTCGACGTGGCGCGCGGCGTTCTCGAGACGGAAGGCGGACGGATCGACGCCGCCCTCGAGGAGGCGCGAACCGCCCTCGCGCAGCTCGCCGATGACCGCGAACGGGAGCAGGCGCTGGAAACCGAGAGCCACGGGGCCCTTGCCCGCCTCGATGCCGAGCACGGGGGCCTCGTGAACGAGAGCGACAGGCCGCGCATCGCCGCGGCCGAGGAAGCCCTGCAATCGGCGCTGCGGGAGGTCCGGGAGATCGAGGCCCAGGTGATCGAGGCGACGAGGCGGGCGGCGTCGCTCACCGCCGAACGCCAGGCGCTCATCCGGGAGATCGCCGACTGCGAGTCCCGACTTGCCTCCCTTGACGAGAGCGACCGGAGTGATGACGACGCCGCGGCGATCGACACCGCCCGGGCCGAGCTCGCCCGGTGGCGCCAGCAGGAAGGCGACGCGCGCGAGGCGCGCGAGGGCGCTCGTCAGGACCTCCTGCGCCACGAGGAGGCCCACGTGGCGGCGCGGCGCGCGGAAGAGGAGACACGCCTCCGTCTGCGCGCCGCCGGGCAGCGTGTCGAAAAGCTCGAGAGCGCGGCCGAGGCCCTCGAGGCCCAGGCCTGGAGCCATGAACCGGGAGACCTGAAGCCGTTGCTCGACTCGGTCGAGGTGGAAGCCGGATACGAGAACGCCCTCGGCGCCGCACTGGGAGACGACCTCGAGGCCCCGCCGGGCGAGGGGCACGAACGGGGCTGGAATCTCGTTCAGTCACCGGCGGCATCCCCGTCCCTGCCGGCGGGTGCCGAGCCCCTGTCGCGTCATGTGACCGGTCCGCCGGAACTCACCCGCCGCCTCGAGCACACCGGGGTGGTCGATGCCCTCTCCGGCCGCGAACTGGCGGCAGACCTTGGACCCGGCGAACGACTCGTCAGCCGCGACGGCGACATGTGGCGCTGGGACGGCTACTACGTCACCGGGTCCCGTTCGGGCGCCGCCATCCGCCTCGCCCAGAGGGCCCGTCTCGAGGACTTGCGCCGGGATCTGGACGAGGCCCTGCCCGCCCGGCAACGGGCCGGCGAGGCGCACGCGGCCGCCGTGGAGACCGAAGCGCAGGCGCGCCTTGCCGAGGACGAGGCAAGGCGCGCGTCTTCCCGTCTCGGCGACCGTCTCGCGACATGCGCCCATGAGGCGGCCGCGGCGGCAAGGACGCTCAGTGACCTGGAAGAACGCCAGGAGCGGCGCGCCGTCGAGGCAAGGCGCATGGTGGCCGAACGGGCCTCTCTGGAAGAGAACCTCGCCCGCTGCCGCGGCGATCTCGCCGGGCTTCCTGAAGCGGACGATGACACACTCCTCGACGATCAGCGCCACCGGCTCGATCTCCTGCGCCAGGAATCCCTGGAACGCCAGCGCGTCTGCGACAGGCTCCATCAGGAGCGGGACAACCGCCTCGCCCGCATCGAGGCCATCGCCCGCGAGCAGGACTCCTGGCGTTCGCGCGCCGGACAAGCGCGTCAGCGCATTGCCGGCCTGGAAGAACGCATCGTGTCGCGACGGGCCACGTGCGAGGAACTCGAGAGCGCGCCGGAGCGCATTGCCCGCCAGCAGCGCGACCTCGCCGACCGGATCAGCGCCGCCCGGGAACGGCGCCAGGCGGCCGACGATCAGCTCGCCACGGCCGAGACGCAGCTGGCCGAACGCGAGCGCACCTTGCGCCAGCAGGAACAGGCGCTCTACGCGAAGCGCGAGGAACGGGCACGTCGCGAGGGAGCCCTTGCCCAGGCAAATGAGCGTTCCGGGGACATTGCCGGCCAGATCCGCCACCACCTCTCCCTCTCGCCCGAGGACCTGGCAGACGAGGTGCCGGACGCCGACGCTCTCGCCGAGGCCGGGGAACTGGAACAACGTTACGCGAGGGCCGTGCGCGAACGCGACAACATGGGCCCGGTCAACCTGACGGCCGGAACGGAGATGTCGGAGGTCGCCGAACAGATCTCCGCCCTGGAGCGCGAGCGCAGCGATCTCGAGAAGGCCATCCAGCGGCTGCGCCGCGGCATCGGCGAACTCAACCGCGAGGGCCGCGAGCGGCTGCTCGCCGCCTTCAACGAGATCGATCGCCATTTCCAGGACCTGCACCGCCGCCTGACGGGGGGCGAGGCGCGCCTCTCGCTGGTGGATTCCGATGATCCGCTCGAGGCCGGTCTCGAGGTCGACGCCAATCCCTCCGGCAAGAAACTGCAGGCCCTGTCGCTGCTTTCCGGCGGCGAACAGGCGATGGCCGCGCTGGCCCTCATCTTTGCCCTCTTCCTCACCAACCCGTCGCCGGTCTGCGTTCTCGACGAGGTGGACGCCCACTTCGACGATGCCAATGTGGCGCGCTTCTGCGACCTGCTCGACGAGTTCGCCGCCACCGACGCCACCCGGTTTCTGGTGATCACCCACCATCGCGTCACCATGGCCCGCATGCACCGCCTGTTCGGCGTCACCATGAGCGAACCGGGCGTCTCGCAACTCGTCTCCGTCGACCTCGACGCCGCCGAAAAACTGAGCGAGAGCGACACCGCCGCCTGACGCCTGCCAGGAGAGGCAGTCCCCGGCGGGAGACGATGACGGGTCTGCCACGCGGGACCTGGGGAACATTGCGGTCATTGTGTCGCTTTTGCGACAACGGGAGTCGCGAAGAGACTACACTTGGGGATATGATGGTCATACGTGTGCCCTTGGAGATCGACTGAAGGGAGCAGGCTGATGGCCGACGTCGACGACGATCTTGATCTCACGACTCTCGAGGACGATGAACTCGTGCAGCAGATGCACGAGGACCTCTATGACGGTCTCGCCGACGAGATCGTCGAGGGCACCAACATCCTGCTCGAGCGTGGCTGGGCACCCTACAAGGTCCTCACGGAAGCCCTCGTCGAGGGCATGAGGATCGTTGGCATCGATTTCCGCGACGGCATTCTCTTCGTGCCGGAAGTGCTGCTGGCCGCCAATTCCATGAAGGCCGGCATGTCCATCCTTCGTCCGCTGCTGGCGGAGACCGGCGCGCCCAAGCTCGGCTCCATCGTCATCGGCACGGTCAAGGGCGATATCCACGATATCGGCAAGAATCTCGTCGGCATGATGCTCGAGGGCGCCGGTTTCGACGTGTTCGACATCGGCATCAACAACGACGCCGACTCCTACCTCAACGCCCTTGACGAGCACCGGCCGGACTTCCTCGGCATGTCGGCCCTTCTCACCACCACCATGCCCTACATGAAGGTGGTGATCGATACGCTCAAGGAACGCGGACTGCGCAACGACTACATGGTGCTGGTGGGTGGCGCGCCGCTGAACGAGGCCTTCGCGAAGAGCGTCGGCGCCGACGCCTACTGCCGCGACGCGGCGGTGGCCGTGGAGACCGCCAAGTCCATGGTCGACGAACTCCGCCAGCAAGCCGGGGCGGCAGCCTGAACAGGAACGAACACGGGCGCAGCCTCGTCATCGCCTGCGGCGCGCTGGCCCATGACATCATGACTCTCGTGCGCGCCCATGGCTGGGATGCGATCGAGGTCCAGTGCCTGCCGGCCGAGTGGCACAACCGCCCTTCGCGCATTCCGGACGGCGTGCGCCGGAAGATCCGCGAGGCGCGAGGCGCCTTCGAGAACATCTTTGTCGCCTACGCCGACTGCGGGACCGGCGGCGCCCTCGACGAGGTGCTGGAAGACGAGGGCGTGATGAGGATCGACGGGCCCCACTGCTACCAGTTCTTCGCCGGCAGGGATGCCTTCGAGGCCCTCCACGACGAGGAACCCGGCACCTTCTATCTCACCGACTACCTGGTGCGTCACTTCAACACCCTGATCATCAAGGGCCTCGGCATCGACCGCCACCCGGAACTCGAACCCCTCTACTTCGGCAACTACCGCCGGCTGGTGTGGCTCGCCCAGGCGCCGGACGACGATCTCGAGGAGAAGGCGAGGGCCGCGGCGGCGCGCCTCGGCCTCGACTTCGAGATGCGCCACGCGGGATACGGCGCCCTGGAGACCCTGCTGGCGGAAGCCCAGCAGGCGGCCGGAGGGCATTGATGGCCGATGGCGGCGCTCGGGCGGGAGCGCAGCGCATGGCCGGGAAAGAGTGATGGCGGCGGCCCTCACCATCGTCTACTGGCGCGACATACCCGCCCAGGTGATCGCCAAGGCCGGCCGCCGGACCGAGAGGCGCGTGCTCTCGACCCGATTCGAGAAGGCGATCGACCAGGCGGCGATGCATGCCGGGCTCCACGGGTCGGACGCCTATCTCGAACACTGGCGCCGTTCGGAGCCGGTTGCCTGTGGCGACGATCTCGCGGCGGCGGCCGATGAAGCGGTGGCGCGCCTCGAAGCGACATTCACACCAGACGTGCTGGCGGCCCATGTCCGGGCCGGCGGCCGCGAACCCTGAAAGACGGTACCGATCATGAAATCACCCGGTCAGCTTGAAGCGCGCCTCGCCGCGGGCGACTTCGTCATCACGGCCGAAACCACGCCGCCCGATGCCGCCACCAGCGAAGCCGTCATGGAGCGGACAGGCTGTCTCAAGGGCCTCGTCGACGCCGTCAACGTGACCGACGGGGCCGGGGCCAGGACCCACATGTCCGCCCTGCCCTGCGCGGCGATACTGGCCGCGAACGGAATCGAGCCGGTGCTGCAGTTCACGGTGCGCGACCGCAACCGCCTCGCCATCCAGGGCGACATGATCGGCGCGGCGGCGCTGGGCGTTCCGTCGATCCTGTGTCTCCACGGCGACAGCATCACCAAGGGCGACCAGCCCGACGCGAAGGCGGTGGAGGACACCGACAGCCGCGGTCTCATCTCCATGGCCCGGCAGATGCGCGACGAGGGGTGCCTGCCGTCGGGCCGGACCATCGATCCTCCCCCGGGCCTGCTGATCGGCGCCGCCGACACCCCGCGCGACCCCGGCGCCGGATTCAACACCGACGGCCTCGATGCCAAGATCGCCGCCGGCGTGGACTTCTTCCAGACCCAGTTTGCCTACGACATTGAGGTTCTCAAGCGCTACATGGCGGCGCTCGACGATCACGGAATCACCCGGAAGACACGGTTCATCGTCGGCGTCGGGCCGATCATGTCGGCCCGCTCGGCCCGCTGGATGGACGCGAACCTCTTTGGCGTGCATGTGCCCGAACATGTCATCCGCCGCATCGAGGGCGCGGCGGACGAGAAGGAGGAAGGACGCAAGGTCTGCGCCGAGCTCATCGAGCAGTTCAGGGAGATCAAGGGTATCGCCGGGGCCCACATGATGGCGCCGAGGGGCGAGAAGGCGATCGCCCGGACCCTGACCGACTACCGGATCCGCGGCTGATCCGAGGGCCGGCGGGAGGCGTCCCTCCATGTGGTCCATGAGAGACTGGTCGGTCAGGCATGCACACCACCTTGCCCGTCTCTATGTCGTCTTCGAACACCTCATGGTCGTCGTCGGGCCTCTGGTTCGCCTCATCGGTCACGATCGCCTTGAACGGCCCGTCGCCGCGGTCGAGCGAACGATCAAGGGAACCCTCTTCGACTGCCGCATGTGCGGTGCCTGCGTGCTCTCCTCCACGGGCATGTCCTGCCCCCGCAACTGTCCGAAGGACCTGCTGAACGGCCCCTGTGGCGGCGTGCGCGCGGACGGCACCTGCGAGATCCTGCCCGACATGACCTGTGTCTGGGTGAAGGCCGTCGAAGGGGACCGGAACATGGGAGGCGGCACCATCGCCCTCCTGCCCGCAAGCGATCACCGTCTCGTCAGGCGATCGTCCTGGCTGCGCGTCCTGCGCCAGCGTTCGGCGGAGCGCGCACGGTGACCGGACTCGAACGCCCGGGCACCGGGCCGCTCAACGAGGGACCGGCATTCCCCGCCATGAAGTCCCCGGGACCCATCGACCCGGGCGCCCCCCTTGAACCGCTTCCGGGACACAGTTCCCGCGGCCGCCTCGAACGGGTGCTGAGGGCCGGCGAATTCGCCGTCACGGCGGAACTCTCGCCGCCCGACTCCGCCGACCCCATGGATGTCTTCGACCGGGCGGCGATCTTCGACGGCTGGGTCGACGCCATCAATGCGACCGACGGCTCCGGCGCCAACTGCCACATGTCCAGTCTCGGCGTGTGCGCGCTGCTCACCCGCGTCGGCTACGCGACGGTGATGCAGATCTCGGCCCGCGACCGCAACCGGATCGCCATCCAGGGGGATGTCCTGTCGGCTGCGGCGATGGGGGTCGCCAACATCCTGTGTCTCACGGGCGACGGCGTGGAATGCGGTGATCACCCGCAGGCGCAACCCGTCTTCGATCTCGACTGCATGACGACGCTTGCCGTGCTCTCCACCATGCGCGACGAGGGCACGTTCGCATCGGGCCGCCGTCTCGACCGCGCGCCTGAACTCTTCCTCGGGGCTGCCGCCAACCCCTTCGCTCCGCCCTTCGACTACCGGCCGCTGCGGCTGCGACGCAAGATCGAGGCGGGCGCACAGTTCGTGCAGACCCAGTACTGCTTCGACATCCCTCGCCTCGAACGCTACATGGAACGTGTGCGCGATCTGGGGCTTCACGAGAAGTGCTTCATCCTGGTGGGGGTCGGGCCACTGGCCTCGGCCCGGGCGGCCCGTTGGATCCGCAGCCATGTGCCCGGTGTCCACATTCCCGACGCCGTCGTCGACAGGCTGGCGGGTGCGGCGGACGCGAGGGAGGAAGGAAAGCGGCTCTGTGTTGAACTCATTCAGCGCATACGCGACATCGAAGGCATTTCCGGGATACACCTGATGGCCTATCGTCAGGAGGAGAGTGTTGCCTGGATCATTGCGGAGTCGGATGTGCTCAAGGGACGCACTCCGCACGCCGTTCATCCCGTTATTCCCGACTACATGCGAAGGAAGGCATGACCGAGACCGTGATCAGTTCGGCGACGAAAACCGTCGTCATCGGCTTTGACCGCCCGTTTACCGTCATCGGTGAGCGAATCAATCCCACGGGCCGCAAGCGCCTCGCTGCCGAAATGGCAGACGGCGACTATGGCCGCGTCGAATCCGATACCCTGGCCCAGGTGGCCGCAGGGGCCCACATGCTCGACGTCAACGCAGGCGTACCGCTCGCCGACGAACCACAGATCCTCCATGACTGCGTCAAGCTCGTGCAGTCCCTCACCGACGCGCCGCTGTCGATCGACAGTTCCATCGTCGCCGCCCTTGAAAGGGGCCTTGAGGCCTATTCCGGCAAGGCGCTGGTCAACTCCGTCACCGGCGAGGAGGAACGGCTCGAATCCGTGCTGCCACTGGTGGCGAAGCACGGTGCCGCGGTGGTCGCGATCTCCAACGACGAGACGGGAATCTCGGAGGATCCCGACGAGCGCTTCAATGTCGCCCGCAAGATCGTCGAACGCGCGCAGGACTATGGCATCCCTCCCGCCGACGTAGTGGTGGACCCGCTGGTCATGCCCATCGGCGCCATCGGAGAGGCCGGGCGCACCAGTTTCCGCATCATCCGGCGCCTGCGCGAGGAACTGAAGGTCAACACCACCTGCGGCGCCTCCAACATCTCTTTCGGGTTGCCGGCCCGGCCGGCGCTCAACGCAGCGTTCCTCACCATGGCCATGGCCAGCGGGATGACCTCGGCCATCACCAATCCGCTGGAACTGGAAATCATGACGGCGATCCGTGCCGGTGACGTGATGATGGGCGTGGACCGCAACTGCCGAAGCTGGATCGCCCTCAACTCGAGCGCCGGCGCGGCAGGCGATGCGATCTCCCAGGCGCGGGCGCGACGGCGCGAAGGCCGCAGGCGCCGTGGCTGACGACCCCCTTGTCGTCTTTACGCCCTCGGGCCTGAGGAAGCGGTTCCGCCGAGGCACCGGTCTCCTGGAGGCGGCGCGCGATCTTGGCGTCGACCTCGATTCGGTGTGTGGCGGACGCGGCATCTGCACGCGCTGCCAGGTGAGGATCGCCGAGGGCGACTTCGCCAAACACGGAATCGTCTCCTCCAGCGAACACCTGACGCCGCTCGCAGACGCCGAGCACCGCCAGAGGGCCAGCGGGTTGCTGAAGCACAACCGCCGGCTGTCATGCCAGGCACGGATCGGCGGCGACCTTGTGGTGGACGTGCCGGCGGAAAGCCAGGTGCACCGCCAGATCGTCCGCAAGCGCGCCGATGCCCGCACCGTCGAGGTCGATCCGGTGGTGAAGGCCATGTACGTCGAGATCGCCGAACCCGACATGCATGACCCGGCATCGCACCTGCGCCGGCTCGAGTCGGCGCTGAAGGAGACCTGGAACGTCACCGTCGCCGGGGTCGATGCCCATGTCCTGAGGAAACTCCACGCCACCCTCGAGGAAGGCGGCTACCGGGCCACGGTTCTGGTGCGCCGCGGCAAGCGGCTCGTCGACATCCGCCCCGGATTTCATGACCGGCTCCACGGCCTTGCCGTCGATGTCGGCTCCACCACCATCGCCGCCCATCTGTGCGATCTCCAGACCGGCGACGTTCTCGCCTCGGCGGGGTGCATGAACCCGCAGATCCGCTTCGGCGAGGACCTGATGAGCCGTGTCTCCTACGCGATGATGAACGAGGACGGTGCGGCGGCCATGACCGCCGTCGTGCGCACGGCGCTGAACGAACTCGCCGGCGAGACGGCCAGGGAAGCGGGTGTCGAACTCCATGACATTCTCGAGGTCACCATCGCCGGCAATCCGGTGATGCACCACCTGGTCCTTGGCCTCGATCCCACGCCGCTGGGGTTCGCGCCCTTCGCGCTCGCCACGGACGATGCGACGATCATGCTGGCAAGCGACATCGGTCTCGAGCTCAATCCGGGAAGCCGCATCTACGTGCTTCCCTGCATCGCCGGCCATGTCGGCGCCGATGCCGCCGGAGTCCTGCTGGCCGAGATGCCCTACCGCAACGACGAGATGACACTCATCGTCGATGTGGGCACCAACGCGGAGATCATCCTCGGCAACCGCACGCGGCTGCTTGCCGCCTCCTCTCCCACCGGACCTGCCTTCGAGGGAGCCCAGATCAGTTCCGGACAACGCGCCGCACCGGGCGCCATCGAGCGGGTGCGAATCGATGCCGAAACCCTGGAACCGGTGTTCAGGGTGATTGGCAACGAACACTGGTCGAACGAGGCCGGCTTCGCCGGCGAACCGACTGGAATCTGCGGATCGGGGATCATCGAGCTTCTGGCCGAGATGTATCTCGCCGGACTGCTCACCGAAGACGGGATCATTGACGGCGCAATGGCCAGCCGCACGCCGCGCATCGTCCAGCAGGACCGCACCTTCGCCTATGTCCTCCACCAGGGGCCGTCACCCATCATCGTGACCCAGAACGACATCCGGCAGATCCAGCTCGCCAAGGGTGCGCTCTACGCCGGCGCCCGGCTGCTGATGGATCACATGGGCGTGGATTCTCTCGATCGCGTCACCCTCGCCGGCGCCTTCGGGAGCCATATCGACACCCGCCATGCGATGGTCCTCGGCCTGATTCCGGATTGCCCCCTCGAGCGTACCGGTTCGGCCGGCAATGCGGCCGGAACCGGAGCCCGCCTTGCCCTCCTGAATGGCGCGCTGCGAAAGGAACTCGAACGGGAAGTGCGGCGCATCGAGAAGATCGAGACAGCGGTGGAGCCGAAGTTCCAGGAGCATTTTGTCGATGCCATGGCCATCCCCCACAAGACCGCCGACTATCCCTGCCTCAAGCGGGTGGTCTCCCTGCCCCGGCGCAAGGCGGCAACGCAGGGGGACGGCACGGGACGGCGCCGACGGAGAGCAAGGACATGATTCCCCGATACACCCGCCCGGAGATGGCCGCCCTGTGGGAACCGGAAAACCGCTTCGGGATCATGCTCGAGATCGAGATTCTCGCCGCCGAGGCGATGGAGGCCGCCGGCACCATTCCGCCAGGGGTGGCAGAGGCCACGCGCGAGCGCGCCAGCATCGATGTCGGGCGCATCGACGACATCGAGCGCGAGACACGCCATGACGTCATCGCGTTTCTCACCAGCATCACCGAACAGGTGGGCGGGGAGGCCCGCTGGCTGCACCAGGGCATGACCTCGTCCGATGTGCTCGATACCGCCCTGGCGGTGCAGCTGAAGGATGCCGCAACCCTCCTCATCGAGGGGACGGATCGCCTGCTCGGCGTCCTCGGACGGCGGGCACGTGAACACGCCGCGACACTGTGCGCCGGACGCAGCCACGGCATTCACGCGGAACCGACCACCTTCGGTCTCAAGCTTGCCGGCCACCATGCCGAGTTCGCCCGCGCGAGGCGGCGCCTCGAGACGGCACGCGACGAGATCGCGGTGTGCGCCATCTCGGGTCCCGTGGGAACGTTCGCGACCGTGGATCCCGCCATCGAGGCCCACGTCGCGAAGCGACTCGGCCTGAGGGTGGAAACGGTCTCATCCCAGGTGATCCCGCGGGATCGCCATGCCGCCTTCTTCGCCGCTCTTGGCGTGGTGGCGGCCTCGGTCGAACGCCTCGCCGTCGAGATTCGCCACCTGCAGCGCACCGAGGTGCGCGAGGTCGAGGAGGCCTTCACTGCCGGACAGAAGGGCAGTTCGGCCATGCCCCACAAGAAGAATCCCGTGCTCTCGGAAAACCTGACGGGCCTCGCCCGCCTCGTGCGTTCCTCGGTGGTCCCCGCCCTTGAGAACGTCGCCCTG